>NZ_JBFREL010000023.1:0-90610 GCF_052114265.1 Paenibacillus sp. MCAF9
CTTGAACGGGACATTGAAGCCTACATCCACTTTTACAATAACGAACGATTACAGGCAAAACTAAACGGCCTCAGTCCAATGGAGTTTAGGACTAAGGCCGTTTAACAGGTTTTATTATTAATATTGTCTACTTGACGGGGTGCAGTTCACTTGGACAGCCTTGTTTGTTATTAGTCTTCCCATACGGCTACTAATTCATTGTATTCGTTATAGAGCTCTGCAGGGTCCGATTCTTTGTTGTTCCAAATATTTGTTGCTCCCCAAAGGAGCAGGTCATCATCTGATGAACGCACCTCGTCTGCTGAGGAAATGACTACTCTTTTCTGTGCATTCAGGACATATTGGCTAAACGGATAGGTTTGATTGCCTCGAACGCTGACCAGCTTCCAGCCTTTCATTTGAATGGCATCATCCGTCGTATTCGTTATGGTGACAAGCTCGGCTTGTTTGTCCACCTCAATCGTAATGCCGCTTCGCGCCGCTTTTTTTACAGGGAAGCTTGTGTGATTAATTTCGGCGTCATTGCTCCATAAACCTTGCTTAGCTTGTTCAGCTTGCTGCTCCAGCTGCTTGTATGCGTTTTCCATCTTGACGTTAGGCTCTATGATGAGTACCTTCGCAAGACCTTCCTCGATAAGCGCCTCGTTTAATATTCGTCCATCCTTCAGCTCCACGATTGCGAGCGTTCGATCGTAGCGATCTTTAAGCTCCTTATCGAAGGTAAGCCTAACCTCTTGCGACTCTGTCAGAAGCGTCTCAGTGAAGGCAGCGGCTTCGGGTCCGAATGGATCGGCTGGACTATCTTGTTTCTTGGTCTCCGGCGTATCTACATAAAGTAGTCGAATCGTCGTTTCACTAGAACCTGTTTTGATTTTGAAAGTATCACCATCTATAAAGCCAGCTACCGGATACCATTGGTTGGTTTGTATAACGTTCGAAGAAAGCTCGGAAATGGCCGTACAGCCGGCAAGCGGCATGCAAATGAGCATGAGGAGAATGATTATAATTCTTTTCATAGATGCGGTACCTCCACCCCAATTTGCAGTTTATATACAATCTTCTTATTACTATAACACATCTTGAACATAAAAATCGCGCAGTTGTCCAGATACTTAAAGCATAAAATGGTGTTAATTTCTTCATACTGTGAGGAAGAGCAAGATCTAGGCTGTTTTTTTGAAAGGCCGTTTTGATGAATTTTTGAAGGAGGAGAATGATGCAGCATCCAAACGATCGGCCATTAATTGTGCAATCAGACTTAATGGTTCTGCTTGATGAACGCAAGCCACATGCACAGCAAGCTAGAGATAAGCTCGTTCTCTTCATGGATGCAATTAGAAGAGCTGGAGCGATCCATACTTATCGAATGACACCTTTGACTCTCTGGAATGCAGCAGCAGCTGGGATTACTGGGGAAGAAATCATAGGTTGGCTAACAGAATACAGCAGATACGAGCTGCCATTTCAAGCGGAGGTAATGATTCGCAAACTGATTAGCAGATATGGCAAGCTGTGGTTGTCTACGGAATCGAACAAACTGATGCTGCACGGAGAACAAGCTATTTTGGATGAGCTTTCGGAACAACCGTCAATAACAAGCTGGGTAAAAGCACGGCTTAATGCCGCTTGGGAGCTTGATGAAGGCTGTAGAGGCGCCTTGAAGCAGGAGCTGACACGGCTTGGATATCCTGTCATTGATTTAGCAGGCTATCATGTGGGCGAGGAGCTTACGGTAGAGCTGAGGAAGCATACGCTGCGTAATCGTTTGTTTGACTTAAGGGAGTATCAGCAAGCTGCTGTTGAGCTTTTTTATAAGGAAGGCAAAGTGGAGGGCGGAAGCGGCGTAATCGTATTGCCTTGCGGAGCGGGAAAAACCATTGTGGGCATAGCCGCATTGGCTCGTTTGGGTAGAGCAACGCTTATTCTTACCTCTAATTCTACCTCCGTAAAACAATGGAAAGACGAGCTGCTGGATAAAACGTCGCTGTTGGATGCGGATGTAGGTCAATATTGCGGCACATTGAAGCAGGTACGCCCTGTTACGATAGCAACTTACAATATTTTGACGCATCGCAAATCCAAGGAGTCTCCTTTTACCCATATGAAGCTGTTCTCCGAACGGGATTGGGGGCTAATTATTTACGATGAGGTGCATTTGCTGCCAGCTCCAGTCTTCCGGATGACTGCAGATATACAAGCGACAAGACGGCTTGGATTAACTGCGACACTCGTACGTGAGGATGGCTGTGCTGAGGATGTATATTCATTAATAGGTCCAAAGCAGTTCGACATGCAATGGAAGACAGCCGAGGCTGGCGAGTATATAGCGACAGTAGCTTGCACGGAGATTAGGGTTCCACTACATATAAGTAAAGCGGCTTTGTATGCACAGGCCTCTGCGCGTTCCAAGCTCAGATTGGCTGCGGAAAATCCCGCAAAAATCAAAGTTGTAGAGCAGCTATTGCGGGAGCATGCAGGCAAACCGACTTTAATTATTGGCCAGTATTTGCACCAGCTGCATGAGCTGTCCGCAGTTATTGGCGCTCCCTTGCTGACGGGAGAGGTGCCGCAATTGGAGCGACAAATGCTTTATGACAGCTTTAAAGCAGGCGACATATCGGTGTTAATCGTATCCAAGGTAGCTAATTTTGCAGTGGATTTGCCTGATGCATCCGTAGCCATTCAATTATCCGGCAGCTTTGGCTCACGGCAAGAGGAAGCTCAGCGGATTGGGAGATTGCTGCGCCCAAAAGCGATTAACAATTGCGCATGGTTTTATACCATTGTAACGGATCAGACGAAGGAAACGGAATTTGCGATGAAAAGACAGCTTTTTATGCTGGAGCAAGGGTATCACTACGAGAGACTTAGTTTGCCGCATGTTGAGGATAAGCTTGAGGAGGCTGCTGCTCTATGAAAATGAAACAGCTGCTAGGCAAGTTATCTGCTGAGCGCTTGGATCATATGATGCAGGGACCGCTATGGAAGACAGCTGGTCAAAGAGGCCTGTCATGGGGAGAAGCAGCGGTAGACGATGAGACAATTCGAGAAGCTGTATCTATGCTCTCGCCGCATGCAGCGGAAGTATTGACGGAAATGCTGCGTTATTTTGCAGCTGCTCCCGCAGACGGAGAACGGCTCCTTAAAGTTCTTCGGAACAACACAAGCCTCTCAGGGGCGGAATGTCAGCTCGCATTGGCAGAGCTTGAGGAATGGGGCGTATTATTCACGGTACATAAAGTATGGGGAGAGAGTTTGTATTTTATGCCTGTAGAATGTTTCGCAGTATGGCAGAGGATGTTATTCCCATACAAAGCTGAGGCGCTGACTGAGCATCAGAGGGAAAGACTAATGAATGGTGTCATGCGACCATATTGCAGGCCGCTTGGCAGACAGCTGCTCAGTGCCTTTTCGTTATTGGGGCGAAGCGGCTTATCTCTTACGACAAACGGCACGCTTCCCAAAAAGACGATTGCTAAGCTGCTGCAGGCTGCGGATTTGGAGGAGTGCTGGCTTAAATCATTTGAACTGAAATGGTCCTACTCAGATATTTATCCTGTACAGGTTGCCTTCATTTTGGAAGCGGGTTTTGCGTTTGGGCTGTTAACAGCAGTGAATGGGGCATTGAAATGGAATGATGACCAGCTTAGAAAATGGCTAATGCTTGATGAGGCTGTGAGAGAATATCAATTAATGAATTGGTGCTTGGCGCTGCTGCTTCCAGCCGCAGGTGGAAACGCCCATTTGGCTGCCTCGTTGACGAGCCTTCAAGCAGGTGAATGGTATTCTAATCAGCGTGTGGATACGTGGCTTCATGAGAATCGGATCGTTGCTGATACAGTCCAGGAGCAAAACATAAATAGAAATCAACCAAGGCCAAGCTGGTTTGGTTTATGGCATAATCTAGGCTGGATGGAGCTGGTAGATTGTCAGCAAGCAGTAGACAATGAGTTTTTTTTCAGATGGAAAGCAGCTGCTCCATTACGTAAAGAGCCTCCGATGCAGGTACAGGAGCTTGATGCAGTTGTTACCGTTCAACCGAATGGGGAATTGATTGTACAACCAGAATGTCCCTTCTGGATAAGGTGGGAGCTGGAGCTTATAGCTGAACGCAAATCAGATGAGCAGGTTTCTGTTTACCGTCTTGAAACAGCATCAATTACAAGGGCGCTGGAGCAAGGAAGATCAAGAGCCTCCATTCAAAGCTTTCTTGAGCAGGCATCAGGCGGAGATCATTTGCCTACTACGGTAATCGCTTTGTTGGAAGTATGGACGAGCCGTGCTAGCCGTACTTTCTTCGCCGAAGTTGCGCTGCTGCGCTGCGATAGTGAAGAGATGGCGGCAATAGTGGAAAATGATTCCGGAGTAGCCCCTTTATTGATGGAGAAGCTTGGTCACTTGGATTTCATTGTTGAAAAGTCTCGTATAAGTGAGATTCGAGCATGTTTGCAAAAAGCAGGATATCCCGCACGCAAAATGGTTCAGACAGAATTTGCGAATGACGAATATAATTATCCATTCGTTAGTATCGATATAGAGGGATCGCGCTTACTTGAGCTTCTGCCGAAGGAGGAATCAAAAATACCCGCTCCTTCTTATATTTATGAAGCTTTTCCGCTTCATCATTATGAACTCAGTGATTTAGAGGCTAGGAAAAAACCGCTTTTGTTCTCTGAAATGGAGCTTGTGCCTTCCATGTGGACAAAGCAGCTGCGTGCATACCATCATTCAACAAGAAAAGAATTAATCGAGAAGGCATTGCAATGGCAAACGCCTGTACAGCTTCGCATGGAAAGAGAGCTTCGTTCGTTTGTGCCTGAGAAGCTTGAGCAGCAAGGCGACGACTGGGCCGTCGTCGGGCTGCTGCGTGATGACCCGCAGCGAGAGCTGATCAGGCTGACTCCTGATATGTGGGAAGAGATGTGCTTAGTGATACCAGGTCAGGGCAGCCCAATATAATCTCTATCTATTGGCTAATTAAATATGATATGATAGTGTAGAATTTAGCGAATGGGAAAGAGGTGGATAAATGCCAACTGCTGAAGGTTTAACGGCTATTCAGTTGGAGCAACCGCAAGGCGGCGTTTCTTCTCTCGATATGGCGTCGCTGCTGCTTTGCGCCTATGATTTAGGTGATTCGATTAATCAATCGGCTGAAGTTGCCGAATATTTATATTGGAAGTCTGCTGTGAATGAAGATGAAGAAGTGAAGCAAATTACCAAACGGTTCGATAAAGCGAAGATACTGTTTGAGGAATGCCAACGATTCGGGCGCTTTCATCCTGACTACAACGAAGCGAAAGACAAAGTGAAGCAAATCGAACGAGAGCTAAGCGAAATTGAAAGCGTTCGCCGCTTCAAGCTGGCCGAGCAGATTGTCGATGAAATGCTTTATGATGTATCCCGCACGATAGCGGAGTCCGTTTCAGACAATATTAAAGTCCCTGGCAATGAAAAAGCTGCCGGAGGCGGTAGCTGTGGAAGCGGCGGCTCATGCAGCTGTGGAAGCGGCGGTTGCGGTTAAGTTAGAAGCCATAAGAGCGAATAAGGAAGAAGCATAAGCTTACGAAGTGAGGTTTGCTACGCAAACCTAGGTAAATGCTTACGAAGTGAGGTTTGCTACGCAAACCTAGGTAAATGCTTACGAAGTGAGGTTTGCTACGCAAACCTAGGTAAATGCTTACGAAGTGAGGTTTGCTACGCAAACCTTTTAGGAGGGAAAAGATGCTACCGGATCGAACAGGTTATATCGTTTGGGTAAGTGATTTGAAAGCGGCAAGATCACTGGAGAGGTTCGGGACGGTTCATTATATGTCGCGGAAGATGCATTACGTTGTGATGTATATGAATGCGGAACGCTCTGAAGAGGCTGTGCGGCAGATGGGGAAGCTCTCGTACGTACGGAAGATTGAACGATCGTATCGAAACGAGATTAAGACAGAGTACAGCAAAGACAGCGAAGATAAAACTAGATTTTATAGTTTGTAAAGGTTTAGTCGAAAACACTCGTCTGATGACGTTGTTCGTAAAGTTAATCAATCGCATAACGAAGGAAATATTGGTAAAAACTTCAAAACATGCACTAAAAGACGTTTCACGGTGTGCAATAACACTGAGAAACGTCTTTTTTTTATTATAATAGCCAAAAACTTACAAATATGGTCGGACTTTAATTTTTTGTTGTAATCTCGGACAATCGTGATAGAATGGAATTAAATTCATAGTATAAAAGCCCTGGTTCTTTGGAAGGAGTAGGTTGCGAAGTGAAAGATAGAATGACGAGAAGATGGAACACATATGAGTCGTTTTATATTGATCTAGGTGACAAAAAAGTAGCGGATATCGTTATTACAAACCATGCCAAAAGTCGTTGGCTTGACCGGATAGAAAGCGAGAAAACCGGTTATGAAGATATAGCTGAATATTTATGGGAATGCTTGAAACAAGGCCGCATCGAGCCTTATTACCGCAATGAGCAGGACGTTTATTTAATTGACGACGATCTCGTATTTGTTGCTGAATTTGCGGACTCGATGACAGAAACGGATATAACCGGAACTCCGCTACATAAAATGATCATAGTAACTTTCCTTGGGCGCATGTCAGAAACAATCGAGCTAAGGGATCTAAAGTCCTACTATTCGTGGCTTCGCCATTCACGGCGCATGACTCTCGTCAAAAGCAGCAGAAAAAGAAAATGAGACTTTGTACCTATATATCAAAGAGTGGAGCGTCCAATCCTAAAACAGATTGCACGCTTTTTTTGTGCGTGTTGTAAGATTCTGTACAAGGTTTATAGTATAATAAGCACCAGAAGAAAGGATGATTGAACGATGGCGCTTAATTTTCATCAACTGCACATATTTTGCACGGTTGCGGAACGCGGCAGTTTTTCAGCTGCAGCGCAATCATTACATATGACTCAGCCAGCCGTTACGATGCAAGTGCAGTCACTGGAAGATTATTTTGGCACGAAGCTGCTTCAGCGATCAACGAAGCGAATCGAGCTTACAGAAGCTGGACGGGCTCTTATGCCTTATGCGCAGAGGAGCATCGATCTTATACGAGATACAGATCAGGCGATGTCAGCATTCACGAAGCAGCTTAAGGGAAGATTGCAGCTCGGTTCGAGCTTAACGATAGGTGAATATATTTTGCCGCGCTTGCTTGGTCCTTTTGGACAGGAATATCCGCATATTTCGATTAGTATGAAAGTTATGAATACATCGCAAATTATGGAGGATATTTTGAATCATCAGCTTAATTTCGGATTAATTGAAGCTCCTGTCAATCATCCCGATATGCATATGGAGGCGGTAATGAGCGATGAGCTTAGATTGATCGTATCGCAATCGCATCCATTAGCCGATCGAGAATCGGTTACATTGGAAGAAGCGATGGAATATCCGTTTGTTCTGCGTGAGCAAGGCTCGGGGACAAGACTTGTCATGGAGGAGCAGCTGAGGAAAAAAAATATAGATCCTGCATCGATGAAAATCGTAATGGAGCTGGGCAGCACTGGCGCTGTCAAATCTGCAGTTGAAGCAGGCCTTGGCATATCTTTTATTTCATCTTCCTCTGTCAAACATGAAGTTGCGCTTGATTTAATTCGAATGATTAAAGTGTCGGATTCCAAGTTCCAACGACAGTTTTATTCGATATACTTAAAATCGGCTATATTGCCGATATCAGCTGTTACTTTTCTAAGTTTTTTGAGAGAGAGGGATTTGCAGCAATGGCTCTAATGAACGGACTTGCTGATTTGCATACGCACACGACGGCTTCTGATGGCATGCAAAGCCCCGCGGATAATGTTCGTCTAGCCAAAGAAGCAGGGCTTGCTGCGATTGCTATTACAGATCACGATACGGTGGCTGGTGTAGCTGAAGCATTGCTTGAAGGCGAACGATTAAACATTACGGTGGTTCCCGGTGTTGAGGTGAGCACGGTGGCAGAAGGAACGGATATTCATATTCTCGGTTATTACACGAATAATGACGACGAGAAGTGGTTATCGCGTCTTTCGAGTCTGCGCGGGCTAAGAGATCAACGGAATGAAATGATTATAACTAAATTAAATGAGCTTGGCGTTGTGCTGTCTATGGATGATGTTATCGCTGCGGCTCATGGTGAAAGCTCGAAGGAAGAGCTCCAAGCAGCCGAAGTAAGTATTGGTCGCCCGCATATTGCTGCTGCACTTATTCAAAAGGGTTTCGTTCAAAATATGAAGGAAGCTTTCGATCGTTATTTGGCTGCCGGCGCCGCGGCGTATGTCAATCCACCGAGATTGACTCCATTTGAGGCGATTGACTGGATTAGAGAAGCGGGAGGCACAAGTGTTATTGCACATCCTGGTTTATACAACAATGATTCTTTAGTCGAAGAACTGGTTCGCTATGGCGTGCAGGGCATCGAGGTGTTCCATTCCGATCATGGACCGGAAGAAGAGCAAAGATACGGGCAGCTTGCAGCGGACTTCAACCTGATCGTTACAGGTGGATCGGATTTCCATGGATCGCGTCAAGGCGTTGTATTTCATGGCGAGGTGGGCAGCCGTACCGTAAATGCAAGCGTGCTAAAGCAGCTTCAGCCTTCAGGATGATGACTTTACCAATCTGAGGACTTGAAGCGAACGCTTTACTATGCAATGAAACGAATTGTTAATGAAAGAGGCAATCTTAAGGGCTTATAACCTTTGGATTGCCTCTTTTTTGCGGTTTCGGGCGAATTTTTTGCATCTGGAAAATGGCGGTATAGATATTTGTAGTTGTTATGCAATTTTTGAATTAATAAATCATAAATATGGTTTTTAACTCCATAATTAAATATAAATATGACAAAATTGTGACGAGAACGAGCAAACATAAATTTCATAAATCATTTACAAAGTGAAAATTATAGATTTTGTCGATTTTTATTTAATAGAAGCTGCAAAGAAAAAACCCACTAGGGAGGTTGGTTATACGCTTTCAAAAAAATGGACTATCAGTTCATTCCACTAGAAACACCCTTAATTCGACAAAATCTGCAAATGATTGGAAGTTAAACATTTGGCTTTTAGCAAGTAAACCGAAGGAAATGATAGAAAACGATAGATAATAGCAGATGTATTCGTTTTATTGAAAACTGGTGAGATTTTACAATTCTGATAATGATGAGATAGGTTGAAACTAGAAAAAGAAACGTAGCAATGGTTCGTAATCGCCATTGTTAAATGAAGGAGTGGATAGTTATTCAGTACATGCTGTATGCGACAACCGTTGTTTTTCTCATCTTTCAACTGCTGTATACGGTTATTCCGTTGTTCTTCAGCAAGGTGCGAAAGCTCAATAACGAGCTTGATGAGAAGTCGTTATCGGTCCTGGTTCCTGCGTATAACGAGGAGCTTACGATCAAAAATTGCATCGATGCGATGCAGGGTCTGCATTATCAGAATCATGAGATCATTATCGTAAATGACGGCTCTAAAGATCGAACCTTTAACAAGCTGCAAGAACTATTGGACCTTCGGAATGATTACAGAAAGGCTAGTCAAAAACTGAAATATAAAAGAATTAGAGGTTTTTACCGTTCAAGCAAATTTCCCAACATCTACGTCATGGACAAAATGAATGGCGGCAAAGCCGATTCACTTAATGCTGGCATCGATTATGCGAATGGCGAAATTGTTATTACGCTTGATGCTGACAGTATGCTTGAAGTAAATTCCTTGAAATACGTAAATCAATATTTTCACGACAGCGACATTATTGCCCTTGGGGGAACCGTCAAAATCGTACAAGGCGCAGAACGTCAAGACGGCGTCATTATGGAGAAATTTATAGGAAAAGGCATTATAAAGAGCCAAGTCATTAGTTATATCCACAGCTTCTACGTCCGCAAATTAACACAATCGCTATTTAACTCCATCGTCGTTATCTCAGGCGCATTCGGAGCCTTCTACAAAGAACTCATGTTTGATGTGAACGGGTTCAGAAGCACGGTTGGCGAGGATATCGACATCACTTTAAAAATCCACGAGTACATGAAAGCAAATAAACTCAAAAAAAGACTGGTCTACGCGCCGGAGGCGGTATGCTACACCGAATGTCCGGAAAATATGAAAAACTTCTACAAGCAGCGTATTCGTTGGCAGAAAGCGTTTGTGGATTGTATCCTCATTTATTGGTCGAAATTATCTCGGAGCTTCAGCATCGGCGTCAGCTTGTTTTTTGCAATAGACGGCTTCGTACTTGGTACGTTAACCGCATTTACGACGATTTTCCACATGGCGCACGCCATTACATCGGGCAGCGGCATATGGGCAGCGATTGTACTATTCCTTGTCACGATGTTAGTGAATGCAATTCAAATCGTGATATCGCTCTATTTGTGCAAAAAATATGGCAGTAATTATTCGTTGTTGGATTATATTAAAATGTTCGGATTTAGTCAGTTGGAATTGTTCACTTACCGATTTGTGCTCCTCTACATTAACATCATTGGAACATTCAAATATTTCGACAATGATGAAGGATGGGGTTTTGTCGAACGCAAGGGCGTCGCATCCATTAGCCAAAATACAGTGGCAAGTTCGAGATAATATTGGAGGGACATTATGAGCAACACAGCCCATGTTCAAAATAATCGAATTATGTATATTGATTTATTAAGGATTCTCTCCATAGTAGCCGTTATCGTGCTTCATATTACTGCATCCCTGCTGACCCGAACGAATGATTTTACGACAACCTCATGGTGGGTCAGCAATGTGTTCAACTCAATTTGCCGTTTTGCAGTTCCAGTATTTTTTATGATCAGCGGTGCCATGATTTTGAGAATCGAAGTGAAGTCCTATAAAGGATTTTATAAGAAAAGAATACTGCCTCTGATCATTCCTTTGCTTACATGGTCATTAATTTATGGCTATTACAAGGAGTATTACATACTCAAAAGCCAAATGAGCGCGTACGAGTTCATTCTCGATTTTGGCAAGAAATTAGTAACAGACGGAAACTACGTTCATTTGTGGTTTTTGTACGCTATTATTGCCATTTATATGACCGTTCCGCTAATCGGGAAGCTCGTACGCTCATGCAGTGAGAAGGATCTGAGATATTTTCTAATCTTATGGTTTATCGTCAGTATCTTGTACCGGTTAGTATCCGACATCTTCTTACGCCTAACCGATCAGCACCTATATGTACCTAGTATGAATATTCCGTTTTTTATGGGCAATTTAGGTTATTTTGTGCTTGGCTACTATCTCTTTAATGTCGAGCTTCGTCCCGTTGTTAAGCACACATTGTTTAATCTTGGCATCTTGTCCTTTTTCCTAACCCCAATATTGACTTATGTAGTGTCCTCATACGGCGGGGTGCTGGACGAGATGTTTTACGGCAACTATTCCATTACAAGCTTCTTAATGGCGGTCGGCGTGTTTCTGTTTTTTAAGGAAAAAGATACGATGATTAGCCGGAAAACAAATTATAAGGTTAAAAAAGTAATAGGCTCCGTCTCTACGGCAAGCTTCAGCATTTATTTAATCCATCTCTTGGTGGATACGATGGTTTCAAGGGATGTGGCTATCGATGCAACATTCCTTGAGACGACATTAAGCCTTTTGTTTAATATCGTTGCGATTTTCTCGATTAGTTATATCGTTGTCAAAGTGTTTAATTTGAATCGGTGGGTAACGCATATTTTATTCGGCGGAAGGGGGTAGCGGGGTGAATGTGAAGAAGACGGTAAAAGGGAAAAAAACGATAACTGCGCGAAAAGGAACGAAAGCGCTAAAAGTAAATTTTTTGACCAAAGCGCTTGTGGCTGTGCTTCTTGTTGGTATGGGCATTTACTTCTACCAAAGCGTAAACGCAGAGGATCGGAAGTTGTCAACGGTATATATCGAAGCATGGCGCGACCCAAAGGATGTAAGATTATCGGAGCAGGGCGTAGATATCGCCTTTGTTGCCTTCGCCAAAATCTCCGGTACTGGTTTGTTCTTTCATGAAAAAGAAGAAGGGAACAAGCAGATCAAACAAAACATTATGCAGCTCAAAGCCAATAATCCGAAGACAAAATTTGTTCTTGCCGTTGGGGGTTACGGCGTAGATGGCTTCTCAGACGCTTCACTCGACGGCAATCGATATGTATTTACGAAAAATATTATTGATTTGGTCAAGGAGCTCGATCTCGATGGTGTCGATATTGACTGGGAGTTTCCGGCTTTTGACGCATGGGGAACCGTAAAGGCGAGTCCAAAGGATACAAAAAACTTCACAAGCTTAATGCGAGAGCTAAGAGAACAGTTAAACCTGCTGCCGCATAAAGGAAACAAAAAGTATATTCTTACTTTTGCAGCAGGTACACAAGATTGGTATTTTAAAAATGTAGAAGTGAAAGCCGTGGAAAAGTATGTCGACTTCATCAATGTCATGAGCTACGATCTCACCGGCAGATGGTCCGAAACGACAGGATTTAATGCTAATCTTTACAAAGATAAAGGGAATAAAGCGACTCTAAGCGTGGATCAGATCGTGCGAGCTTTTCTGGATCACGGAGTTGATAGCAAGAAACTGCTGCTTGGCATCCCAGCTTATTCATATGGCTGGACAGATGTGAACAGTGATGAAGATGTTTTTTTTGCCAAGGGTAAGCCAATCGATATCGAGAAAGTAAATATTCATTATCGAAATATTGAGGATAAATATTTGGATAAAAATGGATTTAGGCGTTATTTTGACGATCAAGCAAAAGCAGCTTACCTATTTAACGGCAGTACCTTCATTAGTTATGAAGACAAGGAAGCTTTGCGAGAAAAGGTCAAATACATCAAGCAAAAAGATCTAGCAGGTTCAATGGTATGGGAATATGCACAGGATGCAGAGAATGGAATTATTCAATACTTGTCAGATAACTTGAACAAGGAGCTAGGCACTGAGGATTAGATAGAGGAATAAGCGAGGCCAGGAAGCTTTATTGAAATACAGCAAAAGGGAACTTCTTATCCAAGGAAGTTCCCTTTTCTCTTTTGTTTGATGAAAATTTCCGGATGCTGCAAATTAAGAGAATGCAGGCAGCAACGGAGTATGTTGCAGTAACGCTAGAGCTGTTTATTTCAGCTGACATGCCAGCGATTTGATACGTCGCTTGTCCGGTGTAATAAACAATGTTTTCTGATTGTCATAGATAACAAACCCTGGCTTAGCACCGCTTGGCTTACGTACATGACGTATCGTTGTGTAGTCTACTGGAATCGAGCTGGAGTCGCGAGCCTGACTATAATGCGCAGAGAGCATAGCGGCTTCTTCAAGTGTTGCATTGCCAAAGTCTCCGCCTTTTATAACGACATGAGAACCAGGAATATCCTTTGTGTGCAGCCATGTGTCAGAAGGTGAAGCAAGGCGGTTCGTCAAGTATTCGTTTTGTGTGTTGTTTTTGCCGACATACATCGTTACCCCCTCGGAAGAGGTATAACAAAGCAAGGTTGGTTTAAGCGTTTTTTTCTTCTTTGGACCGCGGCGTCCACGTTCCTTCATATAGCCTTGTTCCACGAGCTCGTCACGAATTTCGCTTATATCGCCAAGCGAGGCGTTATCGACCTGCTGAAGCAAGGTTTCAAAATATTGAATTTCTGTACGAGCGAGCTCCATTTGCTCGGCCACGATGGATAGACTGTTTTTGTGCTTCGTGTAACGCCGGAAATAACGCTGAGCGTTGTCAGAAGGAGTGAGATGCGGATCAAGATCAATCTTTATTACAGCTTGCTCCTCATCGTAGAAGTTGACGAGCTCAATCGTTGTGTCGCCGCGCTTCATCTGATGCATATAGGCAGTAAGAAGCTCGCCCAGCACCCGATATTTTTCAGCATCCTTTGCTTCAACGAGCGTATCCTCAAGCTTTTTGATTTTTGTAATATTTTTGGCTTTTTCATTTTGAACGAATCGGATAAGGTCAGCAGCACGCTGCTTAACGGTATCGCGTTCAGCCTTATTGCCGTAGAAACCTTCAAGGCAGGCACTAATGTCTGGAAATACCGTTTCTTCTCCATCGATATGCGTAAGCTCAGTGACAGAGAAAAAGGACTTGCCGGTATCTGCGTTGGTTTTAATTGTAGGTTTATAAATGTCTTGCTTTACTTGTTCCATAAAGGTTGCGAAGCTCTTCCAAACCGCCACTACGCTTTCCTCAGAACCTTGTTCAGCCTCTGGTAGCACATCTGCACCTGCCCGATGAACCAGCTCTTTGGCGAGCAAAGGGCTAAAGCCGCTTAGCTTGTCGACTAGTCTTTTGTAAAGAGGAGCGGCTTCATCCGTATCGCTTAAAGCGTCCAAAAACTGCTGCTTGTTCACAATCGAAAGCGGATCAAGTTTGCCTTGCTCAGGCGGAGAGGTATAGGTGCTGCCTGGCAATACGATGCGGTGACTGCTTATGGCTGGCGTTACATGATGGATGCCATCGTGAATGAGGCCGGTTGAAGGGTCCATCAAAATAATGTTGCTATGACGCCCCATAATTTCCACAACAATCGTTTTATTCGATAAATCGCCGAGCTCGTCCCGATGTTTAACCTCAATATGAATGATACGCTCCCGACCAACCTGACGAACGGATTCAATCAGTCCGCCTTCGCAATGCTTCCGAAGCAGCATGCAAAACATAGGCGCTTCCATAGGGTTGACGTACGTACCGGTTGTCCAGTGCACCCTTGGATAGGTTGGGTTGGCGGACAAGAGCAATTTGCCCTGCATGCCGGCTCCGCGAATGCTGAAAACAAGCTCATGATTGGTAGGCTGGTGAATCTTATGTATACGCGCTCCGACACAGCGCTGTAGGTCTTGCGTAATTGCATGGGTGACGATGCCGTCTAATGCCATGGTGTTGTTCCTCGCTTCCTTTGTAAGTCTTTCTCTATCATGCCATAGTTGAGCCAAAAACTTAAGTCTTTTATGGGATATTTTAAGGGCTGTCCGAATACATTTACCCTATAAAGGCTGTCCGAAGGGCCGACAACTTAGCTGCTTGGCTCGGCATAATACAGGAGGGAGTTAAACCATGGAACAAATGAAATGGCATCAAATGGGGACAATTGAGCTGATTGACGCATTAGTCAGCTCCCCAGATCAAGGACTGACTACGTCGGCAGCGGCGCAACGTCTAGAAGAAAATGGAAAAAACGAATTGTCTGAGGGCAAGCGTGTCTCACCGATTTTGTTGTTCCTTAATCAATTTAAGGATTTTATGGTACTCGTTTTAATGGGTGCAACGTTGATTTCTGGCTTGCTGGGCGAATATTTAGATGCAATTACGATTGTTGCGATCATCGCTCTCAACGCCGTACTTGGATTCGTGCAGGAATTTCGAGCCGAGCGCTCATTGCGGGCGCTTAAGGAATTATCCGCTCCGACAGCCAAGGTTATTCGCGGAGGGGAACTACTGACCGTTCCAGCGAAGGAGCTTGTGGCGGGCGATCTTATTTATTTGGAAAGCGGAGACCGCATTCCGGCTGATGTGCGGCTGCTTGAAGCCAATAGCTGCTATGTGGAAGAGTCCGCTTTGACAGGGGAGTCTGTCCCCGTTGGTAAGCACGCTGCAACGATTGCAGAGGAAGACTTGCCTTTGGGTGATCAGCGCAATATGGGCTTCATGGGAACGATGCTCACAAGGGGGACTGCTCGCGCAGTCGTCATTCGTACAGGCATGGATACGGAAATGGGCAAAATAGCTGGACTTATTCAACAGACTGAATCGATGGAAACGCCGCTGCAGCATCGTTTAGAGCAGTTAGGCAAAATATTAATCGTTGTGGCGATCGGCTTGACGATTATGGTAGTCATTGCAGGTATTTTGCACGGCCAGCCAGCGTACGGCATGTTCCTTGCAGGTGTTAGCTTGGCGGTAGCAGCTATTCCAGAGGGGCTTCCAGCAATCGTGACCATCGCTTTAGCTCTTGGCGTTCAGCGGATGATTAAACGGAAGGCAATCGTTCGCAAGTTGCCTTCGGTTGAAACATTAGGCTGCGCATCCGTTATATGCTCGGACAAAACAGGGACGCTGACACAAAACAAAATGACGGTTACCCATGTCTGGATTGGCGGCAGACAGCTTGAAGTGAGCGGTGAGGGCTACGTTCCAAATGGTGCAATTTATGAAGCTGGCAATGCGCTTGACATTAAGCATGATTTATCAATTAAACGTCTCCTTCAAGTCAGCGCCTTGTGCAATAACGCACAGCTGTCGAAGGTAGAAGCTGTAGATACGGGCAAGCGCAGAAACAAGGAGCAGCATGAAGAGTGGATACTTAAGGGAGATCCGACTGAAGGTGCGCTTGCTGTACTTTCAGCTAAGCTGGGCTCCTCTGCCAAATCATTGGAGCCGCTTTATAAACGGGAGAAGGAATTTCCATTTGACTCGGAGCGCAAACGGATGTCAGTTGTTGTATCGCACCAAGGCGGGCGGCTTATTTGCACCAAGGGCGCCCCTGATTTACTGATGGATCATTGCTCTTATGTTCTTTGGGAAGGGAAGGTCGTTCCGTTTACTGCAACGCTGAAGCGAAAATGCGCTGAAGCAGGCGAGGTTATGGCGCAGTCAGCGCTTCGTGTATTGGGACTTGCATACCGGGATTTGCGCGCATCCGACGCTTGTGAGACCGAAGAAGACGTAGAGAGTCAGCTTGTATTCGTTGGCTTGACTGGGATGATCGATCCGCCTCGCCGCGAAGTGAAAGAAGCGATTACGAACTGCAGGCGTGCGGGAATTAAAACCGTTATGATTACTGGAGATCATCAGCTGACAGCAGAAGCAATTGCAGGTCAACTAGGCATTATGCCGCGCGGAGGCATCGCAATGAGCGGCAAGCAGCTGGAGGCGATGTCCGATGAACAGCTCGACCGGCTCGTAGACAATATTTATGTATACGCGCGTGTATCGCCAGAGCATAAACTGCGTATCGTCAAAGCGCTGCAGCGCCAAGGACATGTTGTTGCGATGACAGGAGACGGCGTAAATGATGCTCCAGCGATCAAAGCAGCGGATATCGGAATTTCGATGGGCATTACCGGAACGGATGTATCGAAGGAAGCGTCCGCGCTCGTTCTGAGTGATGACAACTTCTCGACAATTGTAGCTGCTATAGAAGAAGGAAGAGGCATATATGAAAATATCCGAAAATTTATCCGTTATTTATTAGCATCAAACGTTGGTGAGATACTCGTCATGTTTCTTGCGATGATGGCAGGATTGCCGCTTCCGCTCGTTCCGATTCAAATTTTGTGGGTCAATCTGGTCACGGACGGGCTGCCGGCAATGGCGCTTGGCGTAGATCAGGCAGAAAAGGATTTAATGCAGCAAAAGCCTCGTTCGGCAAAGGAGAGCATCTTCTCCCGCAGGCTGGGCTGGAAAATTATAAGCCGAGGCATTCTGATAGGTGTATGTACGCTTGGCGCTTTCTGGATTACGCTTCAAGACGGTCCAAACAATGCTGCTCACCTGATGAAGGCGCAAACGGTAGCTTTCGCTACTCTCGTTATGGCACAGCTCATCCATGTATTTGACTGCCGAAGCTCGCGTTCCATTTTTCACCGTAATCCGTTCCAAAATAAATATTTGGTGCTTGCCGTATTGTCTTCGCTAGTGTTGATGGTCGGAGTGCTTTATATCGATGCATTGCAGCCTATCTTCAAAACCGTTCCACTTAACTTCCGTGAATGGTGTCTCGTCTTTGTAGCTGCGGGAATTCCTACTTTCTTAATGGGAATTGGCAGTGTATTCGGCACTTCCAAGAAAAATAAAGGTAAAACGAAATGGCCGTTAGGCCCTCAAACCGCGGCAAGATAACGAAAAAATACAAATCTTGATACAAATTATGAATAGCCTTTCTCCTTGCTTTGCGGTATGCTATTAGCAATTAATCATAGTTTTATCATACCTAGAGATGTAGCAAGGAGAGGGCATTCAGATGAATTTTACAAAAATGAACGGTTTGGGAAATGACTTTGTGGTGATTGCAGGCGAGCAGCAGCTTCCAGAAAATGTTGCGGAATTAGCGATACAGCTTTGCAACCGGTTTTTTGGAATCGGGGCAGATGGTCTCGTTTATATTTTGCCTTCAGAAATCGCGGATTTCCGTATGCGCATTATTAATTCTGATGGCTCAGAAGCTGAGCAATGCGGCAACGCCATTCGCTGCGTCGCTAAATATGTGTATGATAATGGCTTAACCGATAAAGAAGAGATTACAATCGAAACACTTGGCGCAGGCGCTCAAAAAGTGCAGCTCACCGTTCAAGATGGCAAAGTGTCATCTGTGCGCGTAGATATGGGAGAGCCGATTCTAAATGGCCAACGCGTACCAACAACAATCGATGCGGAGCAAGTCGTTGAACATCCGATAGAGGTGGACGGTCGTGAATTCCGTTTTACAGCTGTATCGATGGGCAACCCTCATTGTGTCATCTATGTTGATGATGCTGTGAATTTTGATCTAGGCACTTGGGGTCCCAAACTTGAGACACATCCGTTATTTCCACGCAAAATAAATGTTGAGTTCGTTACGGTGAACTCCCGTACGCATACCGATATGCGCGTCTGGGAGCGCGGTGCAGGACCAACGCTAGCTTGCGGTACAGGCGCTTGCGCAACTGTAGTTGCTTCTGTACTCACTGGCGCAACAGATCGGACAGCAACGGTTTCACTCAAAGGCGGCGACCTATTGATTGAGTGGAATGAATCCGATAATCATGTATATATGTCTGGACCAGCTGCAGTATCATTCTGCGGCGAGTTTTAAGAGCAAAGTAAGATGGGTGGTATGAATATAATGAAACCGGATTTGAGGGAAGCGCTCCAGCAGCGTATCTTAACCGGGGACGGCGCGATGGGAACCTATCTATATCAGATGGGGTTCCCTGTCGGCGTTTCTTATGAGGAAATCAATACGAACCGTCCCGATGTAATCGAGAATATTCACCGTCGCTACTATGAAGCCGGCGCACGCGTAATTGAGACAAACACGTTCTCAGCCAATCTTGAGAAGCTCTCGAAATATGGCTTAGAAGACGAAATGGATGCAATTAACCGTGCTGGTGTACGTGCAGCTCGTGCAGCGATTGGCAATGATGCTTATGTTGTAGGCGCGGTTGGCTCCATTCGAGACGGCAAGCTGAAAAATTTACGAACAGCTAAAGTAATTGAAGCCTATCAGCGGCAAATGCATGCGCTGCTTGATGAGGGCGTGGATGGTCTTTTGCTGGAAACCTTCTATGATCTTGATGAAATGCTGCTTGCCCTTAAGATTGCTAGAGCAGCGTCAAATGTTCCAGTTATTTGCCAGTTTGCAGTCGAGGATGTTGGCCGCACGCAGGACGGGAATGGCATGAAGGGAGCCTTCGATTTGCTGCAAGAAGAGGGCGCTGATATGGTTGGATTTAATTGCCGCAGCGGCCCGAATGGGATTATGAGAGCGATCGACTCGATAACGGGGCCAGTTGGCTTGCCATTATCGGTATATCCGAACGCAGGTATACCCGACTATATTGATGGCAAATATACGTATCCCGCAGGACCTGAATATTTTGCAGAAACAGCTTTGCGCTTTGCAGATCGCGGCGCGCGCTTGATTGGCGGCTGCTGCGGTACGACTCCTGAGCACATTAAGGCAATTGCCGAGGCGCTAGATGGCTACGTTCCACAACTCGGACAAGCAGCTGTTCATTCGGCTGCAGCAGAGAGAATTGTTGTAAAGCCAGTTGAGAAATCAGCTGATACAGCAGATGCTGCGCCATTGAAACAAACGGTGCAGGAGCCTAACATTGTAGATTTGGTTCAGAAGCGCCACACCGTTATTGTTGAGCTTGACCCGCCGCGTGATTTGGATATTCGCAAATTTATGGCTGGTGCTGCTGCGTTGAAGGAAGCAAAGGCGGATGCGGTTACGATGGCTGACAACTCACTAGCTGTTACGCGAATGAGCAACATTGCACTAGCAGCGCTTGTCCAGGAGAAAGTAGGCATTCGTCCGCTCGTGCATATCGCTTGCCGAGATCGCAACTTGATTGGTACGCAGTCACATATGATGGGTCTTGATGCACTCGATATCGATCATGTGCTCGCTGTAACTGGAGATCCTGCCCGATTTGGCGATTTGCCGGATTCGAGCTCCGTTTATGACCTTACTTCCTTCGAGATGATTCGTATGATTAAGCAGTTGAATGATGGAACAGCCTTCTCAGGCAAGCCGCTTAAGCAAAAAGCGAAGTTTGTTGTAGGCGCCGCATTTAATCCTAATGTGAAGCATTTAGACAAAGCGGTCCAACGGCTTGAGCGTAAAATTACTTCGGGTGCAGATTACATTATGACACAGCCTGTCTATGACCCAAGCTTAATTGAGAGAATCGCAGAATCAACGAAGCATTTGTCAGTACCTGTATTTATCGGAATTATGCCGCTGGCCAGCGGACGGAATGCCGAATATTTGCATAACGAGGTGCCTGGTATCCAGCTATCTGATGAGGTTCGCCAGCGCATGGCGGGTCTTGAAGGGGAAGCGGGCCGAGCGGAAGGCGTGCAAATTGCAAAGGAGCTGCTCGACGTTGCTTTGCCGCATTTTAATGGCATATATTTAATCACACCGTTTATGTTCTATGATATGGGTGTTCAGCTTACCAAATACGTTTGGGAGAAGACTGAGCGTACACAACTAAATCGATAAAATAGATGCGAAAACAGCCTTTTTTTGCTTGTTTTCGCATTTTCGCTTGTTCGTTCGTGAAAAATCAATTAAAATGAATCATGGATACAGATGCCGCACATGTTCAGCGTGGTAAGGACAGGCTGCCTAAAATCGTTTATAATGGCTTATAAAGCCTGTAACGGAAGTATGTCCGACACTTTTTTCGTCAACAATAGTGCAGTAGTTCTGTCGGTATTTGGCAAGAACGCGAACTTGTCGTATTCACATTTATAAAATATAAAAGGTATTTGAACATTTGTAGACAGATGCACAAGGGAAGACCGTAGGCGGAGGAGGAACGAGGCTTGGCTATTAAACTTATTAATATCGGATTTGGTAATATTGTATCTGCAAATCGCATTATATCAATCGTAAGCCCTGAATCGGCTCCGATTAAAAGGATCATTCAAGAAGCGCGTGACCGACATATGCTTATCGATGCTACATATGGTCGTCGCACACGGGCTGTAATTATTACGGATAGTGATCATGTGATTTTATCGGCGGTTCAGCCAGAAACAGTTGCGCACCGATTATCCACTAAGGACGACGATAACGACGAATAGTACGGGGAGTAATATGGATAAGGGATTGTTAATTGTATTGTCCGGCCCTTCAGGGGTTGGCAAAGGAACGGTTTGTTCGGTTCTTCGCAACAAGGTTCCTGAGCTGGTTTATTCTGTGTCGGCGACGACCAGGCTACCGCGTCAGGGTGAAGTGGATGGCGTGAATTATTTTTTCAAAAGCAGAGAGCAGTTCCAAGATATGATTGCGCGTGACGCACTTTTGGAGCATGCTGAATATGTTGGTAATTACTACGGTACACCGCGTGATTTCGTTGAACGCACCTTAGAAAGCGGCAAGGATGTTATTTTGGAGATCGAGGTACAGGGAGCGCTTAAGGTGAAACAAAAGTTTCCCGAAGGTATTTTTGTATTTCTGTTGCCACCATCTTTGGATGAGCTGAAGCAGCGAATTACCGGACGTGGTACTGAAACATTGGATACGATCAATAATCGCATGTCTGTGGCCGTTGAAGAAATGAATTTGCTCGGTCACTACGACTATGCGGTATTGAATGATGAGATAGATGCTGCATGCGATCGTATTCGCAGCATCATGATTGCAGAGCATTGCCGCAGAGAAAGATATTTACCTTACGTTTCGGGAATGGTTGCCGCAATTGAGAAAGCATGAGTGAGGAGAATGAACGATGTTATATCCGTCCATTGATGAAATGGTGAAAAAAGTTGACAGTAAATACACGCTTGTCGTAGCAGCTTCAAGACGCGCACGCATGCTTCGCAACGGAGACAAGTCGGAGCTTAAAAACCCGCGCTCCCGCAAGTATGTTGGTGTGGCGCTAGAAGAAATTTACGGTGACATTCTCCAAGTGGAAAACCTAGCAACAAAAGAGGATTAAGATCTGTTTTATTATAGTAAACAGAACAGCGGAGTGTATACTGGAGACAGTATTACACTCCTTTTTCTTTTTTAATGCTCACAATTTTTGAAAGGAGCAATCCTGTGGATCCCATTCTTTTTACGATTATAATTATGGTTGTTTTCTTGTTTCTATTGTCATTTATTATCCGAGATTCAATAAACTCGTCTAAATTGACCAAGCAAGTGGAAATGCTTAATACAGAGATCCAAATGCTGAGGAAAGAAATCAAAGAGAACAAACATATTGTTGATAAGCGAGTTTGAGCAGGCCATATCGTTTCAAAGAGAGGCTGTGAGTGCGAGAATGATGGCAGATGAACAGGAACTCCGCGAAATAAAAGAGACATTAGACAAGCTCGATCAACAGGTCAAGCGGCTCGTTGCTAAGCCAAGACGCAAACGCTCAGGATGGATGAACTATGTTATTGGCTTTCTTATTGTGCTTGTAGGGATTGGCATGTCAGTTGGAATCTTYGAATTTCTGAAAATGRTGAATAACCAATAATAGTCGATAAGGACGTACATCAAAATGAATATAAGCCTGCAATCTTTTCCAACATTATCTAAAGGTATAGTATGGGGTTTGGTTGAAAACTGTTTCTCTCTTGATTACGAAGTGGCAGAAAAATCTGTTAGCAATATTAGCATCATACCTACGGTTGGCGACCAATATGTAGTAATGAAGCTAGATGACGGAAGATGGGAACTTGCCGGAGGGACTTTAGAGCCTAACGAGCACCATATGGACGCCCTTGTTCGTGAAGTGAAAGAAGAACTTGGTGCAGAATTGGTTTCTTATACGTTGTTTGGCTGCTTTCAATGCCGCTCGTTTGCTGCTGAGCCATATAGGCCGCATATTCCGCATCCGCATTTTGTGCGGCTAGTCGGCTATGGCGAGGTTAATCTGGTGGAGGCACCGCTTAATCCGCCAGACGGCGAGCAAGTCATTGCCGTTGATGTCGTGGATATTGATGAGGCAGTAGGTAGGTTCGAGCAAATAGGCAGATATGATATTGCCGAGCTGTACAAGCTTGCTCATCAGTTAAGAAAAGCAGCGCTTAATCAAGGGAAATAAAACATAAATTACAGCTTGAAATGTGAATGGATTACTTAGAATTTTCTGCCGCATATGATATGATAGAAGCAGTGTTTGCAGGTGCAGGACGAATGAACAGGAGGGAACGGAATGGACAAATTACGTTATCCAATTGGCAGGTACTCGTTCGAGGGAATGACGGTTAAGCAGCGTGAACAATGGATTGTAGAGATTGAGAAGCTCCCAGGACAGCTAAGAGCAGCTTTGGCAGATTTGGATGAAGACATGTTGAATACGTCTTATCGAAGCGGCGGATGGAGCTTGCGCCAGGTCGTTCATCATTTGGCAGATGCATCGATGAATAGTTTCACACGATTCAAGCTAGCCCTGACGGAGTTCAATCCGACGATTAAGCCCTTTAACGGGGAACGCTGGGCAGAAACCGCTGACAGCCTGCAAGCATCGACAGATATCAGCTTAGCGATTGTAGAGGGTATTTATGCACGCTGGGTATTGCTGCTTCGTTCAATGAATGCTTCAGATTTCGAAAAAATGTTCTATCATCCAGAGAAGGGCAGTCAAATTGGATTAGCTTATTTTCTTGGATTTGTAGCTTGGCATGGCAAACATCATGTTGCCCAAATTACAAGCTTAAGGGAACGCAAGGATTGGTAGCACAATTCGYAATTATCATTGACAAATAAAGTTACACATTTCAAATAATATAACATGATAAGCTAGATACTTATTATGCGGCTTATCATTTTATCGCGTAACGAGCTTATCTGCCATTGGGCGGCTTCTGCCGTTTGCATTTGAAACATAAAATTTGATGTTAACATATTGTGAAAGCAGTTTATATTTCATCATGAAACGGGCTATTGCCGCCAAAGGATGAGTTTTGCTGTTTACGCTTGACGGGAGATACACCATGCTAAAAGGAAAAACAATTATACTCGGCATCACAGGCGGAATTGCAGCCTATAAAGGCGCAGCGCTTTGCAGCAAGCTGGTGCAGGCGGGCGTTAATGTGAACGTCATCATGACTGAATCGGCAACAAAATTTATAACGCCGCTCACGTTGCAAACGTTATCTCGCAATCCCGTATATATCGATACGTTTGATGAGAGAGATCCTGCGGTAGTTTCTCATATTCATTTGGCAGATCATGCGGATTTAATCGTCATTGCTCCGGCTACTGCTAATGCAATAGCAAAGCTAGCCGGAGGTCACGCTGATGATATGCTTAGCACAACGCTGCTTGCTGCTACTTGTCCGGTACTCATAGCGCCAGCGATGAATGTACATATGTATGAGCATCCAGCCGTTGTCCATAATTTGGAGCTGCTGGCGTCGCGCGGCGTGATGTTTGTTGAGCCTGGCACCGGGCAGCTCGCATGCGGCTATGTTGCCAAAGGACGCCTTGCTGAACCGGAAGATATCGTAGCTGCAATCGACTCGTGGTTTAGCAAAAACGGAAAGCTAAAAGGGAAAAAATTGCTTGTTACCGCGGGTGGAACGATTGAGCGACTGGACCCAGTAAGATATTTGACCAATGACTCGTCAGGCAAGATGGGCTTTGCAATTGCTGAGGCGGGGCTGATGATGGGCGCTGATGTAACTTTAGTTGCGGGCCGTACCTCAGCAGAGCCTCCTGCAGGTGTGAAGGTCATTCATGTGGAGTCCGCGCAGCAAATGCTTGAAGCTGTTACGAGCATCTATGACGATATGGATATTGTCGTGAAATCGGCAGCGGTAGCCGATTATCGAGCGGCACATGTGAGCGATCAGAAGATGAAGAAAAAAGGCGAGAAGCTCGTACTCGAGCTAGAGCGTACAACGGATATTTTGGAGACATTGGGACAGCGCAAGCAGAAGCAGTTTCTTGTTGGTTTTGCGGCAGAAACGGAGCAGATCGAGCATTATGCGATGGACAAGCTGCGCCGCAAGCATTGCGACCTCATCGTTGCTAATGATGTAAGCAAGGACGGAGCAGGCTTTAACGGAGATACCAATATTGTGCAAGTATATGGCGCAGAAGGACTTGTGGAGAAGATGCCGCTATTGTCTAAGCGTGAGGTTGCGAATCGCTTGCTGGAGTTGATTGCAGGGCGGCTAGTGTCTTCTGGAGGGAACGGCTAATGATTGCTAAAGTAATTGTTGATGTGCCGAGCCGCCAGACGGATCGGCCGTTTGACTATGAAGTGCCTGCAGCCTTTGAAGATTGGATTGAGGTCGGCAGCCGCG
Source organism: Paenibacillus sp. MCAF9 (assembly GCF_052114265.1). Classification (NCBI taxonomy): domain Bacteria; kingdom Bacillati; phylum Bacillota; class Bacilli; order Caryophanales; family Paenibacillaceae; genus Paenibacillus; species Paenibacillus sp. MCAF9. The sequence continues at coordinate 25,441 of NZ_JBFREL010000023.1, forward strand.
TTGGCGTTCCTTTTGGCGGCCGCGTCCTGCAAGGATTTGTCACGGAATTATCGGAGACGACAGATGTTGCTATAAATCGATTAAAATCGATTTCAGAGCTGCTCGATCATGTTCCGCCTTTATTGCCGGATCTTATTGAACTTGCGAAATGGATGAGCGATAAATATTGTTGCTCATGGACGACAGCGCTTCAGGCTATGATTCCGGCAGCCTTGAAGGGAAAGGCAGAACGGCTGGTTGGCATTCAAGACGAAGAAGCTGCAATAGTGGATCTGCCGCCAGCTATGCTGGAGTGGCTAGGTGGCAGTGGACAGCTTGTTAAACTTGAAGTGCTGCAGGAGCGTTTTCCTGAGCATGCAAAGGCCGTCAAGGCTGCTCTTCGCGAAGGTGTGCTGGTCGAACAAACTTCAATTCGCGATCGACTTGCTGTACGCAAGGTGCTGACCGTATATGTGCCAGATAATGTGGAGGCTGTACGCGAACAGATGGAAGCCTTGCCTTCTCGTGCGGCTAAGCAGCGTGAAGTTCTTGCCTTTATGCTGGAGCATGGCGGACCACTGGCGCTGCAGCAGCTGCTCACTTTGGCAGGGGGCTCTGCGGCAAGTGTTCGTTCACTCGCAGAGAAAGGACTGCTTGAGCTTAGAGAGGTAGAGCAGCAGCGCGATCCTTACGCGGGTAGAGAATTTGAACGTACGACTCCGCTAGAGCTGACAGAAGGCCAGAAAGATGTTTATGACCGTATCGTTAGAGCTGTTGATGCGGGCGAGCCTCAGACGATGCTGCTGCATGGCGTAACGGGAAGCGGGAAAACGGAAGTTTATTTGCAGTCGATTCAATTTTGCTTGGAGCAGGAGAAGCAGGCCATTGTACTCGTTCCTGAAATTTCGCTGACTCCCCAAATGGTTGAGCGGTTTAAAGGACGGTTTGGCGACGCAGTTGCTGTGCTGCATAGCCGGCTTTCGAATGGCGAGCGATACGATGAGTGGCGAAAAATTCGCAGCCGCCAAGTTCAGGTAGCCATTGGCGCACGTTCCGCTATTTTTGCACCATTTGAACGAATTGGGCTTATTATAATTGATGAAGAACATGAATCCTCCTATAAACAGGAGGAAAGTCCGAAGTATCATGCTCGCGATGTGGCGGTCAGAAGAGCGAAGCAGCATGGAGCGGCAGTCGTTCTCGGTTCGGCAACGCCATCGCTGGAATCCTTTGCAGCGGCTAGCCGGCCGCTGTCTGCCCGTGACGAAGGCCGCGAGCCGGCATTGCTGCCAATGCCTAGCCGTGTAGGCGACAGACCGCTTCCGCCGGTTGCCGTTATCGACATGCGCGAGGAGCTGAAGGAAGGCAACCGCTCGATGTTCAGCCGCTTGCTGCACAGCTCGCTTGCTGATAGGCTCGAGCGCGGAGAGCAATCCGTACTGCTTCTAAATAGACGCGGTTACTCAACATTTGTGATGTGTAGGTCTTGCGGCTATACTGCAGCTTGTCCCCACTGCGATATTTCATTGACCTATCATCAGAAATCACGGGCGCTGCGCTGCCACTATTGCGGGCATGCCGAGCAGGCCCCAACCACATGTCCTTCTTGTCAAAGCGAGCATATTCGTTATTTTGGAACGGGAACGCAGCGGGTTGAGGAAGAGCTCTCAAAGCTGTTCCCGGGCATTCGTGTTATTCGCATGGATGTGGATACAACTACAGAAAAGAATTCGCATGAAAAGCTTCTGAAGCAGTTTGGCGAGCGTAAAGCGGATGTACTGCTCGGTACGCAAATGGTAGCGAAAGGTCTTGATTTTCCTTTTGTTACTCTAGTTGGCGTAATTGCTGCCGATACATCGCTTAATTTGCCTGATTTTCGCGCAGCGGAGCGAACGTTTCAATTGCTTACACAGGTTGCGGGACGTGCAGGCAGGCATCATTTGCCAGGCGAAGTCGTCATTCAAACCTATGCTCCCGAGCATTATGCTGTAGTAACCGCTCAGCAGCATGACTATACTGCTTTTGTGAGTGAAGAGCTGCGTCATCGCAGTGCAATGGGCTATCCGCCTTATTGCAGACTGATTCTCGTTACGATGTCTCATGAGCAGCTGCCGCTGCTATCTTCCATTAGTGAACGGTTTGCTTCTGATCTGCGAGAATTAGCGGAAAATGAAGGCGTCCTTATTTCGCTCAGCAGCGGTTTTGGTCGAGCGCTGGAGGTGCTTGGGCCAGTAGCTTCGCCGATTTCTAGAATGAAAGATCGCTACCGTTTTCAATGTGTGATAAAATATCGTGGGAGTATCGATGCATCGGCCCTTGTTCGCAAGGCACTCGTCCCGTTTACGGATGGACCGCCGCAGCGCCAGGTGCAATTCAGTATTGACGTAGATCCACAAGTTATATTATAAATAGCTATTACTATTTTAATGAACGTAAAGGAAGGGAATACTATGAGTATCCGTATAATTGTAAAAGAGCCAGATCCGGTATTGCGGGAAGTGGCGAAGGAAGTAACGAAATTTAATGCTAACTTGCAAAAGCTGTTAAAAGATATGGCTGAGACGATGTACGATGCAGAGGGAGTAGGTCTTGCAGCTCCTCAAATCGGCATTTCGAAGCGTGTTATTGTAGTAGATGTAGGCGATGAGAATGGTTTGGTCGAGATGGTTAATCCCGTCATCGTAGAGCAAGAAGGAGAGCAGCTTGGTCCTGAGGGCTGCCTTAGCATTCCGAATCTTAATGGCGACGTGCTGCGTGCTGATCGCATTGTGGTAACCGGACAAGACAGCAGCGGACAGACGTTTACCGTTCAAGCATCTGGTTACTTCGCTCGCGCGTTCCAGCATGAAGTTGATCATTTGAACGGCATTTTGTTTACCGATTTGGCGGAGAGCATCTACGACATTTCGGAAAGAGCTAGAAAAGGCGGCGAATAGCTTCATGCGTATCGTATTTATGGGGACGCCAGAATTTGCCGTTCCCTCTTTGAAGCTGCTCCTTGAGCAGCAATATAATGTTGTCGCTGTTGTTACACAGCCTGATCGGCCGAAGGGCCGCAAAAAAACGCTGACGCCGCCGCCTGTAAAGGAAGCGGCGTTGTCGCTTGGACTGCCAGTGCTCCAGCCTGAGCGCATGCGAAGTGCGGAGGCGGTTGCAATGGTTGCTGAGATGCAGCCGGATCTTATCGTAACGGCAGCCTACGGCCAAATATTGCCTAAGGCGCTGCTGGAAATCCCTCGACTTGGATGTATCAACGTGCATGGCTCGCTGCTGCCGAAATATCGCGGCGGCGCACCTATACAGCGGTCGATCATAAATGGCGAGAGTTCAACTGGCGTGACGATTATGTATATGGCAGAAGGACTGGACACCGGCGATATGATTAGCGTCGTGGAGCTTCCAATTACCGATGAGGATACATCGGGCACGATGTTTGAGAAGCTGAGCATCGCAGGTGCTGAGCTGCTCGGCAAGACGCTTCCTGCTATCGTTGCGGGAGAAGTAAAAGCCGAGCCGCAGCAGCATGAGCAAGCAACCTATGCACCGAATTTGACCCGCGATGATGAACGAATTGATTGGACAAGACCTGCGCGTGCCATCTTTAATCAGGTGCGAGGTTTGTCGCCAATGGCCGGCGCCTTTACGTACTTAAACGGAGAAGTGTTCAAAGTGTGGAATTGCGGAGTGCCTTCGGCAGCCACAGCGGCTAATGCTGCTGCTGAGCCAGGGACCGTAGTTGCAGCAGACAGCAGCGGCATTCATGTTCAAACGGGTGAAGGCGTACTAGTGCTGAAAGAAATTCAGCCCGCTGGAAAAAGAACGATGACCGCAGCAGATTGGCTTAAGGGTGCACGATTAGAAGCGGGCACACGATTAGGAGATGGTGGAGCAGCATGACGGAAAGTACACAAAAACCAAGTCCAAATCGCAATAGCAGCAACCGGGCAAAAGGAAAATCCGGAGCGAAAGCAGGTCATAAACGACCTGCTGCCGGCGGGCAGTCTGCTCAAAATGGACAACAGCAGCCGGGGCCGCGCAAGGTGAAATCTCCGCGTGAGCTGGCAATGGATACATTAGTAAAGGTCGCACAAACCGGTGCATACAGCAATTTGCAGCTTAATCGCACATTGCAGGATGCAGGTTTGCAGCGAGCGGACGCCGGGCTTGTTACCGAGCTTGTTTACGGCACGATTCAGCGACAAGTGACGCTTGATTACTGGCTTAGCCGCTTTGTATCCAAAGGGCTGAATAAGCTTGAGCCTTGGGTGCATCAGCTGCTTCGAATGAGTGCTTATCAGCTATTGTACTTAGATCGCATTCCGGCACATGCTGCTGTGAATGAAGCGGTTACGATTGCAAAGAAACGCGGACATTCCGGTATTTCAGGTATGGTTAACGGCGTGCTCCGCAGTATCGATCGCGGACGAGCTGAGCTGCAGCCATCTGAAATTAAACATAAAGATCCAATTATGCAAATTGCGCTGCGGCATTCCTATCCAGAATGGCTAGTAAGCCGCTGGGCTAAGGCATACGGTTATGAGCAGGCAGAAGCTATTTGCGCAGCGGGCAATGAGCATCCGCATACAAGCGTTCGCGCTAATACGCTAAGAGGCAATCGTGAAGAGGCGATCGAGCTTCTAAAAGCAGCTGGATATGAAGCTGAGCCTTCTGTCATTGCTCCTGCAGGTATTACGATTAATCGCGGAGGCAATCTGGCCGATACTGACGGATTCCGCGAGGGAGTATGGTCGGTACAGGATGAAAGCTCCATGCTGGTAGCTGAAGTTGTAGCGCCAAAAGCCGGCATGCAAGTGCTGGATTGCTGCGCGGCACCAGGTGGAAAGAGCGCGCATTTGGCAGAACTGATGGGCGGCAAAGGCAAGGTGTGGGCGAATGATTTGCATGCGCATAAACGTGATTTAATCGTGACGCAAACCGAGCGCTTGAAGCTGCGCAATGTTGAAGCGATTACCGAAGATGCTCTCAAATTAGGCGAGCGCTTCAAACCGCAATCGATGGATGCCGTGCTGCTTGACGCACCATGCTCTGGATTCGGCGTTATTAGACGCAAGCCGGAAATCAAATGGACCAAAACCGCAGGTGATGTATCGGATATCGCTGCCATTCAACAGCGTTTATTGCATTCAGTATGTGATTTAGTGCGCCCTGGCGGTGTGCTTGTTTATAGTACATGTACGATAGAGAAGGAAGAAAATGAGCAGCAAGTAGCTCGGTTTCTGCAGGAGCATCCTGAATTTGAATTGGATCGCAATTGGCCAGAGGCTATTGTCGATCAGCTGATGAAAGCTGGAGCCATCGATGAGCATTTTAATGGTCAAGCTCAGTTGCTTCCGCAGCATTTTGACAGTGACGGATTTTTCATAGCAAGGATGGTAAAGCGTCCATAATCGCTGCTTATGGCTGAACATGGGCGTTTGTGGTAAAATAAATCGATGGCGGTGTTCAGCTTCTATGAGCCGTCCTACTATAAAGGTACAGGTGTGATGAAATGAAACCATGCATATATGACTACACGCTCGAACAGCTTCAACAATGGATGACAGATAATGGTGAGCCGGCATTTCGCGGCGGACAGCTGTTTGATTGGTTATATGTGAAGCGGGTAAAGAGCTTTGAAGATATGTCCAACCTATCGAAAGCCCTTCGCGATAAGCTGGAGGAGAACTTCCAAATTATTACGCTTAATGAGATTACAAAGTTTGAATCAAAGGACGGAACCGTGAAGTTTCTATTCGGACTCCATGATGCCCACGCGATTGAGACTGTTATTATGCGCCATAACTACGGCAACAGTATTTGTGTAACGACACAGGTCGGCTGCCGAATCGGCTGTACGTTTTGTGCTTCGACGCTTGGCGGCTTGAAACGCAACTTGACTGCGGGCGAGATCGTAGCGCAGGTTGTTACAGCTCAGATGATGCTTGATGCTACCGGAGAACGCGTATCTAGCATCGTTATTATGGGTTCTGGGGAGCCGTTCGAGAACTATGATGCAACGATGGCTTTCTTGCGTATTATGATCCACGAGAAAGGCCTTAACATCGGTCAGCGCCACATTACGGTTTCGACTAGCGGCATCGTGCCGAGCATGTACAAGTTTGCCGAGGAGAATACACAAATCAACTTGGCGCTATCGATCCATGCGCCAAATGATGCGCTTCGCTCAAAGCTCATGCCGGTTAACCGTCGTTTTCCTTTTGCTGATGTAATGGCAGCTTGCCATAACTATATTGCGAAGACTGGCCGGAGAATAACATTTGAATACGCCTTGATCGGCGGTGTTAATGATCAAGCTGAGCATGCGCAGGAGCTGGCAGATGTGCTGCAAGGAATGTTGTGCCATGTTAACTTGATTCCTGTAAACCATGTTCCTGAACGCAATTATGTTCGGACTCCGCGCGAGGACATCTTTGAATTCCAGCGTGTACTTGAGAAAAATAAAGTGAGTGTAACGATCCGCAGGGAACAAGGGCATGACATTGCAGCTGCATGCGGCCAATTAAGAGCAAAACATATGGAGTCTCAGGCGAGGTGATGATTGATTGTTAACGGCAAACCGCAGTGATATTGGACGGGTTCGTCATGTCAATGAAGACCAATCATGGGTAAGTCAACTGAATAATGGAGTAACGCTTGCCATCGTAGCTGATGGCATGGGCGGCCATCAGGCTGGAGACGTTGCAAGCCAAAGGGCAGTTGACGCTTTCCGAAGCATGCTGGAGAAAAGCGCCGCTAAAGAGGACTTGTCTCTGCAAGAAGGAAAAATGCTCATAAGACAAGCGATTTCGCAGGCGAATGACGCTGTCTTTGAGCTTGCTTCCCAGAACGAGCAGTATCGGAATATGGGTACTACGATCGTGGCCGCTTTAGTGAAACAGGACAACGCTATTATTGGCCATGTGGGAGACAGTCGCGCTTACAAGATTACCGAGGGCGTCATTACACAATTAACGAATGATCATACACTTGTGAATGAATTGGTCAAGTCTGGCCAGCTTAGCGCAGAGGAGGCTGCTCACCACCCAAGGCGCAACGTACTGACTCGTGCAGTTGGTACGGATTCTCAAGTTGAAATCGATGTTCAAGCGGTAGAATGGTCCGCACAGGACGTGCTGCTGCTGTGCAGCGATGGATTATCAAATATGGTGAGCGATCAGGAAATGCTGCAAACGGTCACGACGGATCAACTTGAGCTGGATGCAAAAGCTGATCATCTCATTTCGCTTGCGCTGCAAGCAGGCGGGGACGACAATATAACTGTCGTACTTCTCCAAGAAGCAGCTGGCACGAATCGAGAGGGGTGACAAGGATGATTGGACAGGATTTAGGCGGACGTTATGAAATATTGACTCGCATAGGCGGCGGCGGGATGGCGCTTGTGTATAAAGCGCATGATGTGCTGCTAAATAGAAAAGTCGCAGTGAAGGTGCTGCGGCAGCAATTTGTGCATGATGAAGAATTTATTCGCCGATTCCGTCGTGAAGCACAGTCAGCAGCTGCGCTATCTCATCCGAATGTCGTCAGCATTTATGATGTAGGACAAGAAGAAGATACGCATTATATCGTTATGGAATATATTGAAGGCCATAATTTGAATGAAATTATACAAGAACGAGCGCCGTTGCAGCCAGATGAAGCGGTGCGCATTGCTATGCAAATTGCAGATGCGCTTGATCACGCGCATCAAAATCACATTATTCATCGTGATATTAAGCCGCATAATATATTAATTGGCAAAAATGGTCGTGTAAAGGTTACGGATTTTGGTATCGCAAGGGCGGTTACTTCATCCACGATTACACAGACAGGCTCGGTTATCGGATCGGTTCACTATTTTTCCCCTGAGCATGCCAAAGGAATCAATACCGGAGAAAAGTCTGACTTATATTCGCTTGGCATCGTGCTCTATCAAATGCTGACAGCTAAGCTGCCGTTTCTTGGCGAGAGCCCAATCAGCGTAGCTTTGAAGCATTTGCAAGAAAATTTCGAGGAGCCGCGAATCGTTAATCCGCATATTCCGCAAAGCGTTGAGAATGTTATTCTCAAAGCGATGCGTAAAAATCCAAGTGAACGTTATAATTCAGCACATGAAATGCTGCTGGATTTGGATACCTGCCTTCGTCCCGATCGGTTGAAGGAACCCAAAATCACATTCGCACATGTTAATGATTTGGAAGAGACGCGAGTGATGCCTGCTATTCGCGGCGATATTCGGCCAGCAGAAACAACACAAGAGATCGCGCGGCCTGTCAGCTCGGCAAATGATGAGCAGCAAAAAGAAGTTGAATTGCAGCCAAAGTCCAAGAGCTGGAAAAAACCGCTTACTGTCGTAGGTGTTACACTGCTCATACTGGCGATTATTATATTTGGCTTCATCAAACTTCTTGGGGTGCTTGATGTTGCAGAAGTAGACGTGCCTACTGTCGTAGGCAAAACCGAAATTGAAGCGCGTCAAATGATTGAGGGCGCGGGGCTTAAGATAGAGGATCCAACCATTCGCGAGCATAACAAGGAAATTCCGAAGGATCAGGTTATAAGTCAATCAAAGATGAATATGCGAGTGAAGGAAGGCTCCCTTATTCAATTAACGGTGAGTGACGGACCTGAGCTAGAGGAAATTGATAATTATGTTGGGAAAGCGCTGCAGACCGCTATTGATGAGCTTATTGCACTTGGGATAACAGAGGATCAAATCGTTATTGAAGATCCTGTTTTCAGTGAGGAAGCTCCAGATACGATCATTCAGCAGTCGCCAAAACCGGGTGAATCCTACAATCCTGAATCGGTTGAATTTAAATTCGTAGTCAGCAAAGGCCGCGAGACCGTTGAGATGCCTAACTTAATTAACAAGCCGCTTGACGTAGCCAAGGATTTGATCAAAGCATACGAGCTTACATTAGACAAAGCTGATATTTTGTATGCTCCGAGTTATTTGCATGAGAAGGATCATGTCATTAGCCAAAGTCCATTCCAACCTAATGAGAAAGTAACCAAAGGGGAAAAAATTACAATCACTGTCAGCTCAGGGCCGCCAGCCGATGCGAAAGAGCATAAGTTTAATATTATGATTTCACCGGCGGAAGCAGGCAAAGCAAGTGAAGTTCGAATTGAATACTCCGATGCACGCGGTGAAAATATTGTATCAGAGAAACGTAAAATTACAGGAATGGAAACCTTCGTAGTTACCGTTCTTGTCTCACCGGATACGGAAGCCAGAGTAACGGTATTCCGAGACAATCAGTTTATTGATATCAAAACAATTACGTACAAAGAAATAGTCAATGGCACGAATTCATCCAATTTGACTATTCCGGGTAATGAAGTGAAGGAAACAGAAGCGCCGACACAAACGGAGGTTACCCAAAACAATGATGAGCCAATTGAAGAAGAGCAGCAGCAAGAGCAGCAACAGCCATAATAGCAAAGAGGGTCATCTCAAAGGCACGATAGTAAAAGCGCTCAGCGGTTATTACTACGTAAGAGCGGAGAATGCGGCGTCGGACTCGGCAACAGTCCAATGCCGCGCTAGAGGCGTCTTTAAGAATAAGGGCTTAACGCCGCTTGTAGGCGATGCAGTGATGTATAGCTTGACGGAGAACGGTGAAGGAACCGTCGAGGAGCTGCTGCCTCGTACATCAGAGCTTATTCGACCGCCAGTTGCGAATATCGATCTTGCGATTCTTGTGTTTTCGGTTACAGAGCCTGCTCTCAATTTGCAATTGCTGGATAAGTTCCTTGTGCATATCGAGCATGCTGGCATACCAGCAGTATTATGCTTAAGCAAGCAGGACTTAGAGAAAGACGGTTTGGAAACGGAGGAGGCGCAAGCTGCGGCTGCCTCCGTTAATCGTATATACAGAGCACTTGGATATGAAGTGTTCGGGACAAGCTCTCGTTTGGGAGAAGGCATTGCTCCATTTCAAGAAAAGCTGAAAGGCCATATGGCTGTATTTGCCGGACAATCAGGCGTAGGCAAGTCATCACTGCTTAATGCGATTGTTCCTGGTCTTAAGCTGGAGACAAATGAAATCAGCAATCGTCTTGGACGAGGCAAGCATACAACGAGGCATGTGGAGCTTATTGAAATTGGAGGCGGCTTAGTCGCTGATACACCAGGTTTCAGCCAGCTGGACTTTCAGGAGCTGGGAATCGAAGATTTAGGTTATTGTTTTGTAGAAATGCGCGAGCTGTCTCCCGATTGTAAATTCCGTGGGTGCACGCATGTAAGCGAACCAGGCTGCGCCGTGCTTGCTGCGGTTGAGAGCGGGAAAATAGAAAAAAGCAGGCATGACCACTACTTGCTGTTTTTGACGGAGATGAGAGAGAAAAAACGGAGGTACTAACAATTATGACGATTATTGCCCCTTCCATATTATCGGCCAACTTTGCAAGGCTAGGAGAGGAAGTTCAAGCTGTCGAAGCGGCAGGAGCAGATTGGATTCACATCGACGTGATGGACGGTCATTTTGTCCCCAATCTAACTTTTGGACCGCCGGTCATTTCAGCTATCAGGCCTGTGACGAAGCTTCCTTTTGATGTGCATCTGATGATTGAACGTCCGGAACTTTCAATTGAGGATTATATTGCAGCAGGCGCGGACCGCATTACTATTCATGCTGAAGCTTGCGTGCATTTGCATAGAACCGTTCATTACATAAGAGAAAAAGGGCTGCCTGTTGGCGTAGCGATTAATCCGGCAACACCTGTTTCTGTGCTGGAGCCTATTTTGCATGATCTTGATCTTGTGCTTATTATGACGGTTAACCCTGGATTCGGGGGACAGAAGTTCATTCCTTATTCGCTAGTGAAGCTGCGCCAGCTTCGTGCGATGCTGGAGGAGCAAGGACTAGATGATGTTCATGTCCAGGTTGACGGTGGTGTTAATCAAACAACGGCAGCAGTCATTCGTGAAGCTGGCGCTAATGTGCTTGTGGCAGGAAGCGCCGTGTTCTCAGAGGTAGACCGAGCCGCGGCAATCGCGGTATTGCGCTAGGAGGTACTGCGATGAATGAACGGTTGAAAACAACACTCTGGCTGTTGATGTATACATTTCTTGCCGGACTGCTGCTAGCGCTATTCTCGATGATATCGGATTTTTATCGGTATCTCTTCTCGCTGCTCGCATTGTACGTGGGCATTCGGTTTTTCCGGAGATTTGAAAAGCTGGGAATACGAATCGCTTTTTTCGCGCTATCGATCGTATTTTATTTACTAATTGCTGTCGTTGGAGCGGCTATTATATATATAAGAGATAATCCAATGCCAATAACGGGCGCATAATAGGCTTTTCCCTCAGACGCACTATGGAATAGGACAAACTGACGACGCATAGGATGTTTACATGAGCGTAGTAATGTTGTCACGGATAAATTCGATGAGCGTGTCTGAGGAGGGATGAGGCATGAAATTTTATACAATCAAACTGCCTAAATTTTTGGGCGGGTTCGTAAAGGCGATTTTGAATACCTTCCAAAAAAATTAGGTCTAGATGCTGCAGGACACCCTTCGGCCGTGATCGTAGAAAAGCAAAAAAAAAAGCACCTGAGCGCTCAGGTGCTTTTGTCTATGGCCATTGCCATCATTATACGCGTGTAACTTTACCAGCTTTAAGTGCGCGTGTGCTAACATAAACACGTTTCGGTTTACCATCAACCAAAATGCGAACCTTTTGCACGTTTACGCCCCAAGAACGACGAGTTTTGTTGTTTGCGTGGGAAACGTTGTTACCTTTACCAGGTGCTTTACCTGTAAGAAAACATTTGCGGGACATGACTACACCTCCTTTAAATCTTGCTTGAACAAAACGGATTCCATTAATATGGCTTCGTTATGCGTGAGGAAAAATTCATTCGTAAGCGAAATAACATTTAAACACACTTGAATATCGTATCACAAACATTGGTTCTGTTCAACCTAAATATAAGGACAAGGATGTTCTTTATCGCTTTTAAAGCGAGCAACCATGCAGAATAACTGGATTTATTGAACAGACTTCTATAAAGGAGCCGTTTATAGTACAATAATACTTAGTCCATAATACATACAGTAAGGGAGTGTATTTCCATGCCAATGCAGCTAAGCACAGAATTAGGTTCCATACATGTCTCAGACCATTGCATAGCCATTATTGCGGGCTCTGCGGCCATGGATTGTTATGGACTTGTCGGGATGGCTTCACGCAAACAGCTAAAGGACGGAATTGCCGAGTTGCTCGGACGAGACAATTTGACTCGCGGCGTTGAAGTTAGACGAGTAAATGAAGAATTGCATATTGATCTCTACATCATCGTAAGCTATGGAACAAAAATTTCCGAGGTAGCGCATAACATTCAATCCAAGGTAAAATATGTGCTGAACGACGTAATCGGTCTACAAGTGGAAGAAGTCCATATAATTGTGCAGGATGTCAGGGTACTTAAGTAACAGGGAGGGAAATTTCGTTGAGTAAGCGCTTTATAAACGGATCTGATTTTACCGCAATGGCACTGCTCGGCGCGGATTATTTACAGCGAAACGCAGAGCACGTTAATGCATTAAATGTATTCCCAGTGCCGGATGGCGACACGGGAACAAACATGAACTTAACGATGTCCTCAGGCGTTCGCGAGCTGCGCAGCAAGCCGTCAAGCAGCATTGGAAAAACGACAGAAGCCTTATCTAAGGGGCTGCTGATGGGGGCTCGGGGCAATTCCGGCGTTATCTTGTCACAGCTGTTCAGAGGTTTCTCCAGGTCGCTTGCCGGTCTTGAAGAAGCGGGAACGGTGCAAATAGCCGCTGCTTTGCAATACGGTGTTGACCTCGCTTATAAAGCTGTCGTAAAGCCTGTAGAAGGAACGATTCTTACCGTTGCCAAGGAAGCTGCGAAGCATGCCGTTCAGTACGCCCGTAGAACGAGTGACGTGGCTGAGTTGATGCACGAGGTGCATCAGAAGGCATATGAAGCTTTGCAGCGTACGCCTGATTTATTGCCTGTACTAAAGCAGGTTGGCGTAGTCGATTCTGGCGGACAAGGTCTCGTGTTTATTTATGAGGGTTTCGTACGCAGCCTAGCAGAAATCGATGGCCAGCTTGATACTTATTCGATGCCGTCAGAAGCAGCTCCACCTGAAGAAGTGGCTGTTCCTATTATCGTGCCACCAATTCGCAAGCAAGAGCCGATCTCGGCACAAGCACGCTTAGCGACGGAAGCTATTGAATTTTTATACGATATGGAATTTTTTATCAATCGCAAGCTAAGCGGACAAGCGGGAGCGTTTTTTGATGAATCCGCTTACAAACGTGCTCTTGGGAAAGATGGAGACTCTATATTGGTCATAACAGAAGACGATATTATTAAAGTTCATGTACACTCTCGCAAACCGGGAGACGTACTGAACCTATCGCTTCCTTACGGAGAATTAACCGATATTCATATTCTTAATATGCGCGAGCAGCATCGTGATTTGCTTGAGCATGAGGCAGAGGATTCAGCCGTTGTTGACTATTCTGCAGCAGAACTGCTTGCAGGGCAGGCCGTACAGGGAGTTCCGCCTGGTCAAGTATTTGAATGGGCGCCGTTTGGAATTATTGCTGTTGCTCTAGGCGAGGGGATTACGAACATTTTCCTCGAAAATGAAGTGGATACGGTGTTGTCTGGCGGTCAGACGATGAATCCGAGCACAGAAGATTTTGTGAAGGCGATCGAGGCTCTGTCAGCAGAGCATATCTATATATTACCGAATAACGGAAATATTATTTTGGCAGCTGAACAAGCTGCTGAGCTTAGCGAGCGGAATGTTACGATTATCCCAACTCGCACGATACCTCAGGGTTTAGCCGCTGTACTTGCTTTTAAGGAAGACGAGACGGCTGAACGAAATAGCGCATGGATGAAAAACGCTGCTGAGCAGGTTATATCGGGACAAGTAACAAAGGCTGTGCGAGATACGACCATTGAAGGTGTGGATATTCGCGAGGGTGATTACATCGGCATTAAAGAAAAGACGATAGTTGTATCCAAAGCAAGCTTGCTCGAAGCCTGCCAATCGCTCATTGCTAACATGCTCGATGCAGGTGGAGATTTGCTGACGATTTTGTCAGGTGAGGATGCGGAAGCGACAGAAACGGCGTCGTTATGCGAATGGATCGGAGAGCAGTATCCTGATCTGGAGCTTGAATTGCAAAAAGGCGGACAACCGCTGTATCCGTATGTTTTTGCTTTGGAGTAAATGTAATCGTTCTAACAATGGGAGGAAATGGCCATGGGAAAGGTCCGAATAGTAACGGATAGCACATCTGATATTCCGGAAGAGGTCAAGAAGCGCTTGGGGATATCGGTAGTTCCCCTTAAGGTGCTGTTTGGCGAGGAGACGTTTCTAGATGCCGTGACGATTACGTCCGAACAATTCTACGAGAAGCTTGCGCAGTCATCTGTTCTTCCTACAACATCTCAGCCATCACCAAACGAGTTCTCAGAAGTATATGAGCGCTTGATTGCGGAGGACGCTGATTCACCTATTATTTCTATTCATTTGTCGGCCGCGCTCAGCGGTACGTATCAATCGGCTGTCATTGCTCAATCCATGCTCGAGCAAGAAGCGGATATTACGATAATCGATTCTAAATCTGCTTCATACGGTTTCGGACTACGTGTTGTGAGAGCTGCCGAAATGGCACAAGCAGGCGAATCGAAAGAACGGATTATCGAAGAGATTGAGCGTCTTGAGCGCAGTACTAATTTATACTTTCTAGTCGACACGCTGGAATATTTGCAAAAGGGCGGTCGAATTGGCAAAGCATCAGCGCTGATCGGTTCGATTCTTAACATAAAGCCAATCTTATCTTTGGACAAAGATGGTGTTGTGCTAGCTGTAGATAAAGTGCGCGGCTCTAAGAAGGCGATGGCTCGTATTATTGAACTATTGAAACAAACGTATGGCGATGAGCCGGTCGGTATGACTATGGCTTATTCTTTCAGTAAAGACACAGCTGAGGATTTGTGTGAGCTATTGAAAGCCCAGTTCAATGTACAAGAAATGAACTGGACGACGGTAGGTGCTGTTATCGGCACGCATACGGGACCTGGCACATCGGCCGTGTTTATGTACAGGATGTGATCGTAAAATGACACTTGATCAAATTTCTGTTCGGCAAATCAAAGGCGTGAGTGCTCCCAAGGAATTGGAGCTTCACGCCTTTGGCGTGAGAACAGTGGCGGATATACTTGATTATTTTCCATTTCGCTATGAGGATTATCGCATTCGTGAGCTGACGGATGTAAAGGAAGGCGAGAAGGTGACGGTTCTAGGACATGTCCGAGGCATTCCTATGCTGCAGCGATATGGAAAAAGCAAATCAAGATTAACATGCAAGGTTGAGGTTGGGCAGTGGCTCGTGACGGCAGTCTGGTTTAATCGGCATTTTCTGCAGGACCAGCTTGTCATTGGCCGTGAGATTATGCTTACGGGCAAGTGGGAGCAACAGCGCTTGCAAATGACGATATCGGACTCAGAGTTTCCTGGCAGCGGCGGACCGGCCAAATCGGGAACGCTGCAGCCGGTTTATTCGGTAGGCGGAAGCATCACACAGCCTTGGATGCGGAAGACCGTGCGTCAAGCGTTGACGCAATATGGGTCGATGATTGAAGAGATTTTGCCGTTTGAGCTTGTGGAGCAGCATCATTTGATGCCCAGACGCGACGCGGTGCATCGCATTCATTTGCCGGATGATACGAAGGAAGGACTGCAGGCGCGCAAACGATTGGTATACGAGGAGCTGTTTCTGTTTCAGTTGAAGCTCCAAGCTTATCGGGCTCTTAATCGCAAGCGGAATGATGGCATCGCACATCGAATTGAGAGTGAGACGATTCGTCAATTTGCCGCAACCCTTCCGTTTGAGCTGACAGATGCCCAGAAGAAGGTCGTTAATGAAATTTGTGTCGATATGAGAAGGCCGTCCTGTATGAATCGGCTGCTTCAAGGCGACGTTGGCTCCGGCAAAACGGTTGTGGCAGCTATTGCACTGTATGTTGCGGTGAAATCAGGTCATCAAGGGGCTTTGATGGTGCCAACAGAAATACTGGCTGATCAGCACATGCGCTCGCTTACAAAAATGTTCGCAGAGCTCGGAATTGAGGTTGCTCTTCTAACAGGAAGTGTAACAGAGCGCAAACGCAGGGATGTGCTTGCGGGGCTTCAAATGGGCATGATTGATATCGTCGTTGGAACGCATGCTCTAATTCAGGACGATGTTTTTTTTCGGAGCCTTGGGCTCGTCGTTGTGGATGAACAGCATCGTTTCGGTGTCAATCAGCGGAGCGTGCTGCGGCGCAAAGGGATGAACCCCGATGTGCTTACGATGACAGCAACGCCGATTCCGAGAACGATGGCGATTACCGCATTCGGCGATATGGACGTGTCGACGATTCGCGAGCGGCCGCATGGGCGCAAGCCGATTAAGACGTATTGGGTGAAGCACAGCATGATGGAGCGTGTGCTCGCTTTTATAAGGAAAGAAGTAAACAAGGGGCGTCAAGCTTACATCATCTGCCCGCTGATCGAGGAGTCGGAGAAGCTCGATGTACAAAATGCGATTGATCTGTATGTGCAAACGCAGCAGTCGTTTCCTGATTTGCGGGTGGGCCTGCTGCATGGACGCCTTTCAGCTGCGGAGAAAGAAAGCGTGATGGGTGCTTTTGGCGCAAATGAAACGCATGTGATTGTGGCGACGACGGTCGTTGAGGTGGGCGTCGACGTTCCTAATGCGACACTTATGATCATTATGGATTCGGAGAGATTCGGATTATCCCAGCTGCATCAGCTGCGAGGACGTGTAGGGCGGGGAGAGCATCAATCGCATTGTATATTAGTAGCCGATCCGAAATCAGAAACGGGACGCGAGCGAATGAAGGTCATGACGGACACGGATGACGGATTTGAAGTGTCTAAGCGGGATCTTGAGATTCGTGGTCCGGGCGATTTTTTTGGCACGAAGCAAAGCGGCTTGCCAGAGTTTCGTTTGGCTGACATGGTCGCTGACTATGAGCTGCTGGAGCTTGCTAGGGATGATGCCGCTGAATTAACAGGACGAGATGATTTTTGGACGAATGAGTCGTTCGTTAGATTGCGCAGCTTGCTGGAGCAGGATCAATTTTTTCAAGGAGAACAGCTAGACTAGGCAATATTCACCTCCTTTCGGCATATAGTTTAACGATGTGACTGGATTGCCTGATGGAGGTGTCAACGAAGTGAGTTACCAAAACTATGGGATTAAGCCTCAGCTGGTCGAGCGTGTTAAATACAAAATGAAAAACCCTGCTGTGAAGGAACGGATTAAGGACCTGCTAGGAAATGTGACCAAATACGATTTGCAAGACCGGCCAAAGGTTAGACGGCTTGTGAAAGCGGCGTCCGTTATTTTGCAGGAGCAGCTTACGGATACACAGGAAGACCAGATTGTTGCTTTCATTATGGCGCAAAAGATTGACCCGAACAACACGTTTCATTTGCTGAAACTGTGGGGGATGTTTCGCTGACCGCTTTGGTCAGCGATTTTTTTTTATTTGGCAACGAGAATATCGTTCCGCTTGGTTTGCTGCTACCATAGCTCGAGCTGCTCGTCCACTTCAATGCGCTCGATTAAAGAAGAGTCGTCGTTACGGACGCTTCCGACTGCAAGGGAGACAGGGTAAGCTTCAAGCTCATGCGATGAGTACGGCTTAAGGAGTGGAGTGATCATCTTAACGTCCGTTACCGCGCGGTTCAGCCACAGCTGCTCTGCCTCGGGCCGCAAAATGACCGGCATGCGATCATGAACCTCGGAAACGAGCTCGTTTGGCGTAGTTGTTAGAATCGTACAGCTATTTATTTTGGTCCCTTCAGGAGAAATCCAGGTCTCGTACAGACCGGCCATGCTGAATAAGGAGCGGTTCTTAAGCACGAAGCGCATCGGCTGTTTGCCTTGTGCTGTCGTTTTCCATTCATAGAAACCATCGGCAGGGATGAGGCAGCGCTTGCGCTGCAGCGGGGCCTGAAAGGCAGGTTTGCTCGCTGCTGTCTCTGATCGAGCATTCAGCATCTGGAAACCAATTTTTGGATCATCCGCCCATGGCGGCACAAGTCCCCACTTCAGCTCGCCTAGCCGATTATTTTGGCCATCATTTATAATGGTCAGCACCTGCTGGCTCGGAGCTATATTATATTTCGGACGGTGAAAAGGTACCATCGTTTCTTCGATCATATACCTAACCATCAGCTCTTCCAACGTAACCGTGAGTGTATACCTTCCGCACATGGCTGTCATCTCCTTTCTAATGCTTTTATTATACATCGTGAGCGCTCGAATCGCATATGTTGCATACACAGTATGACGAACTGCTCTGTGGCTGATACTGGATACTATAGGGTTTAGCAATGTATAGTCAACGACGCGATAGGAGGAGCACTGACAATGGACAAAAAGCATGAGGGACGGTCTTATCGCCGGACATTCGGTTACTGGCTAGGGCAGCTGCTCGCGCTCCCCAGCGCTGCGTTTGACTATGCAGTCGGCAAGTGGGGGGCAATGAGCGCATCGGATGCGATGATTGCGGAAGCAACACCGCTGCAGCTTTCAGCTTCTTCCGTTGCAAAATTGAAGTATGCATGGTCGAAGCATTTTGAATCTGCTGATGCTTCAGCGGTGCCAAGCTGGAATGAAGAGGAGCTTGCGCTAATCGAACGAATTCGCGCTGAGACTGCTGCTGCCAATCGGAATAATGTGACGAGAACGGAAGCCTATCGTATTTTGTATTTCCGCACTCCGGAGCTGCACTGGGCGCTGCTTGCGCATATGGTGTCCCGTAATGGCGGCTGGAATATGACTGACTTGCAAGGCGAGTGGCTTCCATGGCTGCTGAACTCGGAACAGCGGTTGGCCGTGTTTCGTTTTTTGGAGCAGGCGAATGCATTGATATTTCAAGATGCTTATCCGCAGCTGCTCTTGTATGAACGGAGCAGGCGCGAGGGGAGGAGCTTGTTCCATCTGCTGCCTGCTTTTGGCGTATCCTCGTTTATGGCGCCGGTCTGGAAGCAGTACTGGCGAGATCGCGACGCGGTGCCGCTAACGATCGCATTAATCGTTAATGAGCAGCATTATATCGAGCAGCGTGTTGTACAGCTTCCCTTTTTTCGAGAGAAGGTGCTGCATACGTTATTTTTTGGTCTGCAATCGCTGCTTCAGCTGAACGGGGTTATTTTCCCCTATGGCAATGGCCCGGGAAAAGGGGAAGGAGCGTTTGCGCTGCGGCTCTCTGGTCTTATTTTGGAGCGGTTTGAAAATATAGAAGAGAGAATTGAATTCGGCAAACGTTTATATGCGATGTTATTCGGTGTACCGCGCGTCAATGAAGGAGCTAGATCCTTCGCTGCTGCGGTTAAGCATACAGGCTCGCGTGCCGACTACGCGCCGCATATGTTTACGCGTGTACGTCAGCAGCCTCCACAGCCAATTTATAAGGAGCGTCTGCTGGGTGCACGGTTAAAGCCTGGTGCTGAGCCGCTTTACAGCCCAGAGCTTAGTACAGCGTGGAACGATCAGCCCATAGAAATGCCGGAGCCTGGAGATTGGTTTACGTCCGTTGCCGATATTTCGCCTTATTTTCAAAAGCTGCCAATGCCGCATTCTTTTGAAATTACGAATGAATATGGGCTCATGCTTAACAAGATCGAATTGGCTGTTCTTGCGGTGCAACGTGGCAATAAGTGAAGCCCTGGACTTCGACACTTGTTGGCGGAGCCGGACGAGATTGAGGGAGAAGTGGGAAGCGATACAGCTCAGGTCCTTTACCGTAGCTGTATTGTTTGCCAACAGGCTGCTCTAAACGGTTCAACTCGCCGCTACGATACCATCGCATCCAAGTTTTCACTTGCGTTTCATTTCGTATTTTGAGTTGCTCCATTACCTCCTTGACCGGTATGCCTGCTATTCTCATTTCAATTGCTTTTGCCTTTATTTCCACTGGATAACTTACTCTTGTTGCCAACGTAAAAACACCTCCAAGGTTGTCTCCATATCTTACGACATGGTTGCATTTTCTTGAAGGTGCTTTGATTTGTCTCACGTTCAGGGGTCAGTCCCTATTCTCATGCAAACACTCTTTTTTATTGAATTAAAGTTTCTATTGCTTGTCGCTGCGCAGGCTTGATATTTATTATCGAGCGGATATTTTGAGCTTTAACTGACGATGCTTCATTAAGCTATCGGAATTCTGTGATGAATTCCACTATCGCCTACAAATATTGAAACGTTTCCAAAATTATTATTGAAACGTTTCCACTTTGGTGTTATTATAGATTTGCTAGAGAGTTTGGGGGTATAAAATGACAAGTATTAAAGATGTAGCAAACTTAGCCGGCGTTGCTGTAGGAACGGTATCAAGAGTCATTAACAGCTCTGGCGCTGTAAAACCCAAGACACGCAAAAAAGTAGAGGAAGCCATTCAAGAACTGAATTATTTCCCAAATGAAGTAGCTCGGAATTTCAAGATGCAGAAATCTAAGATGGTAGCTCTGCTACTTCCAAGCATCTGGAATCCATTCTTTTCTGAATTGGCTTATTACATTGAGGATGAATTGGACCGAGAAGGCTTTAAGCTTATGTTATGCAACAGCGGCGGGAAGCCTGAGAAGGAGCTGTATTATCTGGAAATGCTTCGGCAGAACAAAGTGGCTGGCATTGTTGGCATAACTTACAACGATATTGAGAATAATGTGAGTAATGACATTCCGATTGTAAGCATCGACAGACACTTTAACAAAAGTATTACCTGTGTGACTTCAGATAATTATGAGGGAGGACGTCTTGCTTTAAGGGAGCTTGTGAAAGCGGGAGCAAGGAAGACGGCTTTTATGGGAAGCGTCACTTCTGTTTTTAGCGAAACCATGAACCGTAGACAAGGATTCATTCACGAAGCGGAAGCTTTGGGGATTGATTATATCATCTACGAGAAGCCAGATCCCATAGTGGATGAGAATGCCTTTATTAACGAGTTCCTTAACGAGCATGGCGATGTAGATGGTATTTTTGCGATTACCGATATGCTGGCTGCCAACTATATAGATAAAGCACGAAGGCAGGGGATTCGCATTCCAGAAGATGTAAAAGTCGTAGGTTATGATGGAATTCAGGATAATCCTTATTTTCATCCTATCTTATCAACGATCAGGCAGCCGGTGGAAGAGATGGCACGCATGACAATCAGACTACTTTATAACAAAATCGAAGGTATACCTTTAGACAAGCAAGTGTATCATATCCCCGTTATTTTCAAGCAAGGTGAAACTACATGATTCCATTTGGATTCCATTTGGATTGGAAAACTTCAGCGCATTTGTGTAATGAAATTCTTACTGAAGTTTTTCCCCCTAAATTGGAAACGTTTCAAAAACACTTAAATTACCTAGCTCTTATAAATGATTGAAAAAAATCAGCTTAATCGGTTGATTCTTGATATAGATTTACCAACCCAGGTTTCTCTAAATCTAAATTGGAAACGTTTCAAAAATGATTACTTATAAAAGAAAGGGAGAATAATCGTGAATTCAACAACCAGTAGGGGGGATCATCCAATGATCAAACCAAAACATAACATGTGGAGCAGGTTAAAACGTGACTATGAGTTGTACCTGTTTTTATTGCCGGTCATTATTCTGTACCTCGTATTTAAATATTATCCGATGTATGGGGTGCAAATTGCTTTTAAAGATTTCTCACCAAGTCGGGGGGTCTGGGGAAGTGAGTGGGTTGGATTCCAGCACTTTATAGATTTTTTCAATTCTTATAACTTCTGGACCATTATCACGAATACGCTCTCACTCAGTTTCCTTTCGTTGTTGTTTGGCTTCCCGGCTCCAATCATAATCGCGATTATGCTGAATCAGATGCTGGGTAAGACGTACAAGAAATTTGTACAGACAGTGATTTATGCACCGCACTTTATATCTACCGTTGTGCTAATCGGCATGCTTAAAGTTTTTTTGTCTCCAAATAGCGGAATTGTGAATCACGTCATCACCTTGTTCGGAGGAGATCCAATTCTGTTTATGGCCGATGCAGGCTGGTTTCGTCCTCTGTATATACTATCAGGTATCTGGCAGGAAACAGGATTTGCCACAATTATCTACCTTGCTGCTCTTGCCGGTGTCAATCCAGAACTACATGAAGCGGCGATTATGGATGGAGCGAGTAAATGGAAGCGTGTATGGTATGTGGATATTCCAAGCATTCTGCCGACGATCGTTATTCTGCTGATTCTCGCACTTGGCAACATTATGAGCATCGGCTTTGAGAAAGCGTTCCTTATGCAGAGCGATTTGAATTATGCTACCTCCAATATTATCCCAACCTATGTATATGAAATGGGAATTCAGAAGGCTCAATACAGTTTTTCTACGGCAGTTGGCCTATTCAACTCTTTAATTAATATTATTCTGATTTTCACCGTAAACCGGATTGCCAAAAAAATGACAGAAACCAGTCTCTGGTAAGGAGGAATACTTTTGAATTCATTATTGAAGCGAAAGAGCAGAGGAGACGCATGGTTTGACATCATCAATTACTTTCTGTTGACCATCATTATGCTGCTCGTATTATATCCGTTGTACTTTGTGCTGGTTGCATCACTTAGTGATCCCAATTATATCTACTCAGGTGAGGTTTGGCTGTTTCCGAAAGGCTTCACGCTAGACGGTTATGAGCGGATCTTCAGCGATTCCTCCATATGGATCGGATATGCCAATTCGATTTTATATGCAACGCTGGGAACATTAATTGGAGTAACCGTGACTGTGTTTGCGGCCTACCCGTTAGCCCGTAGAAATCTGGCGGGAAAATCAGCGATTATGTGGTTCTTGCTGGTCACCATGTTCTTTAGCGGCGGGTTAATTCCAACTTATTTACTGATTAAGGATCTGCATTTGCTGAATACGATGTGGGCACTTGTCATACCCGGAGCAGGCGGTGTATTCAATATCATCATTGTAAGAACCTTTTTTCAGTCATCTATCCCGGATGAGATGTGGGAAGCAGCCTCAATTGACGGGTGTTCCAACACTAGATTCTTTTGGAGTATCGTCTTACCCTTGTCCAAGTCCATCCTGGCGGTAATGGTGTTGTATCATGTTGTTGGCTTCTGGAATGGGTTCTTCGATGCTTTAATTTACCTGAACGATGAGAGCAAGTATCCGCTACAACTGGTGCTTCGCAACATCCTTGTCCAGAATCAGGTGAACTCCGGCATGATGATCGATGTGGAATCCTACGCAGCCAAGATGCGTGTTACAGAACTGATCAAATACGGTGTCATTATGGTATCCAGTTTGCCGCTGCTCATATTGTATCCTTTCCTGCAGAAGTATTTTGTTAAAGGTGTAATGATCGGCTCGATCAAAGGCTGATGCTTGCAGGATCTTGAAGGGGGGGATGCACAAGAGCAGATGAATACGGAGGAAAAGGAATATAAGATTTACGCTTGCGGAACGAAATAAGGGGAGGTTATGTACAAATGAAATCTTTATTCAAAGGTGCTGGAATTGTAATGCTAGCTGGAGCCCTTGCGGTAAGCGGGTGCTCAGGAAATGGTAACGGGGCAAATAATCAGGCTGAAAGTAAGAATCAGGAAGCGAATTTTAATCAAACCGGTCTTCCGATAGTTAACGAAGCAGTGTCATTAAGAATGGTATCCCCGAAAGCAGCATTGGCACCAGAGTTCTCGGAAATGGAAATTTTCAGGCGTCTGGAGAAGGATACCAATGTAAAAGTTAATTGGGAGAATATTCCTGACACCGATTATGCAGAAAAGAAAAATCTGCTGCTCGCCAGTGGTGATTTGCCGGATGCCTTTTATGCAGCAGGATTCACTGATTACGAGTTAATCAATTACGGTAAAGATGGGACCATTATTCCGCTTGAGAATTTAATTGATCAGTACGCTCCTAATTTGAAAGCGCTTCTCGATCGCCGGCCTGATATCAAATCATCGATCACGGCACCGGATGGGCACATTTACGGGCTGCCTTCATGGGAGGAAAATAACCTTGGAACAAATCCCTTCTTTCACGTTATAAATAAAGCTTGGTTAGATAAGCTCGGCTTGAAGGTGCCACAGACACTGGAGGAATACACGGAAGCTCTGCTCGCTTTTAAAACACAGGATCCGAACGGTAATGGGAAGCAGGATGAAATCCCGTTAAGTTTCATGCATATGCAGTGGTGTATGGATATTGCCGGACTATTCGGAGCATTTGGACTTCCGGATAATCTGGAACACAGGGTCGTCCGCGACGGGAAAGTTATTTTCACCGCGACACAGCCTGAATATAAGGAAGCTGTGAACTATTTCCACGAAAAATGGTATAAGCAGGGTTTGATTGACCCAGAATCCTTCACTCAGGACGCAGCTCAGTATCTGGCCAAAGGTAAAACTACCGATGAAACGCTCGGATCCTATGTCTGGTGGGAAGTAGAAGAGGTTGTCGGTACCGAACGCGCCAAGGATTATGTTCTGTTGTCTCCGCTGAAAGGACCGGATGGGGATCAAACGATTGGACGCGCCAATGGCGGTGGCCCTGGTCGCGGATCTTTTGTAATTACCAAAGGGAACAGCAATCCGGAAATCACGATGCGCTGGATCGACCAGCAGTTTGAACCGTACATGGCTTCTCAAATCCACTGGGGTCCGCTGGATATCGTGTACAAGAAGGACCAAAACGGGAAATTAGTCAATCTGCCGCTTCCTGAGGGAACATCTGCAGGTGAATTCCGTCAAAAGGTTGCTCCGGGATCGGGCGCACCTGGCGTCATTGCTTTTGAAGACTTCGGAAAAGTTGTAGATATGGAACCTCGTGCCCAGCAGCGAGCTGAGGATCTGGAGCAATACTACAATCCATATATGGAAAAGGAAAACTATCCGGGTATCTTCTTCGAGCCGGAGGAACTGGATAAAATCAACAAAATTGAGCCTGAACTTATTAAGTACGTAAATACTCAAAGAGGAAGATTCATTGTGGATGGTGGCGCAGATAAGGAATGGGACAACTATCTGAAGACACTGGACAAGATGGGCCTAAAAGAATTATTGGAAATCTATCAAACCGGTCTGGATCGTTATAATGCAAATTTGAAAAAATAAATAAATAGATGATAGGTGGGGAGAAACTGTGCTTGATGTTATCGCCATAGGAGAAGTATTGATAGACTTTACTCCGGCAGGTCGTTCAGCCGGTGGGAACGAGCAGTTTGAATGCAATCCGGGAGGGGCTCCGGCTAACGTGGTTGCTGCACTATCCCGATTAGGCTCCAGAACAGCATTAATCAGCAAGGTCGGGGAGGATCAATTCGGTTCCTTGCTGCACCGAACACTGCAAAGCAGCGGTGTCGATGTATCTGAAGTATCCTTCACAAATGAAGTGAGCACAACGCTGGCCTTTGTCCATCTGGATGACAAAGGAGACAGATCGTTCAGCTTCTTCCGTAAGCCGGGAGCAGATACATTCTTGGACCCTACGGATGTCCCGCTGGACCGGATTGAAACCTGCAAAGCTTTACATTATGGCTCATTGTCCATGACACATGAACCGGCACGCAGCGCAACCAAAACGGCAGTTCTCAAAGCCAAGGAATCAGGAGTGTTGCTCTCTTTCGATCCGAATATCCGCTTTTCGTTATGGGAGAGCACGGAGGAAGCCAGACAAAATATTTATTGGGGCATGAATTATGCCGATATTTTGAAAATATCGGAAGAAGAGCTTTCTTTTATCACAGGTACCAGCGATGTTGAAAAAGGTTCAATGGAATTGGCGCAGCAATTTGATATTAAACTTGTTGTCGTCACTCTAGCGGAAAAAGGCTGCTATTACCGTATGGGTGGCCAGGATGGATATGTACAGGGGTTTGAGGTCAATGTTATCGACACGACAGGAGCAGGCGATGCTTTTCTTGGCTGCTTGTTATATAAAATCCTGGAAAACGAAAGTTCTTTGCATGATCTAACCGACCAGCAAATGATTAGCATGCTGACCTTTGCCAATGCTGGAGGAGCGTTAGTTACAACACGAAAAGGGGCTCTTGGATCTATGCCGACGACAGATGAGATTAACCAGAAAATAGAGTCCGATCAACAGAATAATGCCGAGCGTTTCAGACCAGGGTTTCATTTCTCGCCTCCCTCCAACTGGGCGAATGATCCGAATGGATTAGTTTATTATGAGGGAAGCTATCATCTCTTTTACCAAAATCATCCTTACAGTAATAAATGGGGGCCGATGCACTGGGGTCATGCTGTAAGTAAGGACCTGGTTCACTGGGAGCACGCACCTATTGCTTTATTTCCGGATGAGCATGGGGCTATTTTTTCCGGATGCTGTGTAGTGGACTGGAAGAATAGTAGCGGTTTATTCGAAGATTCCCATGGACTTGTTGCGATCTTTACCCATGCGGATATCAACCCGGTGACGAGTCAGCCTCGCCAGCGGCAAAGCTTGGCTTACAGCCGCGATAACGGCCAAACCTGGCACAAGTATGAAGGGAATCCAGTCCTAGCAGAGGATGATCTGATAGACTTCCGGGATCCGAAGGTATTCTGGCATCCGCAAAGTGAGCGGTGGGTTATGGTTATTGTAGCAGGAGACCACGCCAGGTTCTACGGATCCACAAATTTGCTTGAATGGTCGCTGACCGGCGAATTCGGCAGTAGTGACGGCTCGCATGACGGCGTTTGGGAATGTCCTGATCTGTTTGCATTGCCAGTTGATGAGACTGGACTATCTAAATGGGTGCTTATTATAAGTATCGGGGATCATCCTGATTGTCCGGAAGGATCACGTACACAATATTTTATTGGAGAATTCGATGGAAATACGTTTATAAATGACAATCCTGCTGACAAAATCTTATGGCTGGATCATGGCAGAGACAATTATGCGGGAGTTACTTGGTCGGATATTCCTGAGCAAGATGGACGGCGCGTAATGATTGGGTGGATGAGTAATTGGAAGTATGCCAACGAGACGCCTACCGGTTCCTGGAGAGGTGCAATGACCCTGCCCCGCACCTTGTCGTTAACCAGCATGGACGAGGGGGTAGTTCTAACCCAAATGCCTGTGCGGGAAGTAGCGCAGCTGCGCAAGGATTCCATGAGTTGGCAGGCAGTCACCGTTACGCGGGATGTCCCGTTTTTGCAGCAGACAAATATGGATCTGCTAGAGATTGAGGCTGAGATCGATGTCCGGTCGGGGGGCGAGGTGCAAGTTCACCTGAAATCTTCTAGTCAGAGCGAAATCATAATCGGATATGACCCCGCTGAGCAGTGGCTGTTCATCGACCGCTCAAAATCAGGCATAACTGACTTCCACTCTCAATTTGGATGTAAACACGGTGCCGTTGTGGCTGCTGCGGATGGAAGACTGAAGCTTCATATCTGGCTGGACCGCAATTCGGTGGAAGTATACGCGGATCAAGGGAAGGTTGTGCTGACAGATCAGATATTCCCAGACGCACCAATTGAGAAGTGTGAGATTAGCACGAAATCAGGGCAGATTGGATTAGATTCACTTCAGATCCATACTCTTGACTCCATTCATAATCCGGCTGGCACACCGGCGCATACTGTAGGGGGGAATGAGGCATGAGCCGCAAAGCTGACGACCTGGGGTTGATGATGCATTGGGCTTTTGACGAAGGAAACGGAGCAAGTGCTCTAGAGAGCGTATCCCAAGTCCGAAATGAAATTCAATATGTATTTAATCAAGCCGAATTTACCGAACCGCGCAATCCGCAGTGGACACAGGGAGTGGCGGGAAGCAGTCTCCTCTTCGATGGTTACTCAACATACATTGCCCATCCCATGCACGGAGAGGAGAGAAATCCCGTGCCGGTATCACTTCCGGCACTAAGTATCGGAGTATGGGTGGCGCCCCGGTTCTATGATTGGGGTCATGAAGGCAAACTGACAGCCATTGTGAACCGCCATGATATGGAGCGCAAACAGGGATATCTGCTGGGTATGTTCCGGCACGGCGCCTGGTCCTTTCAGGTTGGGCTGGAAGGAGGGGAATGGAAGGAAATTTGGTCGCCGGACGGCTATGAACTGCCCAAGAATCAGTGGTCTTATGTGAATGCTGTGTTTGATGGTAACGGGGGTGAACTTAAGCTGTATTTGAACGGTAATGAAATCGCTTCGACGGGCTTACCCCGCGGTTCACGGTTGGCAGAGGCGGTCGGGACAGAACTGCTCATTGGCAAGAATAATCACAGCAGCATGCTGGCAGGCGTGTTCAGCCTTCAGATGTTCAGCGGAATGATGGATGAGCTCAAGATTTATAACACAGTCCTTAGCAGGGAAGAAGTAGCGGCTTCGTATCAGCTTGTGCTGGACTCCGCACACGGAGGCGTCAAGCCGCATGTGGATTATGACACGATCAAGCTGGACCGGTCACCTCTGTTGCTGGATCGGCACAGACCGCAATATCATGTCAGCCCACCTGCTCATTGGATGAATGAACCTCATGCGCCGATCTTTTTTGACGGGCAATATCATTTGTTCTATCAGCACAATCCATTGGGGCCGTTCTTTTATCATATCCATTGGGGACATTGGGTAAGTGAGGATTTGGTACATTGGCGTGATCTTCCCGTAGCCTTGGCCCCTGAAAAGGATCACTTAGCACCTGACGGAATTTGGTCGGGAAGCGCGACTTATGATGCAGATGGCTTGCCTGTCTTGTTCTTTACAGCGGGCAATGACAGTGCTTCACCGAATCAGAGTGTGGCGCTTGCCCGGAGCACTTATTCCCAAGATAAAGAGCCGGATTTGGTTAAGTGGGTTAAACATCCGGATCCGCTCATCGTACAGGAGAAAGGAATGGGCGCATTCGGAGATTTTCGTGATCCTTTTGTCTGGAAGGACGATGACGGTTGGTATGCCTTGGTCGGGTCTGGAATCGAAGGCGAAGGTGGAGCAGCGCTTGGGTTTGCCTCTAAGGATATGATGACCTGGACGTACAAAGGGCCATTTTATCAAGCAGATATTCAGAAATTCCCGTATCTTGGGCCTATCTGGGAACTTCCTGTGCTTCTTCCTCTTGGTACCGATAAGCATGGTCATATTAAACATCTCCTATTGGTCAGTCCGGTAGGAAAGGGAGCTGATGTCGAAGTATTCTATTGGATTGGACAACTCGATAAACACAATCTTTCATTTATTCCAGATCAAGTAGAGCCAGAACTGATTGATGTCGGAGATTTCCATTTTACAGGGCCGAGTGGAATGGTGGATCCGAAGACAGGCAGAAAGATTATATTTACGATAGCTCAAGGCGATCGGACATCAGAGCTTGAATACCAATCGGGCTGGGCCCATAATGGTGGATTGCCGTTAAGTGTGTATCTGAGGGATGACGGGCGGTTGGGAATAGAGCCGATTCAGGAATTAGAGTCTTTGCGTGGTACTAAACTGCTATCGATTCGTGACAAATCTTTGGCTGAAGCAAATTTATCGCTAAGGAATGTTCGAGGTGACATGCTTGAGATTCAAGTGGAACTGGAACCTTGTAATTCTGCACAACTTGGAATTAAAGTTCGGTGTACGTCGGATGGAGAAGAAGAAACGCTGCTGTATTATGATTTTAATGAAGCTAAGCTCTTGGTAGACCGAACAAAAACGACACTGAATCCGGGTGAAAAGTGTAGAGGGATTCAAGGCGGTAAGCTGGAACTTCAAGGGGAGAATCTGAAGCTTCATATTTATTTGGATCGTTCCATGGTCGAAGCCTATGCCAATGGTTTGAAAAGCCTAACGACCCGGGTATATCCGAGCCGAATGGATGCTTTAGGTTTAGAGATATGGGGAGATGGCGAACCACTGATTAAATCCGTTGAAATATGGAATATGCAGTCCATTTGGTAACAGAAGCGCTTTGCGCTTCTTACCGCTTTGTTCAGACATAAAGATTTGTATCCTACTAATTGAAAGCGCTTTAATTAGTTGTTCTCCTTTCATGATTCGTTACAATTCATCCTTGTACAAGGAGAGCTTCTCGAAATTAGATGTCAAAGTTGCACGAATGAAAAATTATGTAGGAGGCTCTTGAATGAGAAAAATTAAGACTAAAAAACCTTGGATATCCAGAGTAGTGATTTTGGTTATGTTTCTCCAGCTTGTTGCTCCCGTAATTTCGGCAGGCGCTGATCCAGCGACTAACGCAGGAGATGCCCCTCTTCACAAGGAAAACAAGGGATTGTCTGTTACGGAATCAGTCTATCAAATTGTGAATCCTGGTTTTGAAACGGGTGACATGACGGGCTGGACCGTTATCAGGGGGAATGCATTTGGTACAAATAGCATATCAGGGGAATCCACCTGGTGGGCGGAACAAATCCCGTATAACCAGGAAGGCGCTTATCATTTAAACGGCTGGAAGTTTGATGAGGCTGCTACTGGAGTACTCCGGTCCAGCACCTTTGAATTAAAGGGCAGCGGTTGGATCAGCTTTAAGCTTGGCGGTGCAAAAAATTCTGGCAAGTTATATGTAAATATCGTGGAAGCGAATTCGGGTCAAGTGATTGCTAGGTACGGTAATAGCGCATTTGCAGACGTTAACTTCCCAAACCCTTCTCAGGGCATGCGCCTTGCTAATATGGAGCAATATAAGGCAAACCTCTCCGAATATCTGGGCAAGGATCTGTATGTGGAAATCGTGGATAATGCATCCACGGACTGGGGAGTGGTATTTGCTGACGCGTTTTTCATGTACCATGAATCAGAGCCATTGGAGGGCATTGTTGCCACAGATATCAAGCCCGATTTTGAACGCTATCAAATCCAGAATCCAAGCTTTGAAACCGGGGATATGACAGGCTGGACGGTTGTTGAAGGTGAAGCGTTCGGCCCGAACAGCGTGTCGGACGAAACAACCTATTGGGTTGAACAAATCCCGTACAACCAGGAAGGAAATTATCATTTAAACGGATGGAAGTATAACGAGACAGCGACAGGTAAGCTTCGCTCCAGCACCTTCGAGCTGGGAGGAACAGGCTGGATTACATTCAGGTTGGGCGGTGGCAAGCATACAGATCAAGTGTATTTAAGTGTTATTGATGCGGATACGGGAGACTTGATTGCGAGGTACGGCAACACTGAATTTAACGAGTCTGGGTTCCCTGATCCAGCACAGGGCTTGAGACTCGCGAATATGGAGCAATATAAAGCCGATCTTTCCAAGTATATCGGCAAGAATATGTATCTGGAGATCGTTGATAATGGATTCTCGGATTGGGGAGTGGTATTTGCGGACTCCTTCAACACCTTCAATGAACTTGTCCCGGAAGATGGGATCATGGCGGATAACATAATACCGACTGAAATCCAGAATCGCAGTTTTGAAACCGGAGATTTTGAAGGCTGGACCGTTGAAGGTGATGCTTTTCAGGTGACTGATGAAGCTATGGTCGGTAAAGAAGGAAGCTTCTATGCCAAGTCCTCTGAAGGAGGACAGGGCTCCTTGACTTCGGGTACCTTCACGCTTCAGGGAACCGGGACGATTAACTTCACCGTCTTAGGTATTGACAATCCGGATAATGCCTACGTCGCACTATACGATGCAAGCACTAACACGTTGCTTGAGAAAACTGGGGATGTCAGTGCGAATGAGAAAATTTCATGGAAAATGCAAGAGCACTACAATAAGAGGCTCTATATCAAGGTTATCGATCAATCCAATCAAGCCAGTATTGCTGTTGACGCTTTTCAAGCTCAGGGTACGGGCACCATTTTCTACATGAGTCTTGATGAAGGTGCCGGAAAAAAGGCGCTTGAGGAATTAAGCAATCTTGAACACGATGTGAATTATGTATTTAATAACGCTAGATACATGGCCTCGAAGGATCCGAGATGGACTCCGCGCGGAGTAAAAGGCGGTGCCTTGCTGTTCGATGGGTACTCAAATGAAATCAAGGTCAATGCAAAGAATTCTGTTCCAGTCAGTGACGCGTTAACGCTTGAAGCTTGGGTCGCACCGCGCAGCTATGAATGGGGGGATGGAAACAAGCTTTCTGGAATCGTGAGCCAGTCCGATCAGGATAAGGCAGAAGGGTTCGCACTTGGCATGTACAGGCATGGCGCATGGTCGATGCAGGTCGGGATCGGCGGTCAGTGGATTCAGGTATGGGTCAACGATCATCCACTCGAAAAATACAAGTGGAATTATGTCGCTGCAACGTTCGATAAAAAGGATGGGATGATTAAGTTATACCTAAACGGCCAGGAAGTAGCTTCCCAGTCAACACCAGTCAACATTCCCATTACACCATCTAGCGAAAACTTGATTATCGGAAAAAATAATAAACCGGTAGAGTTGGCAGGCTTGTTCTCTTTCAATATGTTCTCAGGACTCATCGATGAAGTGAAGCTGCAAAATAAAGCTCTGACTGGCCAGGAAATCCTTGCTGAATATGAGAATGTAAAGGCTCTTCACAGCGGTGTGATTCCAGAAATACCAAATGACGACATTGATGAGGATCCTGCTGTGTTCGACGGTGATCAGCACCGTCCGCAGTACCATGCGATGCCTCCTCAAAACTGGATGAATGAAGCGCATGCCCCGATTTATTTTAACGGCAAATACCATTTATTTTATCAGCATAACCCTCAAGGCCCTTACTGGCATCAAATCCACTGGGGACATTGGGTTAGCGACGATATGGTGCATTGGGAAAATGCAAGACCTGCACTTGCGCCTGAAGCAGGTACCCTTGATCCAGATGGTGCATGGTCAGGCAGCGCAGCGTATGACCGCGACGGCAATCCTGTTTTGTTTTACACTGCTGGCAATGACTCTATGTCGCCGAACCAAAGAACAGGGCTTGCGACTCCAGTCGACCTGTCGGACCCTAATTTAGAGAAATGGAATAAATATCCTGAACCGGTTACAGAGCAAAATGGAAACGGTATTCATAATGAGTTCAGGGACCCGTTTGTATGGTATGACAAAGAAACAGACAAGTGGTATCAACTAGTAACATCGGGTCTTCAAGACTTCAATAGCGGCACAGCATTGGTATACGTTTCCGATGATATGTACAACTGGG
The DNA here is from genome assembly GCF_052114265.1 of Paenibacillus sp. MCAF9. NCBI lineage: Bacteria > Bacillati > Bacillota > Bacilli > Caryophanales > Paenibacillaceae > Paenibacillus > Paenibacillus sp. MCAF9. The sequence continues at coordinate 58,537 of NZ_JBFREL010000023.1, forward strand.
AGTATAAGGGACCATTATTCGTCAGTGACAGAAGCCTGTACCCGGAGCTTGGTACGGTATGGGAACTGCCAGTATTACTACCGATAGGTGAAGATAGCACGGGCAATCAAAAGTATATCTTCATGATTAATCCACATGAAAAGCCGGAGCAAGTTCCACCGGCGAACGATGTGCAAAGAGATGTTGAGGTTTTTTACTGGATTGGAACCTGGGACCGGGACAATTTTAAATTTATACCTGATCAGGAGGAACCATCTAAATTAGATGTGGGTGATGGCTATTTAACCGCAGAGAGTGGTATGGTCACCCCTGACGGAAGAACGGTCATCTATTCCATGGTGCAGAATGTAAGAACGCCTCAAGCTGAATATCAGGCCGGTTGGGCTCATAATCTAGCACTTCCGGTTTCATTAAGCCTGGATGAGCATGATGAATTGCGCATTGAACCGATTCAAGAATTGCAGAGTCTGCGAGGAGAAAAATTGGTAAGTTTTTCAGAGAAAAATTTACAGACTGCCAATCAATTGATCCACAATATCAAAGGCGACATGCTGGAGATTATGATGGAAATTGACCCGGGCGAAGCCGAGAAATTTGGTCTTAAGGTGCGGCGCTCTGATAACGGGCAGGAAGAAACGCTGATTTATTATGACAAGACGAATGGTACCTTCAATGTGGACCGGACTAAGAGCAGTATTGATCCGGATGTTCGTGTGGATGGCATTCAAGGCGGATATGTGGATCTGGACGGAGAGAACCTGAAACTGCATATTTTTCTCGACCGATCGGTTGTCGAAGCATTTGCCAATAACAAGAAAAAACTGACAACCCGCGTTTACGTAGGCAGATATGACTCATTGGGCTTGCAGGTCTGGGGAGACAATGAAATTACGGTCAAGTCGATGGAAGTATGGGAGATGAATGCATTGACGGGTGAACCGGCTGCTCCGGTCTATGTACCTGATAACTGGGACAACTCGGTGTACACCGATATTACGGATTTGTCTAACCATGACTTTGCTACAGGTGATTTAACAGGCTGGATTACAGAAGGAGACGCTTTCCAGGAGGCTCATGTGACTAATACCCAGCTTTTCTGGGAGACGATCTACTTCAATCCGTCACATAAAATTCCTGGCGGCTATCATTTGTGGGGCTTTAACGAGGGGGCGGGCGGTGACAGCTTGACGGGAACGTTGAAATCACAGAATTTCGTCCTCGGCGGTAACGGCAAGATTAACTTCCTGGTTAGCGGTGGGCGTGATATCGATAAGCTATATGTAGCGCTGGTGCGGGCATCGGACGGCAAAGAGCTGTTTAAAGAGACTGCCACGAATTATGAGGAGTATCAGCGTAAGATTTGGGATGCGTCGCAATATATCGGCGATGAGCTTTACCTGAAGGTGGTTGACCAATCAACCGGCGGCTTTGGTCACATTAATGTTGATGACTTCAATGTACCGGTTAAGGTGATCGATCCAATCAACGAAGGTCCTACCAGCCCGCCAAACAACTCTGTGGTGACTGCAAGCAAACCGAATAATCAGAGCAGTTTGTCATTTGAAATGGCTAAAGGAGAACGGCAGCTGCTGTTCCCGGTTAAAACAGCGGGAAATGACGGCAAGAACGCTTTGAAGATTAAAAATAGCGGGACCGAAATTGAAGTTCCCGTAGAAGTATTAAAAGATTTGCAGGGGCTGGTTACAAAAGACGAACTTGAACATGCGCAAATCTCATTTGAAATGGACTCATTATCTGCTGATCAGTTCAAAGAACTTCTTGATCGTACCAAAAACAAGAATAAAGCAGAAATATCTGCTTTAGGAGATGTCTATAATTTCAAATTATCTATTATAAAAGCCGATGGAACAGTTCTGCAGCTTAAAAAATTCTCCAAGCCGGTCACAATTAGGCTGAGTGTAAATGAGACTTCTCATCAGACACAGAGAGGCATTTATTTTATCACTGAAGACGGTAGCATGGAATATGTCGGCGGTGCGAGTGTAAACGGTAAACTGATTGCGGAAGTAAGCCATTTCAGTATGTATGGCGTCTTCAACTATGACAAATCGTTTGATGATATTCAGGCGTCGTATTGGGCCTATGATGTAATAAAAAAGATGGCCGCCAAACAAATTGTTTTTGGTGTAAGTGAAACGTTATTTGCACCGAAACAATTCGTGACCAGAGCTGAATTCGCATCGTTAATCGGCCGGGCTCTCCGGCTGGAATCCTCGAAGCCAGCCTCGTTCAAGGATGTTGTTCCAACTAAGTGGTACGCTTCGTCGATTGCTGCAACATCAGAAGCCGGAATAGTATCCGGAAGAAGTGTTGATACATTTGCGCCGGAGGATGCCTTAAGCCGGGAGGAGATGGCGGTTATGATTCTCAAAGCTTATGAATTCCATACAGGATGGAACGCTTCAACAAATGGAACGAACAGTTTCAAAGATGCCAGCCAAGTTAGCAGCTGGGCAAAGGATGCGGTCTCAGCTGTGAAGGAGCTTGGCTTAATCAGCGGCCGCGGTAACGAATTATTTATGCCACACGATAAAGTGAACCGCGCAGAAAGTGCGCAAATCCTTTCGCTATTGATTGATAGTATCGGAAATTACTGAAAGGAGAAAACAGCATATGAGAATTTTTCTATCGGCCGGATAATGCGTGGGTAGGGGATGTTATTCCTTATTAAGAAGATGGGGAGTTTAGCTATTCTATCTGCATGGTTGGAGAGATAATCACCGCGAGGGACTTGAACATGGCTGGCATTTACTTAGAACAAAGGATTTCGTGAATTACAGGGAAGACGGGGCTTGAAAGATTGAAGGCGGGACCGGACATATTCTGAAAGTAGACGATGTCTATCATATGTTTTATTGCATCTTTCCCTAAGGAAAACAGTTCGCCTGCCATGCCATCAGCAAAGATATGAAAACATGGGAGCCGGTCCCCGAAGATACTTTTGGTATTGAGAAAACTGTTGATACGACTTTGTAAATAAAGAGCATGCTCAGTGATTCAATCATGGAGTATGCTCTTTAGTATGGAATGAATTTTCTCCATTAGTGTCACATAATACCAGTGCATACAATGTCCGTTTTCATTGAAAGCAAAAGCACGTTAACGAATATTAGTGGAAACTTGCTTGTTGTTGTTGTCATTCTTCCTCAGACTGATTCTGAGGAGGTGCTTGCGAATCTCAATCATCCTCTAATATGGCTCCTTCGATGTCTACGATCTGGAACCATTCGCCGTCAACCATGAATCGTCGTTTTAGCTCGTCGATACGCTCCACAATACCAATGACGTTGAGCAACTCCAGGGGGTGATACAGTCGGATGGATACTTTCTTCCTTCCAAGCAGTGATTCCGAAACAGCTCGGGACACATGTTCCCACTCTTGATCGTCGAGTTGGATTCTATCGCGGCGTTTCGCAGCATCCGACAAGCCATTGATGGCCAGTTTGTGTTCTGGCAACATCATGCGGCTGGATTCCCACAAGCCGTTGCCTTCAAGCTTCTTCCTCACTTGTAGTGGCCTCCTATCTTTTTGGAACGATCCATTGCCTGACCGGCCGGTGTCGCTGATACCGCCCTAAGGATGATCGAGTCTCCGTATTTTTCCTTAATTGCGTCTGTGGCGCGCTCCAAAGCCATCCATTTCTCTCGATTCTGGTCGAACAGCGACAACTGGTATTCATCGTCAGCGGTGAAGCCCGACAGGCTAACCCCGACCTTGCGCACAGGCAGACCGTCCCAATGACGCTGCAGTAGTTGCAAGGCTGCGCGGTAGACCTGGTTTGTGACGTTACTCGGATCGACCATCTTCATCTGGCGGTTAAAGCCGCTCGGTCTGTCGTAATCTGCGCCCATGCAGCCTACAGATACGACATGCCCCATGTAGCCTTTGCTACGGCAACGTTGGCAGACAAGTTCCGTCAACTCGAGCAGCACCGTACGGATCTCCTCTAGCTTGTAGTAATCGCGCGGCAACGTCATCATATGCCCGACGGATTTGGGTGCTACACTATGCGTGCCTGGCCGTACAGGACTATCATCTATACCGTTCGCAATACGCCAGTACAATTCAGCGTTGATGTCTGAGTTGCGGCCAAACTTGCGCCGCATGAGCACCTTCAATTTTTCAAGAGGTGTAGCTGCAATCTGTCCGATTGTTTCAAAGCCCATTGCGTTAAAATGTCGTGTCATACGACTACCGACCATAAACATCTTTGCTACCGGCAACTGCCATAAGGTGTCGGCCAGTTTATCAGGTGTTAGTGTATACATGCCAGCATCATTTTTCTTCGCGTAATTGTCGCAAGCTGTCTTAGCCAAAATCTTTGTAGGTCCGATACCAAATCGTGTGTAGATGCCTGTCTCAGCTTGTATTTGTTTCTGAATCAGAGCGGCCAGTTCTTCAGGCGAACCGTATAGATGGAGCGAGCCTGTCACATCCAAAAATTGCTCATCAATGGAGTAGGGTTCCACTAAATCAGTGTAAGATTCGTAAATGCGTGTAATCATTAGCGAAACGTCGATATAAAGCTGCATACGGGGCTTGATGATGATTAGGTCTGGGCATTTGGCTAGAGCATCCCCTAGACGCTCGGCTGTCGTAACCCCATGTGCCTTGGCGATTGGACATGCAGCGAGTATGATGCCTGAGCGGCGTTCTGGGTCACCAGCCACTGCCAGTGGCTTATCCTTGTATTCTGGGCGCTCTGACTTCTCTACAGAGGCATAGAAAGAGAGACAATCTGCCAACATTATTACAGGCTCCAAGGTACCACCTCCAAAATGAGAAAGTATTTTCGTTTTATTGTATACCGAATGTATGTTCGTGATGCGAATGGTAGAGCCTACTTGTTAGCTATTTCAATAATACATCTCGAAAAAATGAGCATAAATTAGAGGAATTGTGCTCACTTTTATTTATGCTCACTATACATATTTCAAGAAAATACTGATTTAACTAGGGATGAAAGGGTTTTCTGTATTTATGCACATACATTTTAATATAGATACCAAGCAGTACAACTTTGATCTCCTCCAGCTTCTCATAGTCACGCGGGCGCACATCAGTTTCAGCCAGCGATATTCGGAATGCTCCGCCTTCTCCACCGATGCATAAAACGATTGGCAATCCGCAAGCATAATGACTTTGTTAAGAGACATTTCGGCTCACCAGCTCTGCTGCTAATACATTTGCCGCAAGAAAGACGCGCTGTGCGCCGGAGTCTATACAAAAGGCTCTGACATAACCGTCTCTCACAGATAGGACACGAATTCTTCGTTTCGTAAACTTGCCTTTTTTGCTCATATAAATCACATCTACGACACAACCGACTAGGCTGAACCATTTTTCCATTGTCATGATGCATCTCCTCCATAACAAGAACGTTTGTTCTTATTATATACAGAACGCACGTTCTTATACTAGAGGTTATTTGTGGTTATTATTGACAAGGTTTGGTTGGGAACAGCTTCGCAGTCCAATTAGGCGTACGAATGCTATACGCGGAGCAGCACGGAAACCAATCACAAATAGGACAGTACATATTTACATCCATAATGCGCCAAAATAGAAGCAACATGGAAACGAAGGGTGCCGTTATGAACAAACAAAACACAGGTAGGCTAACGCCGTTTAGTCCGTCGCTGCATGCGAATGTCAAAACCATTCGCGATTGCTTCGGCAACAGCACGGATATCATAATCCGAATGTTTCGCAGCGATGCGGCTCCAGAACGTGAGATTGCCATTATTTATGTAGATGGAATCGTGAACTCACAAATCATTAATGAGAGTGTCATGGAGCCGTTAATGTCAATGAGGCTGCCGCAGCATGCTCATGTGAAGGGAAGCAAGCTGCTGGAAGCGCTTCGCAGCTGCGTCGTATCAATCGGCTCGGTACAGAGTGTGGACACACTAGAGTATGCACTCCAAAATATGACGGACGGATTATGTGTCATTATGGCGGATGGCAGCGCGGAAGCGCTGACGGCGGATGTGAACGGCGGCGAACAGCGCAGTGTTACGATTCCTCAGACACAGACCGTGATTCGTGGTCCGCAGCATGCTTTTGTAGAAAACATTCAAACGAACATCAGCTTGGTCAGGCGGATAATACGTTCCTCTGACCTTCATGTGCAAGTGCACAAGATCGGTCAGCAAACGCATACGAACGTAGCCGTTATGTATTTGCATGGAATAGCAGATGAAGGGATCGTTAAGGAGGTTTACCGCAGACTGGCGGCCATTGACATTGACGGTGTGCTGGAGAGCGGATACGTGGAAGAATTTATTCAAGATGATACGTTCACGCTGTTCCCAACGCTTTCAAATACAGAGAGACCGGACTCCGTGGCAGCAGCGCTGCTGGAGGGAAGAGTAGCGGTAATGATAGACGGCTCGCCTATGGTCTTAATGGCCCCGACTACATTTTTTTCGTTTTTTCAATCGCCAGAGGATTATTATCAACGATATGACATTGCATCCTTCGTTCGTCTCATCCGTTACGGTTCATATATCGTGTCGATTCTGCTGCCTGCCTTGTATATCGCAGTTACAACCTTTCATCAGGAGATGCTTCCGACAACGCTTCTTATTAGTCTAGCGGCGCAGCGAGAGGGGATTCCGTTCCCTGGACTGGTTGAGGCGTTGTTGATGGAGGTCACTTTCGAGGTGCTGCGAGAAGCAGGATTACGAATGCCGCGGGCGATTGGGCCCGCCATATCTATCGTGGGCGCTCTCGTACTCGGCCAGTCGGCTGTTCAGGCGGGCATCGTGTCAGCGGGTATGGTGATCATCGTATCCTTTACGGCGATTTCCAATTTTGTAATGCCGGAATTCAACATGGCGGCCACATCTCGTATTATTCGCTTTATCTTTATGATTATGGCCGGTATTTTTGGGTTTTTCGGCATTTTCATTTCTGTATTGTTTATGCTGATCCATTTGGTATCGCTGCGCTCGTTCGGAGTGCCGTTTATGTCTCCGCTGGCACCAGGTCCTACCAAGCAAGGACCATGGCGAGATGTGTTCGTCAGGCTGCCATGGTGGGCGGTCGTGCTTCGACCTCTAGATTTGAATCTGCGTAATCCAAGGCGGCGGCCGAACGGAAAAAAACCGCCGGCACAGCGTCATTCCGATAAGGCGTAATGAAAGGGGGAACCTGCCATGAAAAAATGGAGGCTGCTGCTGCCGATGCTCATTTGTTTGCTGGCAACGGGCTGCTGGAATCGCATAGAGCTGAATGATATTGCGATTGTTTCTGCTACCGGCGTTGATTGGAAGGATGGGAAATGGGTGTTGTCGTATCAAGTGGTCATACCGGAAGCCATTTCCAGTCAAAGCGCGAGCAACAGCACAGCGGCGGTCCATGTTTTTTCCACGCAAGGGGAAAGCTTCAGAAGCGCGGTCAGCAAAGCAAGCCAGGAGACGTCGCGGCGCCTCTATTTCGCACATAATCAAATTGTCATTATCGGTCAGGCTGCTGCGCGCAAAGGACTGGGACCACTCCTAGATACCTATTTGCGCAATCATGATTCCCGCGAGACGGTGAGCGTTTTCTTGTCAAAGGGAAGCGCGCGCCGGATGCTCGAACAATTGATTCCGCTTGAGAAAATTCCAGGCGCAGCCATACAGCGCATGATCAATAATGAAGAGATGAACAGCTCTGCCTTTCGTCAAATGACCATTCATAAAGTACTGCTGGATTTGCTGGGAACGACAAAGGCCACTGGCATACCCGGATTAATTGTGTCCGGTACGAAAGAAAGTGTGGACAATGCAGGGCAGCTTGCATACACCAGTACACCGTCAAAGGTGAGATTGTTTGAGCTGGGCCTTATTGAAGGCGACAAGCTGGTAGGCTGGATCAACAACGAAGAAAGCCAAGGCGTGATGTGGCTTGCAAATCAAGTAAAGAAAACGACGATTTCATTCGCATGCTCAGCGGATAAGAAGCAACCGAAAAACTCATCTATTCGCATTACGCATTCGGATACAACGCAGACTCCTAAATCTTCAAGTGGCAATTGGCTGATGGATGTGAGCGTAAAGGCGACTGGAACGCTGATGGAGTACAATTGCGAGGGCGATCTCATGAATCCGAAAGAAATAGAGAAGATACAAAAACGGATTGAGGACGAGATTGCAGCAATTATGCAAAAAGGCTGGAGCGCTGTCAGTAAGCATAAAGCCGATGTAATCGGCTTCGGAACGATCATTCACAATAAATATCCAAAGCAATGGTTAAAAACGTCGGGCAGTTGGTCGGAGCAGTTTTCGAACATCGAAGTAAAGATGAAAGTTAAGGTGAATTTGAATTCAACTGGCCTTAGCGGGAGTGGATTTAAGAAGGCGCAGGAAAAGGACCACCAATAACATAAGCAGAAAGGAGACTATATGCAGCAGATTGGCAAAAACCAGCTTTCGATTTTGATCATCGTTTTTTTAATAGGCAGCACCCCTTTGTTCGAGCTCGGCATACAGGCGAAGCAGGATGCTTGGCTGGCGATGACGCTTGCTGCAATTGCTGGTCTGCTGCTTATCGTTATGTACGTCCAGGTGCAGAAGCGTTCCCCGAATTCGGAGCTTGCTGAGCTTTATGTTATACACTTCGGAAAATGGATCGGCGGCTTTGTAGGCATACTTCACGCGTTATGGTTTGCTTATGAATCGATGCGCAACGTACGGGACGTCGGAGAGCTTACGATGACGGCGCTGCTCACCTTTACGCCGAAATGGATTGTTATGCTGCTGATTATCAGCGCCGCCGCTTATACCGTCAGCAAGGGAGTGGAAGTATTTGTCCGTGTCGTACAGCTTCTATTTCCGGTTGCAGCGCTCAGCTATGCTTTTATTATTTTGCTCCTGTTTGTTGCCAGGTTGCCCAAAATAGCACATTTGCTTCCCGTTTTTGAACACGGAATTGGGCCTGTCGTGAAGGCAGCCTTTCCAGATTTATTATCCTTTCCATTTGGACAAATGGTTATTTTTTTCGTTTTTTGGAAGCACGTGAGCGAGAAGAAAGGGATTGGGCCAGTCACTTACAAAGCCTATATTGGCGTATCCTTATTTCTAATTCTAATGAATATCATTACGCTATGCGTATTAGGGCCAGAGCTGTCCTCGCTTACAGCACTGCCGCTGCTTGAGGTTGTGCAGTTAATTAGGCTTGCTAATATATTGGAGAGGCTTGATGTGCTTGTAACCTTGCTTCTGTTCATCGGTCTATATGTTAAAATGACTGCGCTATACATGGCATCGGTATTCATGTTCAATATGATCACTGGTATTGCCTACCGATATTGTGTGCTGCCCATTGGTCTCATTATTTATGGGGCGTCGTTTATCGAAGCCAATAATACTTCCCATATTTGGATTGGACTCGATGTTACGCTGAAGATTGCGCCGTTGTTCCAAATTGTGCTGCCGCTGCTTATGCTTTTCGTCGGAATACGCAAGAAATACAAAAAGGCTGCATGATTGAAAGTTGCGCGCAGTGCTCACCCAAGCGGATAGGCTGACATATTTTATGAGTAAGTGAGCCGTTTATACTTGCTTGAGGAGGATACGCGTGAGCGATGCCAATAGCTGCATGACAAGCATTATTCTCGTTACCTACAATAAGCTTGAATACACGAAGCAATGTGTGGAAAGTATTCGGAGACATACGCAAAGAGGCAGCTATGAGCTGATTATTGTAGATAATGGTTCGACGGATGACACGGTAAAATGGGCTAAAAGCGAGAGCGATATCATCGTAATCGACAATGGCTGCAATGCTGGTTTTCCTAAGGGCTGCAACCAAGGATTGGCCGCGGCCTCGGGCGATCTTCTGCTGCTGCTAAATAACGATACAATTGTAACGCCAAGCTGGCTTGACGGTCTCAAGCGCTGCTTATTTAGTGATGAACGAATCGGGGCGGTCAGCCCCGTTACGAATTCGGCTTCCTACTGGACGACGATCCCGGTCGACTATACGACGATAGATGAAATGGAGCTGTTTGCTTCTGCACTGCATGCCAACCCTGACAGAACAAAATGGGAGGAGCGCGTGAAGCTGGTTGGCTACTGCCTTCTGCTGCGGAGAGAGGCATGGGAGAAAACGGGATCGCTCGACGAGATTTTCGGAATTGGCAACTTTGAAGATGATGACTATAGCCTCCGGCTCCGGCTGGCGGGATATAAGCTGATGCTGTGCGGCGATACGTTTATTCATCATTACGGAAGCGTCTCTTTTAGCTCAGAGCCAGAACAATATGTACAAAACTTCAGAAAAAATGCTATTGTTTTTATGTCCAAATGGGGCTTTGACCCTGGTGCTGCAACGTATATTAGAATGGATTTCAGCACCGTAATTGAGCGGGAATCGCATGAGTACAGACGCGAGAATTGCTCGATTATGGAAATAGGCTGCGGGTGCGGAGCTACGATTTTGCATATGAAAAAGCAATTCCCATCCGCAATATGGTACGGAGTTGAGCGTAATGAGCTGGCGGCTAGAGTAGCAGAAGCTTCGGGAATTACCGTATTCCGCTCGATTGATCCGAAGGATTGGAGGCTGCCTGCTGAAGGTCTTGACGGCATCGTAATCGGAGATGCTCATGCTTACGGGACACCGCAAGCCATGAAAAATCTAGTTCGTCTATTAAAGCCTGGCGGCTGGCTAGTCGGGTGCTTTGCCAATCGCTATTATTTCGACAATATTCGGCAATATTTAGATCCTGCTAATGCACAAGCACAGCATCAAGCAGCATCACAGTACTCAGCAGAACAAGTTGGCCAGCTTTATTTGCAGGCCGGTTTTACCTATGTGAAGATTACACGTGCGGATAATAAACCGCAGGAGCAGCTTGAATACATCCATCTGCTAGAGCAGCTAACGTCTGAAGAGATGTCAAAAGAGCTGGCAGCTGCATACTTGCTCGTATATGGACGCCTTGCTCCTGCAGCAGAGACCCAAGCTACAGCAGACTTAGAAAGTTCGACGGCTGATGAAGAAGCAAAGCTTGAATGGCTGGATGAGCATGTTGATCTAGGGCAATGACAGCTGGTGCAGGAGCTGCACGTTCTGGCTGCCTTATATAGTAAGAGGATGAGTATCGTGGCTTGATGATAATCATTTTCAAAAAAAACTAGCATTAAATGCGGGTTTTGCTATACAATGAATGGTATTGACGAAACCGAATATGTTCCGGGGAGCTGGTTAGGCCGGCTGAGAGGGGATTTTCTATACAATTCCGACCCGTTAAACCTGATCTGGATAATGCCAGCGTAGGGACAGAAGCTCTGTTTAGCAAGCAGGCGAGATCAAATTGATCAAGCATTTGCTGTATAAACAGCTGCACAGCCAATGATATGGCGTCCTCCGGATTAGGGGGACGCTTTTTTTTTGTTGCGATTAGAATGATGCAGCCATGGAACCGGATACTACGAGGAGTCGTCGCCTATAAGAATCGAAGCATGGAGAGGGGAACAACATCATGAATCAGAAAAAAACAGGGCATTTGTCGTGGAAAATCGTGGCCGCGATGCTAGTGTTCGTATTGGCGCTGGCAGGCTGCGGCGGTGGCGCTGGGAACAAGGGCGAACAGCCGAAAGAGCAAGAGGGAACAGCGGACAAGCCGCTAGAGAAGGTACAGGTTGTACTCGACTGGACACCAAATACGAATCATACCGGACTTTATGTAGCTAGAGATAAAGGTTTTTTTAAGGAGCAAGGCCTGGATGTTGAAATTATTCAACCAGGACAAAGCGGTGCCGATCAAATGGTCGCTTCTGGCAATGTACAGTTTGGCGTAAGCTATCAGGAGTCAGTCACGATGGCGAGAATTGCCGGTGTGCCGCTCGTATCGATCGCTGCTGTCATTCAGCACAACACCTCAGGTTTTGCTTCTCCGCTTGCAAAGGGAATCGATTCACCTGAGAAATTTGAAGGGAAAACGTATGGTGGCTGGGGCGCTCCTGTTGAGGAGGCGGTCATTCAATCGCTTATGCAGGAGAAGGGCGCAGATGTGAGCAAAGTAAATATGATAAGCATCGGCGACGGCGACTTCTTTACGGCAGTGAAACGGGATATTGATTTTGCATGGATTTACTACGCATGGACTGGCGTGGAAGCAGAGCTGCGCGGCGAGAAGATCAATATGGTTTATTTAACAGATTACAGCGACAAACTGGATTATTATACGCCGGTAATCGTGACGAACGAAGGTTTGATTAAGGATAAGCCGGAAACCGTCAAAGCGTTTACTGCTGCCGTATCCAAAGGCTATCAATACGCGATCAGCAATGCGGAGGATGCAGCAGAAATTTTAATAAAAGCAGAGCCGGATTTGAACGCAGAGCTTGTGCGCGCCAGCCAAAAATGGTTAAGCTCCAAATATCAAGATGACGCGCCGCGCTGGGGCGAACAGAAGCTAAGCGTATGGGAAAACTATGCGGCATGGATGTTTGAGCACAAGCTGCTGGAGAAGGAACTTGAAGCGGAGAAGGCATTTACGAACGAATTTTTACCACAATAAGCAATTCGAACATACGGAGAGCGGGAAAGCCCGCTCTCACATACAACAAAGAGAGAAGGAAATCCGATGGCTAATGCATTAGTAAGCATTCAAATTTTACCGACAACACCAGGCGGCGAGAGCGTTATTCCCTACGTAGATCGTGCCATTGATATTATTAAAGCGGCAGGTGTTCCTTACCGTGTAGCACCGCTTGAAACGACGATGGAGGGTGAGCTGAGCCATCTGCTCAGCGTGGTTCAGTCGATGAGTGAGGCCATGGCGGAGATGGGCTGCCCGTCCGTTATTTCACAAATTAAAATTTACTACAATCCGGCAAACGGCGCTTCCATGGGCAGGCTGCTGGAGAAATACCCAGATGGGCAATAAGAAATTGATTTGGTCGAAAGTATGGAAACCGGCAGCGCTTCTGATCGTGCTGATTGCCTGTTGGCAGGCGGCTGCATCGCTTGGATTATTTCAACAATGGCTCATTCCTTCTCCGATATCAATCGTGAAGGGTGCTATCGCTATTTGGCCAAGGTTAATGATGCATACGGGAGCGACAGTGCAGCTGACACTTATCGGATTTTTAGGAGGATCGGCGGTGGGCTTATTGCTCGCCGCTTTGCTGCATTTAATTCCCGGCGTTCGATCGGCGGTGTATCCACTGCTCGTGCTGTCGCAAAACGTACCCATCATAGCGATTGCTCCAATTTTGACGATGCTGCTAGGCTATGGCATGCTGCCAAAGGCGCTGCTGGTCATCATGGTATGTTTTTTTCCCATCACGGTTGCCATGCTGAGCGGGCTTATGAATACCGATGCACAGCTTCGCAACTATTTGCAAATGATCGGTATTCGCAAATGGCAGCTGTTTTGGAAACTAGAGCTTCCTCATGCGATTGTTCATTTGTTTTCGGGCTTGAAGATTGCGGCCTCATATAGTGTGTTAAGCGCAGTTGTTGCCGAATGGCTTGGTACAAACAAGGGTCTTGGCTCATTTATGCTTATTTCGTCCAAAGGTTTTATGCCAGATCGTGTATTTGCGGCAGTTGCTATCATCGTTGCGCTGAGCTTGACTTTATTTGGTTTAGTAACGCTAGCGGAGCGTCTTGTCATACGTTGGCGCCCTGAGAAAGAGGTGAGCTGACAGTGGCCAATCGTACTGGGCATCATTCAGTGACGCTTCAAACGCAAAATATTCGGATGAAGTTTGGCAAAGGACAGATGAGCAAAGAAGTGCTTGGCGGATTATCCATTTCAATAGCAGATGGGGAGTTCGTATCGATTGTAGGGCCGTCCGGCAGCGGTAAAACAACCTTGTTTCAAATTATCGGCGGTTTGGAACGTCCTACGGAAGGCGAAATATGGATCGATGGCAAGCAAACGACGGGCGAACGCGGACATATTTCCTATATGCCGCAGCAATCGTCGTTGCTTCCATGGCAAACCGTTGCCGGCAATATAGAGTTGTCGCTTACGATCTCTGGCGTTGATAAAAAACTCGCGAAGGCGAGGACAAAGGAATGGCTCGAGCGAATCGGGCTGCAGGAATATGCGGATTCTTATCCGCATGTGCTCTCTGGAGGAATGCAGCAGCGGGTTTCTTTCCTCCGGGCACTGCTTGCTCCGCAGAATCTCATGCTGCTGGATGAACCGTTTGGTGCACTGGACGCCTTGACGCGGCAGCAAATGCAGCAGTGGCTTATGTCGATCTGGGAGCTGAACAGAAGATCGGTGCTGCTCGTTACCCATAGTATTGAAGAGGCTTTGTTTCTATCGGATCGGATTATTGTGCTGTCACCATCGCCGGCAGTGGTGCTGGAGGAGTTTCAAGTGCCATTCGAGCGTCCGCGCCACGAGTCTTTATGGACAGACCCACGGTTTTATGCGATGAAGCAGCGCATTTATGATCTGCTTAAGACGGGTGCGAAGGAAGGAAACGTATAGATGGCGATACAAACAAGCAATGATCCGCACGAAGGGCAATTGTACTCGGAATTTCCTCAGCAGGAAGGCACATGCATAGACGCGCATATTCATATTGATTTGTATGAAGCAGAGCAGCGTGATGAGCTTCTAGAGCGTGCGTTCGCAGAAGGTGTAGAGCTGTGATTGCCGTATCTATGCATTTGGAATCGTCTATTGTGAACCGTGACATTGCCCTGCGTTACGCAGGACGTGTGCACCCTGCTTATGGTTTCCACCCAGAGCAGCCCATACCTGCCGATATGGAGCTTGATGAGCTATTCGATTGGATTCGTTTGCGTCATGAAGCAGGGGAACGGTTTGCAATTGGCGAAGTAGGGCTGCCGTATTATACGCGGACAGAAGCGCAGCAAGCTGGGGAAAATATCGTTTTTGATGAGAATCCATACCTGCAGCTGCTGGATCGTTTTGCTGCGCTGGCAGCCGAACTTGATCGTCCGATTGTATTGCATGCAGTATATGAGGACGCCGGCAAAGCTTGCGACATATTGGAGCGGCATGGTGTTCGCAGAGCGCATTTTCATTGGTTCAAGGGCGATGCTGAGGTTATTCGCCGAATGGCGGCAAATGGCTATATGGTGTCGATAACGCCAGACGTCGCTTACGAGGTAGAAATACAGCAGCTTGTAAGGGATTATCCCATTGAGCTGCTGATGGTGGAGACGGATGGGCCATGGCCGTTCGAGGGGATCTATGCGGGTCAGACGACGCGGCCTGCAATGGCTGCAGATGCAGCAAAGCATATTTCGAAAATAAAGCAGCTGCCAGCTGAGCAGGTTGCGGAAATAATGCTAGTCAATACGCGCCGCTTTTATGGGCTCCTATAGTATTCAATTCATACAGAAAAGGCCGCTCCATCAGAATGAATAATCTGAGGATGCGGCCCTTTTATATTTAAAATACAAAAAAACATAGTGGTAGAGACGACCTTTCATACCACTTTGTCCATTGCCACTTGCTCTTTCACAGCATACAAAGATAAGGACAGGGTAATAGATGGCAAGCCAAAGTGGACAGCAGAAAGGAGACAGACGATGGCACAGCTGACGAAACAACAATTTATTGAACAATTAGCTCCGACGGTTATAAGAATAAAGCGAGAAGGATCAACGATGTTTCCATCTGTACGTTTAGCGCAAAATGTACTCGAAACCGGCGGTGTTATTCACCCGTGGTACAACTTAGGCGGAATCAAGGTGGGCAGTGGACAGACGAATGCATATTGGCACGGAGAAGCGGTCGTTAAAGGAACATGGGAGGTCGTCGATGGCCGAAGCGAGAGTACTCGCGCTGCTTTCCGAGCCTATGAGAGCGTCTATCATTTTTATAAGGATCTGGATTTGCTGCTTGCTACTTCGCGTTATGAGCGTGTTCGCAAGGCAGTGACGCCAGAACAGCAAGCTGACATGCTGTACGCATGCGGCTATGCGACAGATCCGGCTTATCCAGCCAAATTAAAAGCCATTATTTCGCAGTATGGGTTGAAAAAATATGATGTTTTAGGCAGCACGCCGCTGCCTAAGCCAGAGAAGCTGAAGGATGCAGAGCTTGTTGTCGTTTTGTACAAGGGAGAGGTTATTTCAGATGGCTACTTGCTCAAGGGTACAACTTGGGTACCGGCAAGGCTGCTTGGTGAAGCGCTTGGAGCGAAGATTGATTGGACAGGGAAAAAGGTTACCGTAAACGGCAAAGAGCTCGACTCGATTTTGTCCGAAGCAACAGGTTATGTCCAAATACGGGATCTGTCCGCAGAGCTTGGGTTAACCGCTAGTTGGGAGCCAGCTGCGCGAGTCATATTGCTGTCGCAGGTGAAAGCAGGCAGTTAGTTAAGCGATTTAAGCTTCTGCCATCCTCTACAAAATAAGCGAAAAGCCAGCGGATCATCCGTTGGCTTCTCTTGTTGTGGAGCAGTTTGGAAATCATGCTATGGAATGAGCAGTTTATTTGCCTTTCTTGGATGCAGCCCAAAAAGCGAGTACGACAAGGGGGATAAAAATGTACCACGGAATGGTAATTGTACCGCCAACAATAACAGCGAGCACCATCACGATCAAGACACCGAGAATAATGTAAAGACAGCCTCTGCCGAACGTTTCCATCATTAATCGCCTCCTAAAGCTTAGGTTTTGCCGGGGCAAAACCTCCTTCGCAAGCAGTTACTTCTTGAGAGTATATTCGGTAATAACGTTTTTATGGGTGATATGGTTCCAAAAATTGAAGGGACAAAGAGGCTGCTGTATGAAATCAAACGGCCCAAAACAAACAAAAAAATGACCCGCATCGCTGCGGGCCGGTGTCCTAGATCTATATATCAACAGTGGGGTTGATGTCTCTAAGTATAAAAAATGAACCTTAACGCAGCCTTAAAAATGTTTGTCGGTTTGTTTACAATAGCGCTCATTACGAATGGCAGGAATCGTCCAATAGGTTGCTATTCTCCAAATCCACTCCATCGGTCCCATTTTGAAAAAAGAGAGCCAGATCATACTGAATAACATTTGGATAATATAAATGCCGATGCAAAGCAGTGTCGTTTGAATATGGCTAAGCATGCCATTTAAATTAAAAAATGCTGCCGCCAAAAGCACGATAATCGTTTGCCCTAAATAGTTGGTTAAAGCCATTTGGCCATAGGCACGTAAAGGTTTGAGCAGCGTGCGAATAAAGGGATGCTGAACAGCCCGAACGAGAGTAGTTACATAAAATAAAGCGACAAGAAGGCCTATAAAAGCGGCTGCTCCTTGGTAAATTTGCATGGCTATCATTTCAGATGAAGAGCTGCCTTCTTCAATGACCATAAAATTTTGCTCGGGTAATATACGGTACTGGATAAAGACACCAATAGCGGCCATTGCAAAAGAGATCCAATGCAGCTTGCGGATCGCAGAATTTGACTCTGCAAGACGTTGAAACACCTTATATTGTCCAGCTGCAAGCCCAAGCAGAAACAAAGGTAGAATAAGCAATAGTTTGCCTCCTAGAAAGGCGGCAGGAAGTATAAGCGATAAAGCGATAATCAAATTGATTTTTGGTTTAAGCTTGTAGAAAGGAAGAAGGATAAAGCCGGCAATTGCGTAAAGAAACAAGGCCTCTCCAGGATGAAATTTCTGATGAACAAATCCTACGGCTAGCAAAAAAATAAGCCGTCGAATAAATAAAAGGTAGCCGTTATTGCCTTTCTCGATCGCTCTAGATAGAAATAAATAAAAGCCTAAGCCGAATAAAAAGGTGAATATGACATAGAAACGCGATTCTACCATTAAATCTAGAAAACGAGACATATACCAATTAGCAGTCCCCGCTTCAGCTGGCGCTACGTTAAGAAGGGGCAAAATATTGACAAGCAGAATGCCAATTAAAGCAAAACCTCGCAAATAATCAAGCGTTTCAATTCGTTTGTTTCCAGAAATGGGGTTCAAGCAGCATACACTCCTAATCTTTACTTTGAATATAAAATGGTTTGGATGTTATTTTAAAAGGAATCTTTCCCTGTGAAAATCACAACTATTATGACAGCAGCGACAGTTCTTATCGTTTTTAACCATTGATTCATAAGTGGTTGCCTCCTCTGATGTTTAATAATCTATTTCCTATCATAAAGAAAAAAACGATAGGCAGCCATCGATTAGAGTGACATTAAAGGTGACAAGATTGTAAGATGCACTGTAGGTAGAAACAGAAATAGGACGGAGCAGATTAAGCAGCTGCTCCGTCCTATTTTTAAGTAAACTGACTAATGTATCTGGTTATTGTCTGGAACAAAACGTCCATGCTCCGGAACCGCAATTTCTTTAAATTTTTTCGTAAGGAGCTTGAGATTATCAGACAAGGTTGCGCCAAACATCGGTTCCCCGTGACCGGTAATCGCCAAATTCGGATTCAGATCTTTGAGATTTCTAACGGATTGCTCGGCGGCTTTCCAATTCGTCGTAAAGTATTTAGGGGGACCGCTAATTTCCTGCTCCTGTGTGATGACCTTATATAGCGATTCCTGCTTAACTGTTGCAAATGCGTCACCAGCAATCAAAGTGCCATCCTCAGGACGGAAAAATGAAGTATGTCCTGGTGTATGCCCCGGCGTATGAATATACTTCCAGCCGGGCATTCCCGGCAGGCTGCCGTCTGTTGGAAAGGGATGAACTTTGTCGTCGAGGTGAATTCCTTTATGGGGGAAGAAGGTAGAAAGCTCAGACAAGAGACCGCCATGTACAGAGGAGTCCGCGGGCGGATAATCGGATTCTCCGGTCAAATAGGGCAGCTCCAGCTTGTGCGCGTACACGGGCACATTCCAGTGTTCAATCAATTCAATAATGGCACCGACATGATCGAAATGGCCATGAGTAAGCAGAATCGCTTGAGGAGCGGAATCAAAGCGTTCCTCTGCTTCTTTAATGATTTTATGGGCGGATCCTGGCATGCCTGCATCAATAAGGACCCATCCAGCTTCTGGTTTCTTTGGATCACCAACAAAACAAATATTCACGAATTGGATTGAGTAACAATAAACATCAGGCCGATAAGCAAGTCCATTTCCACTAGCAGAAGTCGTTATCGGCACAAAAGAATGCTCGAATGAGCTCTCCAACGTAAAACGCCTCCTTTTTCATCATTCTCTTGTATAAACTGTCCAAATGACTATTGGTTATGCTTTTGGCTTAAGCAGATCTTTATTTTTGGAATGAAATAATAGCAATTGGTACAAATTAAGGTGCATTATTTCTAGGAGGTGATGGTCATGGAGAAAACGTATGATTTACCCAAATTTCCGGAGTCTTATTGGTCAGAAACGTCGAGTCGGCAATCTTCATACGCCATACTTGAAGAAAATATAGAAGTCGATATTGCTGTCGTTGGCGGCGGGATTTCGGGTGTAACAGCTGCTTATTTATTAGCTCAGGAAGGGTTTAAAGTTGCCCTCATAGAAGCGGGTCAGCTTCTTAATGGAACAACGGCGCATACAACTGCGAAGATAACAGCGCAGCATGATCTTATTTATGATGAACTTATGCAGAAAGCTGGAGCGGAAAAGGCAGCATTATATTACAAAGCGAACAATGACGCCCTTCAATTCATTAAGGAAACGATCAAGCTGCATAAAATGGAATGCGGGTATTCCGTACAGGATGCGTATGTTTATACCGATTCAGAGGCATACATAACTAAGCTTGAGAACGAGATGTCTGCTTATTCGTCGCTCGGCATTCCTGGCTCTTTCACCGATCAAATTCCTTTGCAGATACCAGTCAAAGCGGCTGTCATCATGCAGGATCAAGCGCAGTTTCATCCACTGCAATATTTGTATGAGCTTGTGCGGAAGTTCGTGGAAGCAGGTGGATTTATTTATGAGAAAACGACAGCTATTGATGTAGAAACAGGTCCATTGCCGGAAGTGATTACAAGCAAAGGGCACCGTATCAAATGCAAGCATGTCGTTTCTTGTACTCATTTTCCATTCTTTGATGGGCATGGATTTTATTTCTCAAGAATGCATGCAGATCGTTCCTATGTACTCGGCATTCATGTTGAGGATGACATTAAAGGCGGCATGTACATAAGCGCTGAGGACCCGAAGCGCTCCATTCGCTATGTAGAAACGTCGAAAAACACAAGGCTGCTTCTCATTGGCGGTCAAAGCCATAAAACAGGCCAAGGGATCTGTACAATTAATTATTATGAGGAGCTGAAAAGATACGCGGAGCAGCATTTTCGGGTAAAGGAAATTGCGTATCGTTGGTCGGCCCAGGATCTTGTTACTGGCGACAAAATTCCATATATTGGACGAATAACGGAATCTTCCACTAATGTTTTTGTTGCGACAGGCTATCGTAAATGGGGCATGACGAATGGCACAGCCGCAGCTTTGCTTATTAGAGATTTAATTTTGAAAAAGGATAATGCATATGAGGAGCTTTATGCGCCTTCACGCTCGATGTCGTTCGGAACGATCGCGAATCTTATTGTAGATAACGCAGATGTGGCGAAGCATCTTATCGCGGGCAAACTCGAAATGGCACATAAGCGTCCGGAGGATTTGGCACTGGATGAAGGCAGTGTCGTGCTTTTGCATGGAAAAAGAGCAGGAGCTTACAAATCAGAAGATGGAAAATTATTTCTCGTAGACACAACCTGCACACATATGGGCTGTGAAGTGGAATGGAATAATGGGGATCGCACATGGGATTGTCCTTGTCATGGCTCTAGATTTGCGATTAATGGCGATGTGATGGAGGGGCCTGCAGAAGAGCCTTTAAAAACCTTGCATCTTCGGCATTAAAAATGAACCCAGATACGTCAAACTATTCAAAATACGAAAGGAGTACATCTGTGAAAAAAAAGTGGGACTTAGCAGCTTTAGCATCCATTCCATTAATTATGACGCTCGCTAACTCAATGTTGATTCCCGTATTGCCCTTAATGAAGAAAAAACTGAATATCTCTTCTGTGCAGTCGAGCTTAATCATAACGGTTTATGCTGCAGTCTCGATTATTTGTATTCCAATCGCTGGGTATCTGTCAGATCGTTTCGGACGGAAAATAGTCATTATTATAGGCTTGTCCATAGCAGCGATCGGAGGACTGATATCAGGCTTAGCAGCATGGTTGATGCATTCCCRCGTTTATGCGGTCATTTTGGCAGGTCGATTTATACAAGGGATTGGGGCTGCAGGTGCTTTTCCAATTGTGCTTCCGTTAGTCGGTGACATGTTCGAAAGCGAGGAGGAAGTAAGCAGTGGGCTCGGGATGATTGAAACCTCCAATACATTTGGAAAAGTGCTCAGTCCGGTATTAGGTTCGGCGCTTGCCCTTGTTATATGGTACTTGCCGCTTGCTGTTATTCCGTTCATATCTTTAATTTCAATTATTGGGGTTATTTTCCTCGTAAAGGAGCCTAAATCAAAGCAAAAGAAAAAAGAAGAGAGCAGTATAAAGAAGTTTTTTCAATCCATTAAATCGATTCTCGCTGAGAAGGGTCACTGGCTTTATGCAACTTTTGCCATTGGTGGTCTTGCAATGTTCATTATGTTCGGATTTCTATATTACTTGTCATCGGTCTTAGAGGACCATTACAAAATCGAAGGCATCTGGAAAGGATTGCTGCTTGCCATTCCTTTAAGCGCCATATGCCTTGCTTCGTTCATCACTGGAAAAATTGTAGGGGAAAACAAAGCGAA
The DNA here is from genome assembly GCF_052114265.1 of Paenibacillus sp. MCAF9. Classification (NCBI taxonomy): domain Bacteria; kingdom Bacillati; phylum Bacillota; class Bacilli; order Caryophanales; family Paenibacillaceae; genus Paenibacillus; species Paenibacillus sp. MCAF9. Next base: position 80,216 of record NZ_JBFREL010000023.1, read on the forward strand.
AATGAAGTGGTTTATTGTCATTGGCACTGCTGTACTTGCGGGGATGATGCTGGTTTGTGGAATCATTAATACGAAAGGGATATTTTTTCTAATTACCTTTATGTTCATAAGCGGAGCTGGTATTGGCTTAGCCTTGCCGAGCTTGGACGCTTTAATAACGGAAGGAATAGAGAAAAAACAGCGAGGCACCATTACCTCGCTGTATAGCAGCACACGTTTTATAGGCGTAGCCGTAGGTCCGTTGATCGCATCAGTACTACTCAAAAACGAAGCATTGCTATTTTATTTGTTTGCGGGATTTGCATTGCTTTGCTCCATACTGGCATTGCTGACAATTAAGCCAAGCAATCAAAAATCGACTTCGTGAGAAGGAATATCTATGATCAGCTGCACGAAGCATTTCGAGGATGGGTTAGCTGCATGCTATCCCATCTTTATCACGATCTAGTTTCAATGAGTATCCGGGGTCTCCTTTATGTAAAGGCGCGGCACCAGCTGCTTTAGCAGCTGCACAATTGGCATAATAAACGGTCTCTTCTGTTGGCTTCGGCTGCTCCATCGCTTCATCAACAACGAATAATACACGCGTTCCGTCCTTTAAATCAGTCAAAAGATTTCCAATCCACGAACCAGCGCCGCGATTATCCTTAGGAGAAACATAAGCGATATCCGCACCAGCACCGCCTTCTTTGCACATGGCCATCGGCCATTCATCTCGATCATAGCCCTTTTTGGTTGGAATACCCCGTAATGAGGCTTCACGATTAGCGTTAGCGCCATCTCGATCGATCGTACAAACCGCGGAAGCACCTGCACGAATGGCTGCTGCAATATGCGCCATCGTCTCTGGATAACGATCAGCAGGCAAATGAATCGTCATCCCATACTCTGAAGCAGTGGGAGCCGGCTTTGAATCAGAACTGATAATGAATTGTCCGCATCCTGTGAGGATAAGCGTGAGGGTGAGTAATGCGGCTAACAATGATCTCATGATGTGTCTCCATTTCTAGTCATTTGAAACCATCATACAATACAGCATGCAATTGCGGATAGGATGAGGTTTACAATACTGTGTTAAAACGGATAATTTCGAATATAAAATGAATTCAACGGAGAAAAAAGAAGACCTATCGAGTAGGTCTTCGGAGGAAGTGTTTGAGGATAATATAGCAGCTCAGCGTTTAGAGGGTTATCTGCCGTAACCGCCGAATGCACCACAAGTGCAAGCGATAATAACGAGCAAAATGAAAAGGACCAGAATCGTACCAGTGTTAGTGAAAGCACCGCCAACGTGACCGGACATTTTTCATAGCACCTCCTTTGAATTGAAGATTCTATAGGTTATGCTCCACTTTTGCTCTTTGATTGGGTGTTTGTCATAGAGACATTTTATATATGTCACTAGCCTATGAGAGCCTTTTGTGATGGAGAATTTGGACATTTATTAGGAATTCAGCATATGGGATATGCTTTATTTTAAAACGTGTGCAGAAGGATTAGAGATATCTTTATTTTTAATGAGCTGCAATAAAAGGTCAAAAAATTGTTGACGCTGCTCAGTGGAGAAGTTGCCTAATAATTGCTCTGCAATTTCGGCTTGAAATGCTAGAACTTGACTTATATTCGCTTGCGCGAGTTCGGTGAGCTCCAACAGCGTAGCTCGACGATCAGTCGGATCAGGGATTCGGATAAGTAGCTTATCCCGTTCCAGAGCATCAACAAAATCGGTTACGGTACGCGCTTTAATGCCTAGTTCAGATGCTAGTTCATTCATGCGAATTTTCCCGGCTTTGTAGACGACAGATAGAAGGCGCAGCCTTGGGCCGGTAATTTGATAAGGCATGTTAAGCGCGGATAATTGTGTTTCAAATTCTCTTTGAATATAGTGTGTTGTCCTCATTAATACATGAATGATGTCTATAGGTACCGGATTGTCCGAGTGCGTAAACATAAGTGCCTCCTTGTTCGACGTACAATCGGTATCGCCGAGCTGTTTATTTTCTATTTTAGCTGATTGTTTTCAAGTTGCAAAACTTCGCATACGTTATTAGCTAATACCAGCTATATCATTATTTCATATCTTGACACCTCTAATATTAGTGTGTATCCTCAGTAATATAATATAGTGAGGATACTCACTAAAATGAAAGAAATTTTTAATAGGATTAAATTGATAATTATTGGAGGGAATGGCATGGTTGGTTCGGAATTTAAAAATGGGGACAAGCTGCTGCGAGTACTCGTTGTTACTTTAATATTTTCAGTAATGAACGGCACGATGTTTAATGTGGCTCTTCCGGCAATCGGTGAGGAGTTTAATCTGATTCCTTCACAAGTGAGCTGGATGATGACGTCTTATATGGTGTTATATGCGATTGGATCAATCGTGTTTGGAAAACTAGCAGACAAATATCGTTTAAAGGATTTGCTGACGTATGGACTAATCGTGTTTGCTCTCGGCTCGCTCATCGGCTTGCTTGCTACCGAGTATTGGATGATTATTGCCGGTCGCATTCTGCAAGCAGCTGGCGCCTCGGTGCTTCCAGCTACGGCTATGATTATACCCATTCGATATTTCTCGCCTGAAAAGAGGGGGAGGGCACTAGGAACCTCAGCAATTGGGCTTGCATTAGGAAGTGCTATGGGGCCAGTAGTAGCAGGATTAATTACAAGTGTAGGGAACTGGAGGCTTTTGTTTGTCATATCGCTGCTTCCGTTACTCACACTTCCTTTCTTTCGTAAATATTTGGATCATTCGAAAGGCACTGCGGGGAAAATAGATTTTATTGGCGGTGGCTTGCTTGCTGCGGCGGTTGCGATCTTCTTACTTGCGATTACGCAGAGCAGCGGCTTACTCTTCGCAGCAGGGCTTGTGCTGCTCGTTATCTTTATTATCCGAATTAGGACTACGGACAATCCCTTTATTCAGCCAAGGCTATTTCGCAACAAAAATTACTCTATAGGGTTGTTTATAGCTTTCATAACGACAGCGATGAGCTTCAGTTTAACGTTTATGTCACCTCAATTTTTAACAGCATTAAATCATTTATCGCCTAGCAGCATTGGTTTTGTCCTGTTTCCAGCAGCGATTGCCTCAGCGATAATGGGACGCAGGGGCGGCAAATTGGCTGACGAACGCGGCAACTTTACACTCGTTTCTATCGCAGCTTTGTTAATTTTCTCATGCTTCGTGCTTTTATCTACATTTATTGGAGTGTCTCCGTACGTGATAGCGCTCATTCTCATAGCGGGCAATGTTGGACAAACCTTCATGCAAATTGCAATGTCGAATACGATATCTCGGACGTTGCCGAAAGAAGAGACGGGTGTAGGCATGGGATTGTTGTCGATGATCAACTTTATCTCTGGTGCCATTGCGATGAGCTTAATTGGCAAATTGCTTGATAAAGGTTCATCATCCTTTCACTTAAATCCGATTGTGACGAATCCAACAGCGTATATGTACAGTAATATTTTTGTTGTACTAAGTATTGTAATTGTTGTTGCAATCGTTATATATCGTCTGCAGTTTGGAGCAGCTAAAGCTGTTGCACGAGCTAATCAATAATGTATATTCTTGTTAATTGGAATACTACAAATGCTGCTGCTACAAACATTAATAGACGACCTGTAACAAGGAGCATGAGCCCGAAGAAAAGATATTTTGCTAGCGTAGTATCAAACAACGAAATGAATAAATGAAGCAAAGCCTTCCATGGATTGAATTCGCTGGAGAAAAATAGGAGCATCACCTTCTTTACCTAATTATTGGGATTATACCATTTGAATAGTGGATGATTACAGTTTTTTTTGAGAATGCTCGATGCAGAGTATAACAAAATAAAGTAACAGCATTCATAAGAAAAAGGGGTGCTCGCCAAGTAGGTTTGCCTACTAGGGGAGCACCCCTTTGTTCGTTTTATAATGGCATTGTCCATACAATTTCAGCGATTCGAACGCAAGCCTGACGGCTGTGTAATTGCAGGAGCACATGGTCCGGTTTTACGTCAATGATAGATCCTTCGATTGCTCCCCTCGTTGTTTCGAGTAATACGCAGCGACCAGTTAAGCGCATGAGGGCTTCTACTACATAAGGATCAATGGCCGATACGGTTTGAATTTGAACAGGATTACTCTGAACTGGACTGACGTTGCTTGGTTGATACAAATTATCCACTCCTTAAATATAGGTTCTAACCCATCATATGCAGATGTCTAGTGCGTGGAGTGGGCTAAAGCCCTGTATTATTATTCGATTCGTTTGACATGCACAAAAGTAATAAATAGGTATAACATACTATTTTTAAAAACCGATGAGAACTACAGTAGATACAGGGGGATAAAGATTGAGAATTACAAAGGAATCACTGGCTGAAAGAATTAATTTAATATCGGAGAGAGCAACTTGGATTTGAGCAGTACAAACGTGATGTTATTTTTATTTGGCTACTCCTCCAATTTAATTTCTATTTTGCTGAATAAAGCAATTAAAAAAGTTGAACAGTTGTTTAATGTTCAACAATAAATGAAAAGAGGACGTTCCATAAGTAGTCATGAGCGCTGGAGCAGTTACTCGATTTGAACAAAAAAGCTGGATAACATTAAAAAATAGCGGTGCTGGGGGGTTATGCCTGCACCGCTATTTCCTATTGTGGTATATCGCTGCTTGTATAAGTGGAATATGGGTAAGCGAGAGCCTCACCAGCATTAGATTCACTTTAGCAGACTGCGAAGCAGGAACTGAACTCTGCCTGAACTGCTGGTAATTCTTTTTCCAACCCTTTTATCCAGCCCTGACGGCAATCACGTCCGGATTCACTCCACTCATTCGTCTCACTGATCTCACCGAAATCGCATAACATCCTAAGCTCACATCTATCTCTAACGAACTGTATTCTGCTTATTTAGCATAAAACTGCCTTTCTGAAGTTTTAACGAACCGTATAGACGTTATAGCTTGCTGAAGAGGGTGTTAAGCGTTATTTTTCTCGGAATAACGTCTCTGGAGTTCGTTAAAATTTTAATCCGTTATAAATGGGTTAAATAAGAGCTGCTGAGTTCGTTAGCTATATGTCTAGCAGGGGAGAGCATTGTTGGAAGCAGTGAAATCAAAGAAAAGCTTCATCAACCAAACAAAGTAAGGGTTGTTCCTAACGTAGATAGATCTACTTTTGAGCGAGCCCCTCTTTATTTTCGTTGAGTAATGAAGATTTTTTTGCTAACGATTACTACATTATCGGGTGTTGAAGAACTAACCATAATCATTACCATAAGTAACGTTCACTATTTTTTCTTGTTTTTCTTATTGAAACTCCACAGGTGATTGAGCCATTATGTAATTAAAAGGAGTGTAGTTATTGCTAGGTAATTGTTTGTTTAATTTAATTTTAGTAACTACAGTTCCAATTAAGAGAAACATCAGTAACGCTGAATATGATCAAGAGACCTGAGTCCATGAGTGATCACATCCTTAGAATAATTTTATAAATCGATATACTGCTCCTTATTAAAGACAGGTAATTCCTAAACCGAAATCATTTTCAGCATAAAAAATGTAAATATGAGCACTATAATTATTGGGCAATAAAGGACTATAACAATAATTATTGGAGGTTTATTCAATGAGCGTGAAAAAGGATGCTGCTGATTTTCTAGAAAATCAACAATTGCAGCAAGCACAGCAAGAGGTTCAGGTGGCGCATCAATTGATGCAAGTAGAGAGTCAAGAATTACTAGAAGCGGAACAGCTCCTGCAAACGGAGATTCAACATGTTTTACAGGCTCAACAACAAGTGAAACAAGAACAACAAGATATTCAAGCAGCACAACAATTACTACAACAAGCACAAGCTGCTGCTATCGCTTCTCAAAACAATCCACTTCAAGACTCCTAAGAGCTAAAGTGTTGAAACGCAATGGCAATGAAATAAGTGAAGATGAAAAGCCTTCGGATAAATCTGTAGGCTCTTTCATGTGTTCGTGAACAAGATTCGTGTGATTCGTGTGGTAGGGGACATATATAGGATTAATTAATTATGAAACTGGTTCATATTGAAAATCAAGATTCTGAGTCGTCTTGTTTTGCTATTTTAATAAAACTTAAAACAATAACTATTAACTGTAATGTTAATAGAAAAAATTCGATTATATAATTTCTATTTCTATTTCTACTCATCGCAATGCCTTCTCTCGACAAATTCTTTGATAATCCCACTAAATTTTAACATACCAAACAAAGTAAGAATACACAATCTGAGCCTAAAATAGGCTGATATTATTGGATTGATGTAGAATCAGAAATTGAGACTTCACCTAAAGTGTTACATCGTTAGTACCAGAACGAGGAGAAACTAAAAAAAAGGGCCCCGATGAAGAGCCCATTCATAAACCAAATCATAAATAAAAATCATGCTATCCGCGTTGTAACAGTAAATAGCCGGATACAGCTGTTGTTCTCTTGCTAACAACTACAATAAAGCCGTTCTTCTTCAAGCATTTTATTGCAGGGATAAGGAGCGAGCCTGAAGTTAGTTTGCTTTCACAAGGTTTAGCACTGCCGATGACACGGGAAGCAGTAATCTTGCGAGCAGAACCGGGGATAAGCGGGTTTCTTGTCCAGGATACTAATACTAAATCAGGTTCTAAAGGAATACCTACAGAAGACATATCTATCACCTCGCTTTCACTAGACTCTATATCAAATGCTGGAGGATGATAGATTGTGACTTAAATGATGCCTTTTTTTGAGATACATTGAAATGATAGATTGATAAGTAGTATAAAATTAAAAGTAAATCAGAAAAAAGAGCCGTCAGGATGTTTTCCTGCGAATTTGCGAATCAGTCACTGTAAACAGGTATTAAAATCGTCAAATTCTTAAGTAAATTTAGTTTAGTTGGTTATGGTAAGCTTTTAAAACGATTACATAATGTATTTCGTTCAAGGGAGATAGTACTATATCATTAATTAAATATTGCCTTTTATTTGTTCGACATAGCAAAACGTAAAGTCGAAATTTGTTTAGGGTACCTCGCTTGTTAATTTCATTATACAGGTGAAAGAAAGGTGTAAAGAGTGTAGAATATGCTCAATAGATTTCCTCTTTTAAGTGAGGTGAGGAATTACGATGTTAACAATTGAACGTTATTTGACGCTGTACGGGCGGTTTGCGAGTGAGCTTGGAGCAGGTGCAGCGGCGGAGGCATCACTGGAGAAAATAGCTGAGGCGCTGTATTGTACGGAACGAAATGCCAAGCTTGTTCTCCGCAAACTGTCAGAGGAAGGCTTCATCGAGTGGAGGGCAGGAAGAGGCAGAGGCAACCGATCACAGATTACTTTCCGGAAAGACCGAGAGAAGCTGCTTCTGGATCTGTCACGACAATATGCCGAAGACGGTGATTATAATAAGTCTTTTCATCTTCTCCAGAACTTTGGGGAAGGAACGGCGGCCAATGAAAAATTTATGGAGTGGATGAGAGGTAGCTTTGGCTTCCACAAACAGCAGGGGAAACTGGTTGATGTGCTGCGCCTTCCTATTACAAGGACGATCATGACTCTGGATCCGGCAGAATGTATCTTTTCATTTGATGCGCATATCATTCAGCAGATTTGTGACAGACTTGTCGTGCTGGAGGAGAATACGGGCCGAATATTGCCCGGTATCGCCCATGAGTGGGAATGCAATGAGGATGCTACAGTATGGACTTTTCATCTGAGGAAAAGCGTATTATTCCATGACGGAACTGAACTTACCGCAGCTGATGTTGTCTTTACGATAGAACGTCTGAGAAGCGGAAAACTGAATAGCTGGATTATGCGGTCGCTGGACAGAGTCGAAGCCATATCAGAACGGATTGTACGCATTCAATTGCATAAACCCAACTGGTTATTTCTCAAATATGCCTGCTCCGTTGTATTGTCAATATTGCCTTCAGGGCTGCTCGGGCAAAGCGAAGAGATGTTCTGGAAGCGTCCTATTGGCACAGGCCCTTTCCAGATTGAAGAGTGGAACAGTGGAAGGATGCTGCTTGAAGCAAATGTACAATATTTTCAATCACGTCCTCATTTGGACCAGGTCGAAATCGTACATGTACCGCAGCATGAAGCTCTTAAGGCCAATGTGGCAAGTTGGAAGCAACTGATTTGTGATCCGAAGCAGCTGGCTGTGATTGAAGAGAACGGCTGGATCAAGCTTGAATCCAAGAACGTCTGTACGAGTATGCTGAGCTTTAACATGCAGAGAGCAGGACTTCAGCAGTCGGAGATGTTTCGCTCTATTTTAGATCAGCTGCTTGACCGGAAGCGAATGATTCGCGAACTTGGAGGTTACCGGTATATGCCGGCCAAAGGTTTTTTCCCTAAATCAGAACCTTCTGAAGGAATAAGGGAAGCAGGTTGCGATGAGGAGCTGCGCAAGCAGATTATCCGATACGGATTCGATCAATCGCCGATTTCGTTATGTTCGCATACGAGTAATGAGGCTGATGCCCGATGGATTCAGAAGCAGTGTACTGACTATGGCATTAAGATGCAGGTTCGTGTTGAGTCACCGGAGAATGTGCTGGATGAGGTTGATGTGACGCTGTATTCGCTCGTATTTCCTGAGGATGAGGTTAGTTTGATCGAGAGCTGTGAACAGGAAGACAGCTTCTTGAAGAGACTAATGACGCCGGAGCTGTCGGTTTGGACACTTGATCGATTTGATGAAGCGCTTGCTTGCAGGAATTCGCCAGACCGAATGGCTATTTACACAGAAATTGAAGAGAGAATTCGGGAGGAGTACCAGGTCTTATTCTTGCTTCATAGTAAATTTTATACCGACTACCATCCTTCTTTAAAAGGAGTTCGGATCAATTCGCTCGGCTGGATTGATTTCAAACACATTTGGCGTGCCTAACAATTGGTTACTCTTTTATATCTTTAAAATAATGAATGAGATTTAGAAAATCCCCCTCAAAAGCCATTCAGAGGAGGATTTATTTCATTGCTAATTAACTAAAAGACTCAGCAGCATTTATAAAAGTTTCTTGCTTATATTCTACTGTTCTTTGTTGAATACTTTTAATAAAATTATGTAATGTTAAAGGTTCATTGAACAATACGAGTACTGTTTAAGGGGAATCGCGCGAATTATTCGCCGACACAATATGGTGAACCTTACCCAAAATAAGAAAAAAAGCATTTCCTGGATATTTCATTATTTTAAAAACCTTGTATCTTTTTTAAAATTGGGTTGTCTTATATTGAGTGGCGTATTGATATGACAAGGGGGATGGGGCTGAAGGATTTGCAGATAGTGTAACTAAACGGAATTGATAATACACGGTTGGTCGAGACCCTAATTTGTAGTTAATGAAAAGCCCTAGGCTGTGAGCTAAAACCGGCAGGATTTCGACAACTGGTTGCGATTCTTGTCTCACAAACAGGGAGAAGTCTCCATAATAATAGGGAGGCTTTTTTCCTGTTTTTGCATGTGCTTTGGATTTTCGATATCGTTATAAATGATGGCGTTTATTACATTTGTGCAAAGTCATCTGGCTGCATAGCATCCCATTCATCGCTTCGATATGCTTTACCATTATATCTTACATAATACAGCATATTCAGGTTTTTAATTTCTTGTTTTAATACTTTCTTATCAAATGGTCCGTTTCCGAAAATTTCATTTAAATCTTCATTTAATAAATTCAAAATTTCATCCGGCATCATGGCGTTACTATTATCGATAAGCTCTACCCCTGAGTACTCCAAGTTCATTTTAATTTTAAATCCGGAACTGACAATCCCTTTTATTAATAATGTGGAGTTACTTTTTGGTTTTTGTTTAATTTCATCAAAAAACACGGAACAATTAATACCTTCTGGAATCAAGGGAACACCTCATATCTAATTTTACTCCTTAACAGGAGTCTATTAGTATTGTACACCTAATTTATTTATTTCTCTCTCTTATTTAAGATTCTTCTTTATTATTTTAAAATCTGGATCGTCTACACTAAGTTATACAGAAAAAATAAGGGCTAGTAGAATGAAGGGAACAGAGAAGGAGCGAATCTACTATGCCAAAACCAAGACGTACATTTACTACCGAGTTTAAGAAGCAGATGATCCAGCTCTACGATAGTGGAAAATCAAGAGCAAACATCATTAAGGAATATGATCTGAGTGCTTCTGCATTGATCGTTGGATCGCACAAAGTCAGAAGACAGGTTCCTTTAAAGAAAAAGATAATCGCACAGAGGAAGAAAACGAACTCCTAGCTTTACGTAAAGAAATTCAACGTTTGAAAATGGAGAACGATATTTTAAAGCAAGCCGCGCTGATCATGGGACGAAAGTAAATGTGATTCGCAATAATGCACACAAGTACTCGGTATCAGCAATGTGCGCAGTCCTA
>NZ_JBFREL010000024.1:0-89417 GCF_052114265.1 Paenibacillus sp. MCAF9
TCCTCGTTTTTTCAAGGGGCTTCGCCACACACTTACAATCGCCTGTCAAGTTCTTTTTCCTCATTTGGGCAAAAAAAGAGCAGGCTATCTTTTTGATAACCTGCTCTTTTGCATTCTATTGAACTTACACCTTAACTTAATGACATTGGGCACTAGGCCTACCCTTTAGTTTCTCTACTATACTGACTATCATTTTGAAAACTTCTGATCTCGATATTTAGATGGCGTCTCCCCAGACCATTGCTTGAATAGCTTGCTGAAATACTTTACGTCCTGATAACCAACCTGAACGCTTATATCGTAGAGCTTTAATTGCGAATCAATAAGCAGCTCCTTTGCTTTCTCCATTCTAAGACCCGTGATGTAATCGAGAATCGTTTCACCTGTTTGCGTCTTGAAATGTCGGCAGAAATACGAGGGATTCATATAGACTTGCTCAGCTATACGCTTAATCGTTAAGTCTTCTTGCAGATTGGCAATGATCCAAGCTTTGGCCTGCTCTATCGGCTTCATGCTGCCGCTTTGACGCATTCGCTTCATTTCCAGAACAAGCTGAGTGATCTGCTGATCGAGTTCCACTTTGAGCTCATTAAGGTTTATCGCCCGTTTAATCGTTTGAAGTCGGCTCACGAGCGAATCTAACATAGGCGTATTCACTTTCATTTCAACGCCGACCGAATGGATAAGTATAAATGCGTTCATTATTGCTCGTTGAATGGCGGCAGGCGAATCCATTTTTTCAAGCCGAGCAAAAAACTCCTTCGTAAACTGAACCGCTGCTTGCTCATTTACTTGTTCGACCGCCTGCTTCATTCGCTGCGCAATATGGACAAGCTCATTATCCATTTGGTCTGAAGAGCTCTCCGTCTTGAATTGTATGCCATCTCGGCCAAACAACTGATTGCCGCCATATAATAAACGATAATACATTAATGATAAGGCTTGATCCTTTGCTTCTGGCAGCAAATATAAATCCTCAATCGAGCTGCCGCATGATACTGAAACTGTAAATGGCGTGTAGGACTGAATCGCTGAACGAATTTGACCAGACAGCTCGAACGATGTTTTTTCTAATAAACCGTTGTTTTCGCCATAAGCCTCGGAAAGATGCAGCAATATCCAAAAATTCGAATCGTCCCCTCTCCAGCACCAGCCTATGATTTCTGATTCATTCGAACATTTCTCTACCACTTCCTTGATGATATTCTCAAGCACATAAACATAAGCTTCCCAGTCTTTTGGGGTATAGCTTCTTGTCTTTACAGGAAGAGCATCGAGGCTTACATATTGAAGAACGTATCTGCCTTTCGGAAACTCATCCACCCAATATCCTAGCCGCGAAATATCGAGCCCTGCCGAAGTGACATAGCTTAACAGTTGCACTTGCTGCGATGTTTTTAGCTCCTCGGATTTTCTTTCCATCTCGTTCCATTTCATATGCTGAAACCGTCCGCTTTCGATTTTCACCTTGATTTCTGCCATTCGATTCTTAAACTGTTCCCGGTCAATCGGCTTTAAAAAATAGTCAACAGCTCCTTCTCGAAGCGCAGTCTGAATATATTGAAATTCATCATAACCACTAATTACGAGCGGGAAGAAGGAATAATGGCGTTTGCCCTCGCTTATTAGAGTTAGACCATCCATCACGGGCATCTTCACATCCGTAATAAGCAAATCTACTGCCCCTTGTGACTGATGCAAATAATCCATTGCTTCTTTGCCATCAGACAGTGTCGCAACGATTTCCCACCCCTCACCGCAAGAGCGTATGAGTCTAGCAATGCCGTTCCGAATCATTTCTTCATCATCTACAATCAATGTTCTGATCGCCTTGTGCATGCTTACTCCTCCTTGCTTTTCGATTTTTCTGCCACATCGTTCAGGGTGATGACAGGAATACGGATAATAACCTCTGTTCCCTTGCCAAAAATGCTATGAAGCTGCACCCCATACTGCTGGCCTAACATAATCATAATTCTAGCGTTTACATTGCTTAGCCCAAACCCAGAGTCCTTGTGGGCTAGTGTCTCCGATTTTAGTGACCTCTCGAGCTTCTCCAATCGATCATGATCGATACCCGGACCGTTGTCCCATATGCGAAAAACGATATCTTCCTCACCTGAACGCGCACCAAATTCACGACTAATGCTTAGCCGAATATCAAGTGCTTTACGGGTTTCAAGACCATATTTAATGGCATTCTCAATAACCGGCTGCAAAATAAATTTGGGTGTATAAAAGGATTCGATGTCCGTTTTTTTATCGATCTCAAACAACAGCCGATCATTGAATCGATATTTCTGAATGGTCAAATAATTGCTAATATGCTGGACTTCATCCGCAATCGCTACAAATTTGTTTTTGTTGCTAACCGAAAAACGAAGCATACGGCCAAGCAGTGTAACCATCTCGACGACCATTTCCGATCTGCCGTCCTCTACCGCCATGTTAATGGTCTCCAGCGTATTGTACATGAAGTGCGGATTGATCTGAGACTGCAGAGCGTACAGCTCTGCTTCCTTCTGTCTAATTTTGATATCAAAATTCGTTTCGATCAGCTCATGAATCGTAGCTACCATCGAATTAAAGCTGCGCGCGAGTGCTCCAATCTCATCATTGCTTTCGACCTTAAGATCCACCTGAAACCTGCCCATTTCAACATCCTTCATTAGACGGGAAAGCTTCTTGATCGGCCGCGTTACATTCATTGCGAAGAAAATCGAAATAATCGAAGTAATGAGGACAAAGCAAATAAATACAAAAATGGTTACATTCATAACCAAATCTGTACGCTCTGTTAAATATTTTAGCGGTATGCTATGAGCTAGTATCCAATCAAAATCATTCGATTCGCTAAGGCTGACGATCACCGCTTTTTTCCCTGACCCTTTTCGAAAGCTGCCGTTAAGAATAGGATAGCGATTTATTTCTTCATCAAAGCCTCCTATTTTCTCCTCATCTGTATGAAAGATGATTTCGCCCTCACGGTTCATTAGCCATAAATCCGCTGTATTGTTTTGTTCAAACTCCCGCAATATGTTGTCAATAAAAGAGAGCTTCACCGCAACCAGCATCGTCGCCAGGCTTTTGCGGTTATCCACATCATTCATTTGTTTCATGATCAATACGTAGGGTTCGTTATTCTCGAATGTCAAATTAATTTGGCTAGGAAGAATTATTTTCGCTTTTCCCCGTAAATCAAGATCCTGCCCATAAGGGATAAAAGCATTATCCTCATTAAGACCTGTAAACTTTGATCTCGCACTGTAAAAAAACCTGTTTTTCGAAAATATGAAAACACCCATAACATCGGGGTTCCCCGTATTTAGATAAGTACGAGCCAAATAATTGTTTACCTCGAATTGGTCCTGATTCAGCTGTGAACGGCTCTGATAGGAGTCGCGACGCAAAATAGCGATCATATTGTCAGAGTTGAACATTAACGTATGCAGCTCTGCAAAATCCTCCATATGCTTCGTTATATTCGCATTTGCTTGATACAGAAAACGCGGCATATATTCACCAATTTGTTCTTCAATTGATTTTGTGTACTGCAAATAAGAAAAAGTACCGAGCAGCGACATGGGGATAACGCTTAGCAGTAAATAAACTAATATAAGCTTAGAGCTGAGCCGATAGTTTCTGAAGCGCAGTTGCTCTGGAAATTTAAAAATCATATTGATCCACATTCTCTGCTGTAAAATCGATCGGTTCTCCCATAATGACCGTATCCCCGTTCACCCTAATAGTGCCGACATTATAAATGTCTTGACCATCATACGGCAGCTTGCCTTCGAGCAGATTTTTTGCAAGCACAACAGTTAAATATCCAAGTTTTTTGGGGCTCCAAAGTGTCGCCATTTGTGCCGAGCCGTCCTTTAAATAATCGCGCATCAAATTCGGCGTGGAGAGACCGACAACTTTGACCTGACCTGTTTTGCCAGCTTCTCTTACAGCTTGTGCGGCAGCTGGAGGCCCTACAGAAGAATTACCGATAATGCCTGCAAGATTCGGGTACTTGGCTAACAGTTGTTTTGCTTTCTCATAAGCCTTTTGCGGATCATCTTCTGTCTCAACAATATCAATCAGCTTCATTTTTGGGTAAAACTCACTCTGCTGATGTTTGATCCATCTCAGCCATTCATTATGATTAGAAGCAGAGAAAGCTCCTGTCATAATTGCGTATTCGCCAGTTTCTTCGGTGTTCCATGCAAGCGTATCCAATAAATGTCGGCCTAATGTCTCTGTATCGACCATGTTGACAAAAAAATCTCTGCCTTCTGGATTCGTATCTGCATCCCAAGTAATAACCTTGATCCCCTTGCTTTTGGCTTCCAGAATGATGGGCAGCAGCTTTTCTGGATCGTTTGCAGAAACTGCAATCGCATCTACCGACAAATTGATAAGATGTCTAATCACATTTATCTGCTTTGATGCATCAGCGATTGGTGGCCCTTCATAAATGACGTTAACGTCCAAATCATTAGCTGCTTCCATCGCACCTTCTTCTGCGACATTAAAATAAGAAATCCCCATTACTTTTGGTACGATGCCGATGGTGTACTTTCGATGATCTTCCTGTTTCTCTGAGGTTGAATTCGATTTAATGGAATGGATCACGTCATAATCACTTTTTGAGTAACGCCCCTGACATGCGGTTGCAGTAAAAATTAATAACAGGATAACAATCATTTTCCTGAACATGCCTTCACCCTTTTCCATTAACCGTTTGCAATAGTTTCATTGCATGATGACAAAAAATTCGTAGTTGCTGCTCAACTGCTTCATAATTGAAAGCGTTTACCTAAATCAATTGAATTCTTCTTTTTATTGACGCCACCCCTCGCTGGAATTCATAGCTACTCTATTCTACATTCAGCTTAGCTATCCTCCCATTATGTAAAATTGATAAAAGTTAAATTCAATGTTGATTCCTACACTGAAAATGATTGGTACATTGCTCACATGAACGAAACATATCGGACACATTTAGCAAGGAAATGACTACTTCGAGCTATTATTTTCAGGCACCATTTCCTTTTATAATGATAGGACTATCGAAATAGATTCAGAAAGGAGAAATGAAACATGCTGTATTGGATTATTTTAGGAGGCTTATTTCTATCTGGCGGATTATATCTCATGCTGAATGGAGCAAAACTTGTTCAAGAAGACAACGTAATTCAGGATAAGATGGCGAAATCTTATGTATCAACACCTCATGAGGATGTCATTTCGTAAGCATAAACCACACTTGATGCAGCAACAAAAAGCTTAATAAAAAACTATTGGATCATACGGTGGCCGCTCCTCTGCTGGTTGGTGTGAACCAGCCCATTCAAAAAAACTTGTCGCTTGGGCGAGGAAATGGTCATCCACTTATCTTGATAAATATAAATAAACACTCGAAAGAAAAAATGTGTTCAGAAACTCTACGTTAAGAGATGAATAAAGGGTCTACTCTATAAGTCAATTTGACTTGTAGAGTAGACCCTTGTTTTTCTTTGTTATAGGCTGAATCTATTGATTAACGGTTCTTTGGCATTTATTTATGTTCAGCCAGCCATGCAGCCAAACTTTGAATCTGTTCCGTCGTTAAGCTGCTCTCGAACTTTGGCATACCCTTACGACCATTGGAAACAACATCCACTATTTCCTCTTCTGACAGCTTGGCCCCGACCTGCTGCAAATTAGGTCCGGCTCTTCCCTGCAGCTCCGTGCCATGACAAGAAATACACCTTTTCTTATAAAGTGCCACCGCCTCGCTGCTCTCTGTACCTTCACCGCTGTTGTCCTTATTTGGCGCTTCTCCTGTTGTTCCCCCGCCGCAAGCAGACAATAACAAGACGAAAACAATCACAGCACCTACTGAACACTGTTTTAAACTACCCATTTTAGGTTTGCCTCCTCTCATTTTTGTCGTGGTAACATTACATTTTGATAAAATCCCCTTCATAGGTTTATCCGCCGAGTAGGGCTCGGTGATCCACATGAAGGTTGTACAAGTGAGCTTTGATAGCTTTAAAAGCTTCAAATGCTTCAAAAGCATCAAAAAGCATCGATTGCATTAATATCATTTTCTTTTATACTTGCTTGCTTACGCATGACTCGATAGAGCTATTGCTGGATAAAGTCATATCTTTGTAATAAATTTTACGATAAATAGCCACATTAAAGCATTTTCCTTGTCCTCTTTCTACTCCTAACAGCAATAACTACTTTATACCGACTTGCCCTTGGTCTGCTTCGTTTATGAATAGATACAATCTCAATAAAGAAAATAACATTACCGATACTTATTCAGAAAAATACGAAGAAAAGAAGCGTTAGTCGCAAAAGCAAATTAATCCTTAATCCCTAAACATCGACTTTAAAAGGTCAGATGTACGTTGAAGATGCGCTTATTATCTCTCGCAAGACAATAATTAGCTCATTTCGCTTTCACTTTTCTCGTTTTATACAGTAAAAGGCTGTCTCAAAAGTAGATATATCTACGTTTGAAACAACCCCTATTTAACGGTGCCTTTTATTGAAGCGATATTTTTATTTTTTAAACTCATTATGTATTGTCATTTATCCAAATTCACGAAAGCTGCCTAAGATTTAGACGCTTAAAAACCGTTATTCGCAGCTGTCATCATTAATGGATAAATCTCTTACGAACCCAGCAGCTCTTATTTAGACCTTTTGTAGTGAATTTATATTTTAACGAACTCCACAATCGTTATTTCGTGGAAAATAACGCATAACACCCTATACACATCAGCTCAAATTCGCTTGCATACAATACCTCCCGCGGAGGATTCATCCTTCATATGAACCAACATATATCTCTCTTCAAAAGTTTTAGCATATGTCGATAACGTCCATATATGATGCAGTGAGTAATTCAATCATACCTAACCTCACTGAAACATTGTAATGGGATCGCAGTTTCTTGAATCAAGCACTAGTAGCGTCAAGTGCTCCTCGCGTATTTCAGCATGTACATCTTCCCTAACAGCCAAGCCGATCCGAAATACTAGACGATGAAATAAGATAAAGTTACACCAATAACTAAAACGAGAAGTGTAACTATATATTCTTTTGATCCTTTTAGAAACTTCCAATCTACAAATGATTGAAAGCCCGCAATGATAAAAATGAACACCATACAAAACCATTTCAGAGCATTTCCTTCTAAATCAATAAAAATAATATTAGCTGCTGCTATGATTGCTGCGATAATCATTCCCCACATACTCACTTTTTTACCCTTATCTGAAGTTTCTTTTTTTGCAGTTCCAACAATCCATTTTCTTAAAAATAAACTAGCAAAAACGAGTAGTATGCCTACTACTCCAATTTGACCACCCATTAAATCACTCCCTCCTACTCTCTCTGCTGAATAAATTAAATAATTTATTTTATTATCAAATCCCATTTCATATGTTTTTGATCCTTTGCGGAGAATAAAATTGGCCAACTCATCATTATTTAAACCAAGAACAAACTGCATGTAATAAGTACCATACTACGTTTTTGAAGTTCAAAAAGGAAGGAATGATTATGCGATTGTTAAGTCGCTCCAGTTTAATTTCATAAAGTTTATTTATTTCATTTGCAGGGTAATATACACACAATAAATTAAGCGAGGTGAGGCTAACGAATGTTTTCTTCATTAAAAAGATTTTTAATCGGACGACCATTAAAATCAACGGAATTAGGCGAGCAAAAACTGAATAAAACAAAAGCTCTTGCCATTCTTTCTTCAGATGCCTTATCTTCAGTGGCATATGGTCCTGAGCAAATATTGTTAGTCTTGATCACCGTTAGTGCAGCAGCATTTTGGTATTCCATACCGATTGCCATTGGTGTATTGATTTTATTATTAGCACTTATTTTATCCTATAGGCAAATTATTTTCGCATATCCTCATGGCGGAGGAGCTTATGTCGTATCCAAGAAAAATCTAGGTGTATACTCTGGGTTAGTTGCCGGTGGCTCATTGTTAGTTGACTATATCTTAACGGTAGCGGTAAGTGTATCTGCCGGAACAGATGCCATTACATCTGCTTTCCCAAGCTTGCATCCTTATAATGTGATCATTGCGATTATTTTTGTATTATTTATAACCATCTTGAATTTAAGGGGTGTAACGGAGTCCGCTTCTATATTAGCCTATCCGGTTTATTTATTTGTTTTGGCTTTATTCATTTTAATCATTGTAGGCATTTACAACATTCTATTAGGCAATGTCTCGCCTGAATTACATACACCCATTGGAACGCCAGTGGCGGGAATCAGTTTGTTTCTGCTGCTGAAAGCTTTTTCCTCCGGAAGTTCTGCTTTAACTGGGGTTGAAGCTATCTCGAACGCAATACCCAACTTTAAAAGCCCGTCTCCAAATAATGCTTCCAAAACGTTAATTGCGATGGGATCGCTGCTTGCCATATTATTTTCTGGAATCGTATTTTTAGCTTATTACTATGGAATTAGTCCGAGGGAAGAAGTCACCGTTGTTTCAGACATTGCTGAACATACGTTTGGTCGGAACTTTATGTATTATTTTATTCAAGGAACAACCGCATTAATTCTGATCCTTGCTGCTAATACGGGATATTCTGCTTTCCCCTTGCTGGCAGTCAACTTAGCCAAAGATAAATTCATCCCTCGAATGTTTACCATTAGAGGAGACAGATTAGGTTATTCCAACGGCATTATTATTCTAGGCGTTTTCTCAATCCTGTTGATTATAGCATTTGAAGGCCGAACTGAGCATCTCATCCCGCTTTATGCCGTAGGTGTATTTATCCCCTTTACCCTCTCGCAGACGGGTATGATGGTAAAATGGATTCGTGAAAAACCGCAAGGCTGGATATCTAAGCTAATCATTAACTCAACAGGTGCGGTTATAAGCTTTATCGTCACCATGATGTTCTTTTTAACCAAATTCGCACAGGTGTGGTCCGTATTAGTTTTTCTACCTCTTATCATTTTGCTCTTTCACCGAATTAGAAAGCATTATGAATCTGTAGCCGATCAACTGCGAATTACGACCTCTGAGGCTGCTATTCCTATTGAGGGGAATGTCATCATACTTCCTGTAGCTGGTATTACGCATGTGGTCGAGAACTCATTGAATTACGCCAAATCGCTATCTGCTCACCAGATCATTGCCGTTCATATTCCATTTGAAAGAGAGGATGAATTCACTTTCGAAGAGAAATGGAAAATGTGGCAGCCTGATGTGCGACTAGTTACTTTACATTCGCCATATCGAAGCATCATTCAACCATTAACTAAATTTATTGATACCGTTCAGCGCAAGGCGAGTGAATCAAATTACAAAGTTACTGTCATCATCCCGCAGTTTATTCCAAAAAAAGGATGGCACAATATGCTGCATAACCAATCCAGTTTATTGATTCGTGCTCACTTGTTATATCGAAGAAATGTGATCGTCACTACAGTACCTTATCACTTAAAAAAATAATGACTAGAACGATTATGATGCAATTATTCCATGAATAAAAGGCTGCCGATGGCAGCCTTTTATTGCTATCTAGTTGCTGCGATCAAATGACCATTGTTATCCATGCCTCGAAAAAAAAATCCCCTATTGTCCTTAGGACTAATTTCTAGGTATGATACTGCATATCCATTTCGTACAGGTAATTCAATATATACCGTTGAGTCGCTCTTAATAAATTCCAAATTGTCCTCTTCAACGTTGCTAAAATTATCATTGCTAATAATGACTCGCTTTATCTCAGGGTTAATCGTAGAATATGCAAAAATAATATCGTACATTTTGTTGGCATTCAATTGAGCTGACCATGTTCGTTGAATCGTATTCGGTTCATTAGCGCTTGGTGCTAATGGAGAGGTCTCGGATAAGCGATATAGAAATCCCCATTTCTTCGTAACGAGCTTAACATAATCCATATCCTCCATTTTCCATATTACTAGTTTATCCTTCCCGAATGCTTGCTGATACACCGCTTCTCCGTCTGCACGAGCATATGCCTCTTTCAGTGCTTTACTTTCACTAAAAACATACCCGCTTCTATTTCCAAAATAAACTAGGAGAAGAAATACACATACAGAATAAATAAGTAATCTTGACCGTTTTGGATTCATCTTGTCTCCTATTCGTGATTAATGATCTTACATAGGTTAGATTTCTTTCCAATTTTACGTTTTCAAAATAATCCCATAATTTACAGACGTGTAATAGGATTGAAAGTTGCGCATAACAGATCGTTCCTTTTACAAAGAAAATAGAAACTGTACGCTTGTATCCTCCCATGAACACAAAAAAGTTGAGCAGAAGTTTTCCTTCTACTCAACTTTTTTTGGGCTGCGCATGGGTTACTCCACGCCGTCCTTGAAGTTTTTAGTATAGTTTTTATCACCTTTGTGCTCCAGGTCCTTCACCGTTTTCTCAAGCGTAGACACAATCTCTTCTTTCACTTGTGTCAGCGTTTCATAAAACAAAGCCTCTTCCGTACCTATGATTTTGACGCCGCTGATGGCCTGCATGGATTGAAAGCGTCTGTGCTGATCAGCAAGATCGTCAATCGCTTTCAGCGTGTGCATCGTTTGCAGAAATAAATCCTTATGTTGCTGATTGGAAAGTCGATCCTCAAGTTGTTTCATTCGTGTGTTCATCGGCACTCTTCCCTTCATTTACAATATGAGGATGGCTACTTCAAGCAGTTCCTTACTTCCATTGTATAATTTTCCTTCTGTCAAAAACAACTTTTATCCATCCCGCTCCAAAGTCACTGTCTCCATAAGCCATCTGAAACAAAAAAACTCCTAAACAGATAACATGAAAAATGAATTCATGATTATCTGCTAGGAGTTTGTGTTGGTTTTAATCGTTATTCGTTATTTTCCATCCATTGAAAGTGGAAGCTTCCTTCTTTATCAAGGCGCTGGAACGTATGTGCTCCAAAATAATCCCGTTGCGCTTGCAGTAAATTAGCAGGAAGTCTTTCAGTACGATAGCTGTCATAATACGCTAATGCGGAAGAGAACGCTGGAACCGGAATGCCTCTAGTTACAGCAATGGAAATGACTTTTCTCCAAGCCTCCTGATAGTTCTCAACAATATTGCTGAAGTATTCATCCATCAATAGGTTGTTCAGAGCTGGATTGCGGTCATAGGCATCCTTAATATTTTGCAAAAATCTTGCACGGATAATACATCCTCCGCGGAAGATCATCGCAATGCTGCCATATTTCAAATCCCAGTTATAAGCGTCAGAAGCAGCTCTCATCTGTGCAAAGCCTTGCGCGTAGGAAGCGATTTTGCTTGTGTACAGCGCTTTGCGAACAGCTTCGATAAATTCCTGCGGATCACCGTCGTAGCTGGATACCGCTGGGCCGTTTAATTTTTTGCTCGCAGCCACACGTTCTTCTTTCATAGCGGAGATAAAGCGAGCGAACACGGATTCCGTAATGATCGACAATGGCACGCCCAAATCCAATGCACTTTGGCTAGTCCACTTGCCGGTACCTTTTTGTCCTGCTGAATCGAGAATGACATCTACCATTGGTTTGCCTGTTTCCGGATCAATTTTCTTGAAAATATCAGCCGTTATCTCGATCAAATAACTATCCAGCTCGCCATTGTTCCATTCCGTGAAAATGTCATGAAGCTGGCTAGTGTTCAAGTTCAACACATCTTTGAGCAGGTGGTACGCTTCGCCGATGAGCTGCATATCGCCGTATTCGATGCCGTTGTGTACCATTTTGACATAGTGGCCAGCGCCGTCTGCACCGATATAAGTGCTGCATGGATCACCATTCACTTTTGCTGAAATAGCTGTCAAGATTGGCTCTACAAGCTCGTATGCGTCTCTTTGACCGCCTGGCATGATAGCTGGTCCGTTAAGCGCACCCTCTTCGCCGCCAGAAACGCCGGCTCCGATAAAGCGGAAGCCTAATGCTTGAAGTTCTTTGTTTCTGCGCTGTGTGTCTGGAAAATAGGCGTTTCCGCCATCAATTAGAATATCTCCTTGATCTAGAAACGGCACCAACTGATTGATCGTATCATCTGTCGGTTGACCCGCTTTCACCATGATAAGAATTTTACGCGGCGATTCCAGTGATTGTACGAATTCTTCCACACTGAATGCGCCGACAAAATCTTTTCCTTGCGCCTCCGCCAATAGTTCATTTGTTTTCTCTGCTGAACGATTATACACGGCAACCGAGAATCCTTTGCTTTCTATATTCAAGGCTAGGTTTTTACCCATTACGGCCAAACCAACCACGCCAATTTGTTGCTTTTTCATGATAACTGCCTCCCTGTCATTACTGTCCTGTTGTAGATAAACATTTATGGATTAACGTTTGGAAACCGCAGCTTACTGCTGCGCCGTTTTCTTCCAATCAGCTGCGAACTTCTCCATACCTTGATCCGTTAGAGGATGTTTGGAGATTTGTTCGATTACAGAGAACGGAATCGTTGCTATATGTGCCCCAGCCATCGCTACACGAGTGACATGATCCGGGTGGCGAACAGATGCAGCGATGATTTGGGCATCCAGATTGTGCGTACGGAACAATTCAGCAATCTTCGTGACGAGCAGAACGCCATCTTCTGAAATATCATCCAAACGACCGAGGAAAGGAGAAACATAAGTCGCTCCAGCGCGAGCAGCCAAAAGCGCTTGGTTCACAGTGAAAATCAATGTTACGTTTGTTTTCACGCCTTTTTTGGTCAAGTAGCGGCAAGCTTCTAGACCAGCTAGCGTCATCGGAAGCTTAATGGTAATGTTTTTATCATTGTTGTTGATTTTGATCAGTTCATTTGCCTGTGCGATCGTTTCTTCAGCTGTTTCTGCGTCAGGCGTTACTTCTGCTGATACCGATTCTACCTCTGGCACTTCGCGAAGAATTTCTGCTATACGGTCTTCGAATTTCACGCCTTCTTTGGCAACCAAAGATGGATTCGTCGTAACACCAGACAATACACCGATTTTATAAGCTTTTTTGATATCTACCAAATTTGCAGTGTCGATGAAAAATTTCATAATTAAAACCTCCGTTTTTTATTATTAAATTTTTATTGTCTTCGTGCGTTGCTTAGCGTAATTCTTTCGCCATTCGAACCACATTATCTACTGAAAAACCGAAAAACTCCAAAACTTCACTGCCTGGTCCAGAAGCACCAAACGTATCGATCGACAGTACGCTGCCGCTTGGTCCTGTGTAACTATCCCAGCCTAACGAAATGCCAGCTTCAATAGCTAAACGTTTCGTAACTGATGCGGGCAGCACTGATTGCTTATATTCTGCCGATTGACGGTTGAACAATTCACGGCTTGGCATAGCTACTACACGAACTGAAATATTTTCCTTCTCGAGTTCAGTTTTTGCGCCAACTGCCAAGGAAACCTCAGAACCGGTACCAATCAGAATAATGTCAGGCTTGTCGTTTGTCTCCGTTAGAACATAACCACCGCTGGCAACCGCAGCGACATTGCCTTTAGTTTCTTCATATATAGGCAGGTTTTGTCTGCTTAGTACTAAAGCTACTGGTCCTTCATTTTGTTGCAAAGCATAAGCCCAAGCATTAGCCGTTTCATTGGCATCAGTCGGACGGATAACTGTAAGCCCAGGAATCGTGCGCAATGCGGTCAAATGCTCAACGGGCTCATGAGTAGGCCCATCTTCGCCAACAGCGATGGAATCATGTGTAAATACATAAATGACAGGTAGCTTCTGCAGTGCAGCCAAACGAATGGACGGACGCAGATAGTCGCTGAACACGAAGAATGTACTTACAAACGGTTTTACGCCGCCGTGCAGTGCCATACCATTACCAGCAGCCCCCATAGCATGCTCACGAACACCGAAGTAAATATTTCGTCCTGCATAAGATTCAACAGCAAAGGTTTTTTCGCCATTAATATCGGTCATCGTTGAATGGGATAAGTCTGCGCTGCCGCCAAAAATTGAAGGCACCGTTTTAAGGTAATGATTGATCGCTTGACCGCTCGCTACACGTGTAGATACCGTTTTGGAAGCATCGAAAGAAAGAAGATCTGCAGCATCGATGACAACAGAACCTTCAATGACTTGCTCAAGTTCCGTACCAAGCGCCGGATGCTGTTGTTTATAAGCAGCCATTAGCTGATTCCACGCTGCTTCTTTTGCTTCGCCTTTTTGTTTCAACTGTGCAAAGTGAGCTTGAACTTCTGCTGGAACGGTAAATTCTTCCTCATGATCCCAACCGTAAACCGCTTTTGTCGCTATTGCCTCTTCTTTGCCTAGTGGATTGCCGTGCACTTTATTCGTTCCCGCTGCCTTGCTTCCATATCCGATAACCGTACGAACTTCGATAATGGTCGGCTGCTCTTCATTGCTCTTTGCTGCCTCGATCGCTTTTGTGATTTGTTCGATATCATTGCCATCTTCAACACGCAAGTAGTGCCAATTAGCAGATTCCGCTCTCTTCTGCATGTTTTCCCCGAAAGAAAGATTGAGGTCGCCGTCTAAGGAAATATCATTGGAATCGTACAATACAACGAGTTTATCGAGCTTCATATGTCCAGCCATAGACATCGCCTCGTAAGAAATTCCTTCCATTAAGCAGCCGTCTCCGACAAGTGCATACGTGTAATGATCAACAACCGGGTATCCGTTTTGATTAAATTTTGATGCTAGGTGTGCTTCGGCCATTGCCATACCTACAGCCATCGCAAGCCCTTGTCCCAGTGGCCCTGTTGTTGCATCAACGCCATCTGTATGGCCATATTCAGGATGTCCAGGCGTTTTGCTGTTCAGCTTACGGAACTGCTTCAAGTCCTCGAGCGATACGTTATAGCCGGATAAATGCAGCAGGCTGTAAAGCAAAGCCGAGCCATGACCCGCCGATAAGACGAAACGGTCGCGGTTGAACCATTTTGAATGGCTCGGGTTGTGATTAAGATGGTTGCCCCAAAGTGAGTACGCCATAGGCGCAGCTCCCATTGGAAGCCCTGGATGTCCGGAATTTGCAGCGTTTATAGCATCGATAGACAGTGTACGGATTGTATCAATAGATAGTTGTTCAATTGTTTTTGTATTAAGCATATTGTTCTCCTTTTATGGTTTCGATTTCTTGTTCGGTCTTCTCATCGAACCACCAATGGAAGCCGTCTTGTGCGAGCAGCATATCAGACTCAATCGGCCCGTATGTGCCAGCTGCATAACGATGCAGCGGAACTAAGTTTTCTTCATAAGCTTCCAAAATGGGTTGAACCCATTTCCATGACAATTCGACTTCGTCCCAATGTGCGAAAAATGTAGAGTCGCCGTGCAAAGCATCGTGAATCAAATTCTCATAAGCTTCAGGCACATTGTCTCTCGTCGCATGGAAATCGATATTCATGGGCTTGAATTCGCCCTTGTGCTGAGGGTCTCTCGTATTTAATTGCAATCTAATGCTCTCGTCTGGACTGATCTCAAAAACAAGCAGATTAGGCATTTTGCTATCATCGTTTGTTGCAGCCTGCTTTATTGGTTCTTTGAACTCGATCACAATTCTTGTTGATTTGTCCTTCATTCTTTTGCCTGTACGGATATAGAAAGGAACGCCCCGCCAGAAGTAATCGTCAATTTGCAGTTTAGCCGCAATAAAGGTGTCATTCATGGAGTTTGCAGCAATGTTTGGTTCGGAGGTATATCCGACCACCGATTTCCCTTGAATCTCTCCTTCTCCATATTGTCCTCTTATCACTTGGGTGTTGACATCTGCTTTTTGCAGCAGTTCCAGTGATTCCATGACCAGCTTCTTTTTGAAACGAACATTTTCTGAAGTGCTGTTGTTCGGGAGGTGTATGGTCAACATCATGAGCAATTGAAGCATATGGTTCTGGAACATGTCTCTGATTGCACCAACATGATCATAATAGCCAGCTCTTTCTTCCACGCCTACAATTTCGTTTGCCGTAATTTGAACGTTGGCAATGTAGCGTTTGTCCCAAAGTGCTTGAAGGACTGGATTGCTTTGCTGCAGAACCTCAAGCTTCTGAACCATCGGCTTGCCAAGATAATGATCAATGCGGAAAACTTCTTCTTCCGCAAACGATTTGCTCAGGTTTTCATTCAATTCTCGAGCAGACTGCAAATCATGACCAAATGGCTTCTCGATTACAAGCCGCTTCCAGCCATTAGCGGAACCAAGCCCGCTTTCATGAATGTTAGCTGCAATCGGTTCAAAAAATTCAGGTCCAACCGACAAGTAAAACAAGCGATTGGGTGCAACGCGCAGCTCTTCTTCCCGTTTCTCAATAAGACGAAGAAGCTTATGGTAATCTTCTTTGCGGCCAACATCCAATACACTATAGCGGAAAGCACGCAAAAAATTTTGAATCAATTCGGGATCATTTGCTTCACGCCTGGAAAACATACGAAGAGATTGTTCGACATTGTCCTGAAAGGTTTTATCGGATAGCTCTCTTCTTCCGAGGCCGACCACGGAGAAGAACTCCGGCAGCTTTTGATCAATAAATAAATTATACAAAGCAGGGTAAATTTTTCTTTTTGCTAAATCCCCTGTCGCTCCAAACAAAACAAATGTGGTAGCCTCCATGTTCTTTCTCCTTCCAGCAGTGCTTTGTAGTTAGTACTGGTTTCTATTTCCTAATTCCACTATAATACGAATATGACCTATACAAGTAATTCATATTTTTCACAGGAGCTATAGATACTGTCTATGATCAATTATGAGCTATACAAAGTTTTTTACTGGACGGCGAAGAAGGGAAGCTTATCCCAAGCCGCAAAATCGTTGTATATCACCCAGCCGAGCGTTAGCCATGCCATCAAGCAGTTGGAAGACAGCTTAGGCATCATTTTGTTTTACCGGAATTCAAAGGGCGTTGCTCTGACGCAAGAGGGTGAAATCCTTTATTCCTATATTGAGAAATCTCAAATTCTGATCTCGCTAGCTGAAGAAAAGATGGCGGCTCTTAAAAATTTAGACAGCGGTGAGCTGCGGATCGGTGGAAGCGATTCGTTGTTCAAGCATTATTTGCTGCCTTATTTGGAAACCTATCACGAAAAATATCCCGGTATCAAGCTGCATCTGAATCATGGGACTACACCAGAAACCATCGCTTTTCTGAAGGAAGGCAAAATCGATTTGGGCGTCGTTCGTATGCCCATCGTCGATTYGCAGCTAGAGGTTATGAAGGGCATTCAACTGCAGGATTGTTTTGTAGCAGGAGCTCGATATGCTGAGCTTAAGGACAAGGTGCTTTCACTAGAAGTGCTGCTCCAATATCCAATTATCCTGTTCTCTCGAAACAGTCGTGTACGAATGGCGATTACCGAACTATTTCAAAATTATGGGCATCAAATCAAGCCAGAAATTGAGGTAGGAAGCGTTGATCTGCTCATCGAATTCGCGCGGAAAGGCCTCGGCATTTCTTATGTGACTAAAGAATTTATTGCCAAAGAATTGGAAGAAGGTTCTCTCTTTGAAATTCAATTGGATATTCAGATGCCTCCTTCCCAAGTAGGCTTTATGATCATGCACAATATGCCATTATCCAATGCGGCAAGCAAGTTTCTGGAGCTAGTGAAATAGCAGCTTATGGAAAAAAAGGTCAAGTACGGTGAGTACACACCATGCTTGACCTTTTCCATTCCCAACCAAATTATAAAGCTGCAAAACGTTTCTCTGTTTTGGCTAAAATCGAAGTTCTTGCTTCAAGTGGTCGATTATCCATCCCTGCATAATTAAACCATTTCAGCTTATGAAAACCCATTTTTCTGAAGGTTCCACGGAATATTATTTTGGTGATGGGATTTCCAAATATCCATCTATAGATAAACCCTGGAGTAGCCATCACCGTTAATAACGATACACCCTTAAGCTTATTTAACTTGTTGACAAAGGGTCTGCTCGGTTTCGGTTCTTCATAGATGATTCCTTTGGAAAATACTTTATCTAAAAAGCCTTTCGTCATCGCAGGCATTGATTCCCACCATATGGGGAAAATAAATATAATGTGATCCGACTCGAACATTCTTTGTTGATAATCGTTGACAAGGGGATCTAACGTTTTCTTTTGTCTCCACGCAGCAAGCTCTTTCGCAGACATCACTGGATTAAATTCATCTGCATGCAAGTCAATGAGATCGATTTGGTGTCCACCGGTATGAAGACCTTTAGTTACAGAACCGAGCAACGCGGCTGAAAAGCTTCGTTGATGAGGAATATTCTCGGACGCCGTAGCTGTGTAGGGATGATCAAATATAATAAGCACCTTCATATTGTTCACTCCATTATTTGAAATTAATGAACCATTTATTCCTAAGCTATATTCATAACCTAATTAACGTTATAGATGCTGCTCCTCTTGTTATCCTTTAATGATAGCCTCTTTATTTTTGGCAAAAAACATCTGCTCCCACAGTCCTTCTTGCTCATACACCTCTTGCTTTCCATTCTCTCTAACAGTCAAAGTAACCGTCCCAATACAACGAACATACGTAGGATTCATTCTCAATAGTTTTACAGCGATCCGCTGAGGGAAGGAAAGCTTCATGCCACTCAATAAAGAATCTGCCACGATATCACCTTTTCGATGATACTCAATTTGATAAGTTTTGTTTTTTCCAGAGGTTTGATTAAATTTCAGCTTGTTATCCATGAATTTTTTAGTAAAAGGATGATTTATCGTTTCCTGCCGTTCTATCATCATAAACTCTTCACGATCTTCCAAAATCACGCCGTTTTTTGCAATCATTATAATTGGCTGCCGTGTATATTTATATTTCTTGTCGGAAATGATATCGCAAGATATTACCGAATAAGGTCCAATATTAGCTCGGCACCAGTACCAATGGTTGATCAGCTGATTAATTTCTGCATTGCCCCAATTATGATCGTGATATCCATTACCCTTTAATTCACAGCGCTCTCCTTCAATGGTTAGGACTGCTTCAAGGTTAGCCGACGGCTGGGCAACGAACCAAGCGAAAAAGTCCTTTTGTTTCTCTCCAAAGAACATGTGACCTGTTTTGGGACGCCACATTGGAACAGAAGATTTCATGGTGCAGCGATAGTCAACGGTATCGTCTACAAAATGAATAAAATATTGTCCATCAATATACTGGATGCTGCTTCTATCAATTTTCACATCACATTTTTGTTTGGATGCACGAATGGCGCTGCCCTTCTCTTCGGATATCTTTTTTGAAATATGTCTTCCATCCGGCAAAGTTAAATCAAACCTTATCGTTGGGCATGCATCACCTTTAACATCGAACTCATTTTTCGTATAAAATACGACGACAATTTTGGTGCCATCTGTATACTCAGCGTCAAAATACCACCACTCGTAGCTCCCCGCCTGACCATCTGTCCTCATCCCGTCTTCCCATACAGCTGGTTCTTTAGTGATACCTATTCTTTTGTAATCTTCTATTTTATGGGCTAAAGTCACACTTTTGTTCATTCAAAAGATCTCCTCCATATATAAGTGACACACTTGTATACCTTATTGGGTTCGATTATACTTGGATGTATCTTAGCAGGTCAATAAGTGTGACACAGGTTACACATTGGAGATGATTTGTGACATGTCTACTCGCGTTAATCCTATTGCGGAGCGATCAAAGAAATGGTTATGCGATGCTTTACTTGAGCTTTTACAAGAAAAACCATACAACAGCATCACGATTACAGAGATCTGTGATAAGGCCGAACTTGTTAGAAAAACCTTTTACCGCCACTTTACATCCAAGCATTCTATACTAATAGCCATCATTGATTTGAAATTCGAAGAGTTTTATGAATTAATAAAAAATGAAAATATCGAGCCTGATGAAATGCCTCTAGCGTATTTCAAATATTGGGAACAACATAAAATATTTCTGAATATTTTAATTCAAAATCAATTATTCGCCCTTCTTAATGATCAATTCGTTGTTTATTTGGAGGCTATGGCTCATATCGTAGGCAATAAGCATGCAAACCTGAGTGAAATAGAAAAAGAGTATATGCGTACCATGCTCGCTGCCGGATTATGGAGCATATTGAAAAAATGGATGATTCGGGGTTGTATTGAATCTCCTGAAGAAATGGCTAGAATGACACTAATATTTTTCGATGTTTAGTTAAATCAATCGATCCTATATCGAAAATACATAAAACCGCTGTTCTGAAGAAATTTTCTTCATTCCAGCGGTTTTATATCGTTAACTTATATATTCTAAAAAATTTTTAGCTTTTAGGGTACCGATTATTGCTTTATTCCAACTTTATTTTTGGAATTTAGAATTTAATAATTATATTCGTAGTTACTTATTTCCAAGCAAAGTCTATTTCCCGTGCCTTTTTTTATTCCGATTATAACTACGCAAACAATAAAAGCCAAAATCATAATAACATCATAGAGAATGTATAATATATTACCCGCCATAGAGTCACATCCCTTATTACTAGTGCTTCTATATCGTATCATGAAAAATAGCAGATTCATATTATCAACAATGATAACCGCACAAAACGGAACAGCTTTATAAAGAATCAGGTGGTTTCTAATTCATAGTATTAATGTCGATATCTTAAGACTAGCTTGATTCGAATGGAAGTGATTCTGCATGAAGAGACGGTTTCTTTTGTAACAAGCGTTTCGCAAAAAGAGTAAAAAGAATCAAGGAAATCGCGACGGACAAAGCACTGACGATGAACAACACCTTATAGCTTGCATACTGAGAGACAGAGCCTAACATGATTGCACCTAACCCAATACCAAGGTCATTAGCAGTCGAGATTGAGGCGTTTGCAACTCCTATACGATTTGGGTGGGCCAACCGGATCGTAGCCGCTTGAAGAGCTGGCTGCGCCGAACCGAAGCCAATACCATATAATATCGCCGATAGTAGTACACCCATCAATCCGCTCGAGAGGCTCAATACAATCAATGCACCAATCGTAATTACAAGTGCCGGTACAATGACAAAAATTTCTCCGTATCGATCAGATAGTTTTCCCGAAATGGGACGGCTTAGGGCAAGCGTTGCAGCAAATGCTAGAAAAAACGCGCCGGAATTAACCTGAATCGACTCAGCGAATAGCGGAACAAAGGTTGTAATGCCGCCATAAGCAATAAAGAGAAAAAATACCGAGGCCGCAACGGGCAAAACCGATTTTTCGAATAATTCAATTTTTCTTGGGCCAGCTTTTGGCTGGAAAGGCATTTTTGCACCTAACATGAGGAACAGTGCCCCAGCAGCGAGAACCACGGCAATTAAAAACAAATCGCTGTATGATCGATTTTGAGCAACCCAGATGCCGAACATCGGGCCGATCGCCATAGCCAGTGTCATGGACGTGCTAAACCACCCCATTCCCTCACCGCGGCGGGTGGACGGAATCATATCTGTAATCGCCGTCATCGTAGCAGTAGTAGATACCGCCCAGCTCATGCCATGCAATATTCTGAGCCCCAGCAAAACAGCAATTCCCCCGACCCAGTTATACAAATACATTGCTAGAATGAAGAGAATCAGTCCCCAAATGATAAACGGACGCCTGCCGAACCGGTCTAGCAGCCCGCCAACAAGCGGCCGTAAAATAACAGCAGACAACATAAAAGCACCCATCGCCAGACCGACCTGCGATTCATTGCCTCCCAGTTGTTTGATGAACAGCGGAAGTGTCGGATACAGCATATAAAATGCGTTAAATAAGAACAGGTTACCTATAGTCATGAGAATAAACGACTTCGTCCATAGGCGTTCGATATTTCATTCCTCCTCAGGTGCAAAAATGTTTTGATTTTTACTGATGAACAATAATCAGGAAATACAGATGATATAAAGAAGCTTAATCCTTGGAGTGAACTCCAAGTCAATACATAAATTCAACTTGTTTCGGAATAAAATTAATGGTCAATTTCAATGATATAATAATAATCATTGATTCATTAATGAACACTTGTCTATAATTATAAACAGATGCAAAACATCTGCAATTGTCAACTGAATGCGATTTGTTAATTAATGAACAACTTCTGTATATTTGTTAATTATTTACGAAAGCCTGGTGACCTGATATTGGCTAAAGTGGATCGAAGAATACAAAAAACGCAGGATGCGTTAAAAAAAGCGGTTATAGATCTGATGTCAGAAAAAAATTTTGATGATATTACAATTCAGGATCTTTCCGACAGGGCGAATGTGAGCCGCGGGACCATCTATCTTCATTATTTAGATAAATATGATCTGCTGGATAAACTCATTGAAGAACATATTGACGTGCTAAGGGTAACGTGCAGAGCGGCTGCGGAATTGGATTTTACCGAATCGACTCTAATCTGGACTGAATATTTTGAACGTCATTATTCATTTTTTTCCATGATGTTGGCGAGTAAAGGCGCTCCTTACTTTCACGGTCGATTTCTTGCATTTCTTATCGAAGAATTTAAGAATGAGATCGATGTAACGAAAGGAAAAAATGAGGGGTTAAATGAAGATCTTCTCGTGAGGTTTGTCGCTTCTTCTTTTGTAGGAGTAGTGGAATGGTGGTTCATGAATGAAATGCCTGTCCCCCATCATGTCTTAGCAGAACAACTGGGGACATTGCTGGAGAGGAATGTATAATCGTTATAAACGAACGGCGTACATCATCTTGTCAAGTTCGTCAGTACAATAACTTCAGTGCTCTCTAATATCTATTAAATAAGGCTTGCGCATTAAATCGAATTTATAAACGAAAAAATATTTATTATCTGCCTTTATTAGATTCCAAGTTGTTAATGGAACTTTAATTTTATCCGTACGAGTTTGGTCAGCATATATAATATTTATAAAATGATTCCCGCCTTTACTCTCCTTGCTTTCAATTGTGCCAACTGTGATACGAGTAGTCTCTATCGGCTTATAGATCCAAACTATGATAAAAACGATAGAAACAATCAAAACAACAATATACTTGTTTCTCATCAATTTAAGCATAGTTGCAGACCGCCCTTTCTAGTCTAATCGGTATTTTTTTATCTGATTTTTTGTTTGTAGAAGTGAATTATGGAATTAATTTCTCGGATTTCAATTTTGTTACAAATCATAAAACTAATTAATACTATAGTCAATCATCTTTTCTAAGTAGACGCTTCACTTCCTATCAATAAAATAGCCACCGCAATGGGTGGCTAGAACAATTATTTAAAATGACCCTTCGGCTTTTTGCCGCTCCATCTTTCGTCAACCTTTTCGTAGGCCGATTGGTATCTCGCATCCACACTAATTCGGTATTGATTGGTTGTATTCTCCAGTGAGCAATGCATTAAAAACATGCCGAAAATGAGTACATCGCCTGCCTGAAATTGAGTTGTCGCCCACTGACCACCGAACTTCTCCGTTATAACAAGCGGATCATCCGTGTAATGTCCCAAACCATCACGATCCGAATCTTTGGATCCATACGATTGCTTCAGCGTTTCAAATCGATGCGAGCCGAGGCAAATCGCCAGTCCCCCCATTTCATACGAAACGTTTCCAAGAGGGGACCATACGGTATAGACATTCGGGGTACCTCTTCCCATGTAAACAATGTCGTAGTGCGCTCCTGTAAAATCACCTTTGCCTACCGCACGAAGCCACTTGTAATGATAAGTCAGCGACTGTTCTCCGAGAAGTTCATCGAAGAATCGCATGATGTGCTCCCCATTCAAAACATTAAGCAGTGCAGGAAGATCCTCGTTTGTTCCTCCAAAAAAAATCGTTTTGCTTCCATCTGCCATAACGCCATCTTCTAATTGCGTATCCCGATCTAGCTTTCCCATCTGTTTCATCTTTTCCAAAATATTTGTTCGAGCCTGCATCACCTTATCACGGTCATGAAACCCGCGGATCAGTAAATAACCGTCTTCCTCCATCCGATCGCGCAGCGCCTGAACATCATGAAAAATATCATTTGAGCTTCTGAGCTCTGTGAGCTCTTTTCCATCCATTTCTAATTCACGGCTTCCAACTTTAAGCTTCATTTCAATTACACTCCTCTACTCGGTATTTGTTCTAAGTGTAGAGGAAAATCATCTATGCATCCATGGATACATGTATTCACATCATGTATAATTGTACATATTATACATAGAATTCACGGTAATTTGTGAAATTAAATGTATATTAGAACAATGGAATGGATTTGATTAATATGACCTACATGAATATTCCTTATATACTTGGAAAAGAACCCATCAACTTCCCTCAATTTAATTCGATTTGGAAAGTGCAGGCTGACGATGCATACAACATTATAACCAGTGAAGGATTCGTCGTTCCTGGTCTTTTTATTACTTATGAAGGTAAGGGCATCCTATCCCAAGGGAATGACCGCTATGAGCTGCAAGCAGGCACTTTCTTTTTCGTTCAGGAGGGAATTCCCTCCGAATACAAGTGTCAGGATAATAACTGGAAATTTTATTATCTTGATTTCAATTCCCTGGACACCATTCGAAATCTGCAGCTTCCTGTAAGCAAGGTCGAAACAACAGGAAAAGTTGCAGAGGCAGTACTGCTGTGCGAGCGTATCATTGATACTTTGATTGCAGAATCCTTCGGTTACGCTTATTCTTCGAATATCTTCCTGCAACAATTATTGGTACTCTTTGCTAGAGAACTTGAGTCAGGGCAGACCTCGCGCCAAAGCGAACTCAACAATATATTAATCTATATCCATCGGAATATGGATAAGGGTATTCGGGTCGAAGAACTCATCGAACGCAGCGGCTTGTCGCGAACGTCCTTTTTTTCGCGCTTCCGCGCATTAACAGGCCAATCACCCAGCGAGTATATGCAAAATTTAAAGCTAGAATCGGCCAAAGTATCGCTGGAGACAACAAGCCTGTCAGTGAAGGAAATTTCATCCCAGCTGCAATTTTATGACGAGTTTCATTTCTCTAAACTGTTTAAACGAAAGTATGGTCATTCTCCAAGCAATTGGCGGT
This sequence comes from Paenibacillus sp. MCAF9, assembly GCF_052114265.1. NCBI lineage: Bacteria > Bacillati > Bacillota > Bacilli > Caryophanales > Paenibacillaceae > Paenibacillus > Paenibacillus sp. MCAF9. The sequence continues at coordinate 24,945 of NZ_JBFREL010000024.1, forward strand.
CTTCCAGAGGAACATGAATCCTAGCTGAATGATGAATCGTTTTTTGTCCGTTCCGCTTTTACATGTTTCAGCTGGGCGACGATAATGACACTAATGATTGCCAGAAGGAACCATGAGCTAATCTTACCGAAACTGACCAGCTGCCAGGTTTGATTCTGATCAGGATATTTCCAAGCATTAAAAAACGTGGCTATATTTTCAGCTAACCAAATAAAAAAACCTACAATAATAAATGAAAGGGTTAAAGGCATTCGATAAGTTATAGCTCTTACCCGAAATATGATCCATGTTTTCCAGAATACAATAAATACAAGCGCCGTCAGCCACCAGCGAAAATCAGGAATAAAATGATGTGTGAAAAAGTTGAAATAGATGGCTCCTCCAAGAAGCGCCGATGGTGCAAGCCCAGGCCAGCCAGTCATGTCCATTCGTAGTCTCCGCCAAACCTGACACATAAAGCTTGCAACACTTGCATACATAAATCCGCTATAGAGCGGGACACCAAGCAACTTTGTAAACCCTAGCTCCGGATATGACCAAGAGCCCATCCTGACCTTATAGATCTCAAGCAGCAAACCAATGATGTGAAATATACAGATTACTTTGATTTCATCACGTGTCTCTAATCCGCTGCGATACATGAGATATTGCACTCCAAGCAGTACAAGTAGAATGGCATCATAACGATGAATGAAAGGTATTTCTACGATGTTAGAAAGAGCTAATGTTCCAAAAATCGCAACTGGAAATATGCAGCTCATCGCCTGATGGTAGCCAAAATGCAGTAGCTGTAACATTGATTTCAATTTGTTTCTCTCCTCACCATGACCAAAGGATAACATTTCACGACAGTGTCAACGTTCTACAACTGTCCTATGAGATAAAGCTCCCGCCATGTTAAATAAAAAAACAATTTCCTTTTCTGATCAGGAAATTGTTTTTTATTTTATTTTATTTTATTGTTCTATGAATTATGTTTATTTTTTTGATCATAGAAATGACAGCGAGCAATAATAATAAAATAATTCCACTTAAAAATAATAGATAACTTAATGGAATTAAAAAGAACAATGGTTCTATTAGTGTACCATCTGGAGCGACTTCGGATTTCCCCATCATTCCGATAACTAGACAAATGATTCCCAAAAAAATTGGGATAGAAACTAATTTTAACCACGCTGATAATCCTTTCTGTCTCATAAAAATCCTCCTCTTAGCTAACTACGAAAATAATATCGTCAATATCTGTGTAAGTCAATATAATTTTATCGTAAAACAATAAATATTTGTTGTTTCAATAAAACTCTATGCTTTACACTTTCCTATTTGTAAGCTCTCGCTCAAATCGTTTAGCTCAACGCCACAAATTCGTAACAACTTGCTCATTGTGCATCATTGCCCATTGGGCAATAATATAAGCAGGGATTATTTTTGAAAAAGCTTCCATTGTATTTGAAAAGGGGTGAACGCTTAAGCGTTACATGATGAACAAACAAAGCCTACGCGATATCAAAAGAGAAGCAACCGCGAATGCGCTTGCCGATGCAGCTTTCGCACTTGCTCTGGAAAAGGGAATGGATGGTTTCGTCGTCGAAGATGTTGTGCAGCTCGCCGGTTACTCCAGACGAACGTTTGCGAACCACTACTCCTGCAAAGAGGAAGCGATAGCTTCGGCAGCTCTCATCTTTAAAGGCGCCGACGAAATTGGGAATTGGATCAATAGCTTAAACGAGGACATGTCCCCACTCGACATTCTTCACCAGTTGATGAAGCTGCATCTGACAGGAGAACATATTGGGAAACTGCGACAGCTTGTATCATTTTCGAGGCAGCACCCTACGCTTGAGCCTTACATCTTAAGCGGACTGCGCCGTTTGCAAATTATGGCTCAGGAAACTTTAGATGAGTTTTCCCATGAACGATATCCCGTTGGGTATACCCACCTCCTCGCCGGAGCTGTTTATGGAGCCATGCTCCCCATACTGGATGGCAGCCTGAGTGTGCTGTTACCAGGTCAATCAATCGCCGAGACCCCAGAGGCCGTAACGTTCGATCAATATTTAGATACTATGTTTGGTTACTTGCGAAACGGATTTTAGTACACGACCTCACGTTATTTCTACATGCAAAGGAGAATCATTAACAGATGTCAACTTTTCTGTACAGATTGGGTAAGTCAGCCTATACCAAGCCATGGTATTTCATTATTAGCTGGATCGCAATTCTCGGAGTTGTGCTCGCTATACTCGGGGTCAATGGAATCCATGTAACCTCCGATATGAAAATTGAGGGAACGGAATCACAGAAGGTATTGGATCAATTGTCAGCGGAACTGCCAGAAGCTTCAGGCGGACAAGCCAGCATCGTGTTTACGGCTCCCAAAGACGAACGTCTAGATACACCAGAGCGTTTGAGCGCCATTACTAAAGCTGTTAATGATGTTTATAACCTCGAATATGTTATTAATGCTGCTGAATTGGCTGCTAAAGCCGGCGCTTCAGCTTCAGAAAACGCTCAAGGGAGTGCACCACAACAAGGGGACGGAACAGCGCAAGCAACCACAGGTGAATTTCCTCCCTTCGGCCCTCTAATAGTTAACGGTGTTCCGGTACCTGGCGTGATGCTTGCCTCTGACGGCAGCGTTGCCCTGTTCCAATTCCAATTCACCGTTCAGCAAATGTCGCTACCTGAATCGGTACCCGATTCCGTCATCGATGCCGCCATGTCTGTTGAACAAACGGGTATTCAAGCATTGCCAAGCGACTCGCTGTCAACTAAACCTTCCATTGGTTCGACAGAAGCTATCGGTATTGCCGTAGCTGCCGTTGTGCTATTCATGACACTTGGATCGGTTGTTGCTGCTGGCTTGCCGCTTCTAACTGCCTTAATGGGAGTAGGGATTAGCGTAGGAGGAGCATATGCCTTCTCAAAATTCATCCATATGACTGATCTCACTCCTGTTCTAGCGCTTATGGTTGGGCTTGCCGTCGGAATTGACTACTCGCTGTTTATCGTAAATCGTCAACGCCGCATGATTCTTGATCAGGGATTAAGTGCGCGGGAAGCAGCCAGCAGAGCAGTCGGCACAGCCGGAAGTGCAGTGTTTTTTGCTGGCTTGACCGTTATTATTGCTTTGTGCGGCATGCTTGTCATCGGAATTGGCTTCTTGTCTGCCATGGCGCTTGTTGCTGCTTTGGCTGTCCTCGTCAATGTTCTAGTTGCTTTAACTCTGCTGCCGGCACTGCTAGGTCTGCTTGGTGAACGCATCTGCTCGGCAAAAGCGCGTACGAAGAGCAGCACCCAATCGAAGAAAACTGCTCATGGGTTCGCACTCCGCTGGGTAACAGCTATAGCGAAAGGCCGCTGGCTTGTTATTGTTGCTGTTATTGTTATTCTTGGCGCAGCAGCACTCCCCGTCGCAAAAATGGAAATGGGCATCCCATCAGGAGCCACGGCTAACTTAGATACACCATCAAGGCAGAGCTACGACGCCATTTCAAACGGTTTTGGCGAAGGCTTCAATGGCCCGTTGCTCCTGGTAGCAAAGCCAAAAGGCGCATCGGACAAAGTGACGCCGGAATTGCTGAATGGTCTAGTTCAAGATCTAGGGAAGCATGAGAATGTTTCGCTTGTGACACCTATGGGCGTAAACAAAAACGGAGATATGGCTATTATTAGCCTCATCCCCAAAACAGGTCCAACGGATGCAGAAACCAAAAACCTAGTTCGTGAGATTCGAGCTTCTGATTCCAGCATGGCGCTAACGTATGATGTCACGGTTGGCGTAACTGGGTTCACCGCAATTAACATCGATATGTCATCGAAGCTGGCTGAGGTGTTCCCTCTCTACGTCGGCATTATCGTCATCCTATCGCTTATTATTCTGCTGCTCGTGTTTCGCTCAATCATCGTTCCGCTCAAAGCTACGGTTGGTTTCCTTCTCAGTGTGCTCGCCACATTCGGGATTACTACGGCCGTATACCAATGGGGATGGCTGCACTCCCTCTTCGGCTTTGATACCGGCGGTCCGCTGCTCAGCTTTATGCCAATAATGGTTACCGGCATTCTTTACGGTCTGGCGATGGATTATCAGGTGTTCCTCGTCAGCTCCATGCGCGAGTCTTACGTACATGGCCATCACGGAACAGAGAGTGTCGTTCATGGCTATAATCAGGCCAGCCGTGTAGTAGTAGCCGCTGCCGTGATTATGGTGTCTGTGTTCGCAGGCTTTATTTTCGCGCATGATATTATGATTAAACAGATCGGTTTTGCACTCGCAATCGGCATTCTTATTGACGCCTTTTTCGTACGCATGGCGCTTGTCCCAGCTGTCATGGCAGTCTTCGGCGACAAAGCTTGGTGGCTGCCGAAATGGCTAGACCGTATGCTGCCGAACCTGGATGTCGAAGGTGATAAGCTTCTAGCTGAACTGAAGAGCCAGGAGAGCGCTGCTACCATTAAGGAGAAACCTCGTCGAGCATATTGATTCAATTTTCGCTAATTTGATTTGCAAAAAAGGCAAACCAGATCATCTGGTTTGCCTTTTTTCGCATATGATCCCAAAGTCATGCATCAGGTATTGCAGAAGAATTATTGATCCAATTAGACTGACAAAATTATGATTGAGGATTTGTTGGGGTATACTGTCACGTATTGAGATTAAAATTCACTGTTTTGTATATTTTACAACATATTCTGAAATATTTTTTCTCATTTGCATTCACTTCCATTGCTTTGTATAAAGTTATTAGTGTATTATTTGTCCTTAGAATACAAAAAAATAGAACCGTAGAGGACGTGTTTACATGCAAGCAAAAATTACACTTCAAGAAGGTCAAAGACTAATTACGAACAAAGATTTTGAAGTTGCGATTGCTCAAAAAGCAATAATCAAACCAATGCAAAACGGCATGCAGATTAGACCAGCATCAACCATAACAGGATATAACGACGATTCCGTTCGTATGTCAGATGGAAGCATTATTCACAGAACAGCAAATTCATTTTTCGTTTAAAAACAATGTCTACAAGGCCGATGTAAAAATCGGTTTTTTTATTTTTTATATGACCCTTAACATTATGATAAACAACTGATTGCGAGCATGGAACAAAAAAAAGCAAGGAAACTTCCCCTGCTTTTTTTACTTTATTTAATTGATTTATAATACTCCGCAAACACGTCAGCAAAAGCCTCTGCAGTTTGGAGATTTTCTTCCAACGTATTATTTACTCCCCCAAATTCCAGAAGCAGGCTTCCATTAGAGACGGACTGGTTGTACTCGGCATTCCCCTGGTGGGCGCTTTTCATAAGAACTCCCCTCGATATGCCAGGATACTTCTTGTTTAATAGAGCGTTTAACGCTTCGGCGAACTTTTTGTTTTCCTTATGCGCAGGATTAGCATCTCCAATGACGAACATAATGCGCGCATACGTTTTACCATTAATGACAACCGTTGTTTTGCTCCGTGGAACATCAGCGTCACGGTGAATATCGAAGAAATAGGATAGTGAAGTATTAGCCTTCATCGCCTTGTCGACTGCTTTACGCGATTCAACGTAGGCTTTTGTGTAGCTTAATTTCTGTTCATTCAGTCTTTCAGTAAAGTCGGTCTGTTCAACAATGGAGGATATCCCTTTTTTCTGCAGACTCTCAGCAAGCTTCTTGCCTACAAGCGTAATGTTCACTTTGGCATCGTCGACGGAGGTCCCTTTTGAATTACCTAATACATTTCTCCAGGACTCCCTATTATGCGTATGATAGATATACACTTTACTGCCGCTTTGTTTGTTACTCCCCGTGTTCACAACCCAATTAGCAACGTAAGCGGTTCCTCCACTAGGCAGCAATACTTTATACCAATCTCCTTCTAATCCGACGACAGGAAAGGTTTCTCCAGCTTTCGCCTTGGCAACAATCTCATAATCTAAACCAGGCCCTTTGCGCAAATTAGTAGTATCTACGATATTTACAATAGCTTCCTTATCTTGACCACCACCCGGCTTGTTGGCGTTTTCCTGGTTTTGTCCATTATTTGAAGTAGGTTGGCTGCCGCTGCTCTCAACCGTCTCCACTACCCAATTTGCAACATAAGCCGTGTTACCGCTGGAAAGAGCTACTTTGTACCATTCCCCTTTCGATTCAACGATTGGATAAGATGTGCCAGCCTTCGCTTTGGCAACAATCTCATATTCAAGCCCCGGTCCTTTGCGCAAATTGGTAGTATCCACAATTTTAGCGATTGTTTCTTTCTTTTGAACGGTTTGAGCGTACTGTTGTACTCCCTGGCTTAGCTTTTTTCCTGCCGACAAGTTCTGAATTGACGCATAGGCAGAATCGGATCCCCCTGTTAATAAAGAAAGAATGATCGTTCCACCCAATAGTTGATTTCTTAATCTCAAAGCTAACTTTCCTCCATTTCAAATACTTATTCTACGAATTTCGACAGCAATGGAGGAAAATCCTTCTAAACTATATTCTAGAACGCGAAAATGAGCGTAAATTCCTAGTAGAGTCATTCAAAAGACATGACAGATAAAGACAAATCAATTTATCAAGCACTCATATGTAACTATATTTTTTACGAGCACCTATTTTTTCAACTGTGAAACTATTGATTTTAGCTCAATTAAATCATCTATGACGATATCTGCCTGAGAGAGTTCGTCTTCTTGTGCAAAATCAAAGTTGCATCCAATGGCGACTAAACCATAGGATACAAAACACCTTTCCCGCTTCTAATGTTTTCAATCCATCGTTCTAGAAAGTATAAGTCCGTTTGTTCTCTTATTTCTTTGGAATGGTTGGGCAAGAGAGTTTCCCAAACCTTTGGTAAAGGTATACCCATAATTTCGCGGTATTTATCAATAGGCGTTGCGCTGTCCCATTCATTTATTGACCTTAACTGATTAAACGCATCTTCAAGTGATATTTCTAAAATTTTATTTGTTTGAAATAGTGTTCCGTCCATATCAAAGATTAGTGATAGTGACATTTCTTCCTCTCCCTTTATAAAATACATGATCATTCCCACTTTAACACAAATCATTGAAGTTAACTGCTCAATAACAGTACGAGGCTGCCGTTTCATACCGGTAGCCTCGTTCTTTTTAAGCTATAGTAACCCATTCTTTCTTTCCATTAATGAATATTCAATAATCTGATCCAACAGTTGGCTGAATGAAATTCCCGCAGCTTTGGCGCTTTTGGGCAGAAGGCTATTTTTCGTCAAGCCAGGCAATGTGTTCACTTCCATTACATAAGGAATTCCATCTTTAATCATCATGTCGATTCGGGCGTAAACGCTGCATTTTAATGTCTTGTAACAGCCTAGTGCAGAAGCACGAACCCGTTCAAAAATCTCAGGAGGCAGCTGGATCACTTTTTCATCAGCTCCACCGTCATCGTACTTGGAAGAATAATCAAAAAACTCGGATTGAGAACGAATAGCGATGATAGGAAGAAGTTTACCGTTTAAAATGGAGCAGGTTATTTCCTCACCATCGATATATTGCTCGATCAACGCTTCATTATCCCATCGAAAGGTTTCTAGTACCTCATCAACTAACGTTTCTTTGTTTTTTATTATTCTGACTCCTAAACTCGATCCGCCTGAATTTGGCTTCACGATAACCGGATAACCCAGTCGTTCGACATCTTCAACACACAATTCAGCTGCACTATTCAAATGAATCCAGTCAGGAGTAACAATGCCTTCACTACGAAAAAGCTTTTTAGATATATTTTTATCCATGCTCAAACTGCTCGATAAAACACCGCACCCCGTATATGGAACGCCAAGTGTTTCAAGCGCCCCTTGAATCGTTCCATCCTCACCATACTTCCCATGAAGCGCAAGCAGAGCCACGTCAATATTTTTCACTTTTTCAATGAGTTCATCTTTTCGATTGATTTCAATCGGATACAACTCATACTTTTCTCTATCCAAATTAGCAATCATTTCGCGTCCAGTCATAAGGGAAACTTCTTTTTCTGATGAAATACCCCCCATTATCACTCCAACTCTCATAGCTGTCTCTCCTTCATCATTTGTTTAGCCGTATCACCTATAATTTGAATTCCTTTTATGATGTCCTCATATGCGACACGTGAGAAGCCAAGGCGTATCGTATGATGACCTTTATTATCCGTAAAAAAAATGTTGCCCGGAGTAAATATGACCCCTTTGTGGCGACAGTATTCTAATAAGACATTGGTATCAAAGTTATCTTCGAATTCAATAAAAACATGAAGCCCTCCGTCGCCTGAAAGGCGTTTTAACGGAATAAACGCTTTACAGCACCGAATGACTAATTCACATTTTCGTTTATATTCAGACTTGGCTTTTTTCAAATACTTCTCGAAGTTGCCATTATGAAGATATTGATAAAGTAAGGATTGATCTAATGTGGAGGTGTGGATGCTTCGCGCACGCTTTACACTTTCCAGATAATAAATGAGCTCTTTCTCCGCCAAGACCCATCCAACCCGGAGGCCAGGGAATAGGATTTTCGAAAAACTGCCTAGATAGATGACACTATTTCCATTTCCGTTGCAAGCAATTAAAGGGGCAATGTGGTCTCCTGAAAACCTTAGCTCCTCGTTGAACCCATCTTCAATAAGCGGGACTTGATATTTATGGAGCAGCTTGATGACTTCCATTCGTTTATGGGGAGACATCACAATCCCCGTTGGATTATGATAGGAAGGTACAAGATAGGTTAAATCAAACGATCGCTCTGACAATGCCCTCTCCAGCTCCACAAGATTAATCCCGTCTTGCTCCATTTCGATACCCTCAATATCAAATCCATGCATCTTAAACAGTTTAATAGCCGCATGATGGGTAGGATTCTCGCAAAGGACACGACCATGTTTCTTAATTAAAGTCGATAAAATGAGATCTAATCCTTCTGTAAAACCGTTCGTAATCAGAATATCCTTACCCTCTAGATTTACCCCTTTATTCTCCATATATCGAAGTAAATATTCCATTAAAGGCTTGTAGCCTTGTGCATATCCATAGTTTAAGATGATTTCACCCTCTATGGACATCCGATCTAAAAATGCTCGTTTGACATTATCGAGATCAAACAGTTTCCCATCCGGTGCGATACTTGTGAAATTGATTTCCCCTGTGCTCGAACGTATCCCGTGCTTGCTAAGATCCATTTTTTCAGCAATCTTCGCTTGCTTGCTAATATTTTGCTTCCAATCAAGCTGCCATAATTGTTCAGTTGCTGCTTCACCGAATTTTTGAGCAACAAAGCTCCCTTTCCCTTTATCTACATACACAAAACCTTCGTCTTTCAAGTCTGCGTATGCATTAACTACCGTATTTCTACTGACATTCAGCATAGAACTAAGTTCGCGCGTAGACGGTAGCTTCTGATTCGCTTGCAATACACCTAAAGTAATTAAACTTTTCATGTATTCTTTTACTTGAGTATAGGCAGGGCTGTCATCCGTCATATTGAATTCAGTAAACATCCAATCCCCCCTAAAAATATAATGACATACATTGATCAATATAATAAGATCCACGATGTCTAATTTTCAGCCTACCTGTGGATAGGTTACAAGCTTGAACGAATATATAACCCATTAGAAATATCAACAATCGCGCTCAAATGACAGGGATGATACTTCCCCATAACGCAAACGTTCGTTTTAATCTTCTTTAATAAGCTTCCAAACTTTTTTTGAATAAACTAACCAAACCTTGTAATCCCTAATTTCTTTTCTAAAATCGTATACGCTGTCCATATCAATGTCATGACCAATAAAGGTTACCGGTATTCTTAATTCAGCTTTACTTTTTTGAATTTTTGACATGTCAATCAATAATCCATCTCTTGTCCATTCTAAAAGTACCGATGATATGTCCTTTGGAATTTCTTGAACATGCCTACCCGCTAGCTTATGAAGCTTAAAAGCAATCACTTTAGCTAAAAGAACTTCATAATCATATAAATCTATAACATAAAGCTTGTTAAACCAGCCATCATCATGTGCAAAATAAGCAAACCTCAGCTTTGGTATATGATGCAATGGCTCACCCATATGGCCAAAAAACAATAATTCAGCGATTTGATTTTTGCTTAAAGCATTTAAATCCTCTTCTTTGGAGAAATCTACCCAACAAAAATCTCCATAGTCATACACGTTTTCTTCAATTAATTCATCCAATCCTTGCTGCAAAACATAATGAAGTCTAGAATGCCAATTCGTCTGTACGTTATGAAAATCATGTTTAAGAAGTATAAGGTTCTCCGGCCTATGATGTACACAGTTCATAAATTCATGAAATTCGATTCCATAGGAGCAAAAATAATTCTTCTCATGCTCGCCGCTCACATATATTAAATCCCTAATTTGCTTACTTTTCTTCAATAGATATACCCCTCAAAAGGAAAGATTGGTTTCTATTTCTATAGTACTACATCCTGCATAGGGCGTTATGCAAAACAACGCAAAAACCCCGACCTCTTTTGGGTCGGGGTTTCACATCATTTACTTTTACTCCTATGCCAATACTAGAACTTAAAAATATAATATCTCTTTATTTACTAGCCAAAAACTCATCCAACTGGCGCTGAATCTCAGCTACGTATTCATCAATCCCTGCTGCTTTTAGCTTCTTAATCGCTTTCGGGTATTCCGTTTCAAAATCGACAAAGCCTGAGCGTATAGCTGCTAAGTCCTTGCCTGCCACTTCTTTTAGGGCAGTCTCAATCAATTTTACTTTCTCATTATTAAATCGGAAGCCGAGTGAAGCGGAAGTTACTGCCTCGTCATCCCAGGTTTTATAATGATCAATAGATTCTTGTGCTACGTCCGGTCCAAACAATTGATAATTCTGATTTCTAAACATCCATTCATAGAAGAATTCATTTGCAGTCAGCTTTTTGATTCTTCCATCTACAATCTCGTAATCCTTGCCTTCAACGCCATAGAGCGCTAATTGATAATTTTCTTTGGATTTATAAATCCAATTCACGAATTTTATCGCACCCTCTGGATTAGGAGCCGTTACAGGAACGCCTAGAACTTCTCCTCCTGTTGCAGTAATATAACGAGGTTTCTCTGGTGCCAGAAGGTAAGTTTTCACTCTAGCATCAGGTGCATTTGCTTTTATTGCATCTATAATTTCCATTTCTTTGCCTAGCGAGCCTTCAACCCATAAGTATAGACCTGTCTGCATGCGAGAATCCCGTTCATTGTATTTGATAGTCAGATCCTCTGAATAAAGCCCTGCATCATACATGCTACGGTTAAATTTCGCTACTTTTTGGAAAGCCTCTGATTCATAATAGCTATGTGCTTTTTTGCTGTCTTCGCCAAATACGATTAAATCTTCTACTGCAATAAAATTATACTGCTCTTCTGTAAAATATCTGGTGAGAGGTTTAAAGACAATATCAGCTGGCCCTTTCATTTCCGGGAACTGTTTTTTCGCTTTGGTTGCAAACTCTTTTAAATCTTCAGCTGTTTTTATTTCGTTCATACCAACTGCTTCTAGTATATCCTGACGTACAGCTACCAGTTGATACATGGCTGATGACGGAGCATACGCCGATGGAATACCATGAATTTTGCCGTCAATTACCGCACCCTGAAACTGTTCCATCGGCAGCACTTTGAGCATATCCTGGCCATACTGCTTAATTAGATCATCCAATGGCATGCTTTGCTTCTTATTCACAATGGTAGAAAGGTCGGGAAGGCCATCCCAATAAAGATCAATCGGCTCATTTGCAGCGAGCATAATATCTTTTTGCTCCCAGTACTGAGCCCATGGCACAAAAATAACTTTCAACTTTAGTCCAAGATCGGCTGCCATCTTCTCAGAAAATTCTTTTTCAAGAAATTCAGTCATACGATCACTTTCGTCCCCCGGGTACAAGATGGTAAGTGTTTCGAGCTTCCCCTTTCCTCCAACCTCTTCCTTGTTGCTACACGCTGCTAGTATTGAAGTAGAAACTAGCATTAAAACCAAAAAGATAAGCATTTTACTGGATTTCATTGATAACCCTCCCTATTTAATGGTTAATGTATGTTAGGCCTAGATAGGCTACAAACCATGTATCGCTTATTCCTTTACTGCGCCCGCCATAATGCCATGAACGAAATACTTTTGAATAAAAGGAAATAGGAAAATAATAGGACCAATTGTAATTACGGTAATTGCCATCTTTACGGTTTCTGCTGGCAGCGTGATGTTGCCGGAAGCCCCAGAGGGAATACGGCCGGAGCTGATCGCATTTACATTGGATAGAATGTTGTATAGATAGTATTGCAGCGGAAAAAGATCCTTATCGTTGATGAAGATGAGTGCATTCCACCAATCATTCCAATAATTCAGCGCATACATTAATCCCACTGTGAGCAGAGCAGTCTTGCTTAAAGGAAGAGCCACCTTCAAATAAATGGTAAAATAATTGGCTCCATCCATCTCCGCTGCTTCGTATAAAGACGGCGAAATGCTAGAAAAATACGTTCGCAGCAAAAACATATTCCATACGCTAAAAATAGATGGAAGGATTAACGCTAAAATACTATTTTTCAAACCGTAATAATTCACGCTAACCATATACCAAGGAATCAAGCCAGCCGAGAAAATAATCGTAAAATTGCTAATGAATGCGATAATATTGCGATATCTTAGCTTTTTTACGGATATCGAGAATGCAATCATACTTGTAATCAGCAATGCGCTTACCGTGCCAATTACAGTTACAAAGATGGTTACGCCGTAAGATTTCAATATCTTCATTCCACTATTCACATAGATATATTTATACGTGTCCAAACTTGGACTCAGCGGAATAATGGAATAACCATTTTTGACAATGGCCTGCTCAGATGAGAAGGAAACACTTAAAGTCAATACAAGCGGGTATAAACAAACGAGTGCAAATAAGCCAATAAAACAGTACGCCAAGCTCTTTACGAGTCTATCTCCAAGCAATCGATTAGTTTCCATTATTAAAATAGACCCTCTCCATCGTTTATTTTCTTAGCCGATTTGTTAGCTGCAGAGATTAGAATTAATCCCATTAGAGACTGAAATAATCCGATTGCAGTCGAATAAGAAAAGCCCAACGTACGCATAGACTGGTAAACATAAGTATCGATTACGGTAACCTCGTCAATAAGTACCGGGTTATTGCCGACAATGCCGTATATCATACCAAAGTCACCATAAAAGATCCGTCCAACACTTAGTAAAGTCAAGACAATGATTGTTGGTTTTAACATAGGAATGGTTAAGAAAATAATGCGCTGCAGCTTATTCGCGCCATCTACTTTCGCTGCTTCATACAAGCTGCCATCAAAGTTAGCCATTGCAGCCATGTAAAGTATCGAGCTATACCCGCTCCACTTCCATACACTCGAGAGAATAATGATCCATTTCCAATACTTCGGTTCTGAATACCATCTAATCGGATCTGCCCCAAAAAATTCCAAAATATTGTTGGCAACACCTACATCCGTTGAGAAGATCCCATAAAGAATAGCGCCCACTACAACCCACGATATAAAATAGGGAAAAAACATCATGCTTTGAGCAATCCGTTTAAACGATTTATTCCGTATCTCGTTTAAGAAAACAGCGATACTGACCGGAACAATAATGCCTAATATGAGGCTGAAAAAGTTAATGTATAAGGTGTTATAGGTAACCTTCCAGCCCATGCTATTTTTAGAGAAAAAGTAAGTGAAGTTATCAAGACCAACAAATTTACTGCCAAATATGCCGTCAACTACATTAAAGTCGGTAAATGCCATCCATATTCCTGCAAAAGGGATGTAGCTGAACATGATTAATACAACAAGCGCAGGCACGCACATGAGATACAATATTCTGTTTTTCTTTATCTCATATAAGAAACCTTTCACAACTGAACTCATTACATCACTACCTTTGCATCGTTATCGAGCGGCTATCGCGTAATGTTTCTTGCAGCTCTTCCTTTAAATGATCGATATCAATTACTGTACCTGTAACCCTTGCTCTCTCAGCTGCATAGGCCATAATGTGACTTTCTACTGATCTATCAATGGAAGATCTGCTGTTGCTGTCCTCATTTTTTAAATTGTCCAAGAAATCGATCATCAGTCCTGTATCCCCGCCATTATGTCCGCCATTCATGGCAGCTGGCCGGATCACAGTGTGCTCATATTGTTCAGACATATTGGATGTGAACCTCGTTACTTCAATGATATTTAAGCTGTCATCACCTCTAATTTCTCCATGCTCGCACATAATTTTAAGCGTTCGATACATCTTATTGGTAAATCCGCTTAAATTAAAGGTGACAGTTACGCCGTTTTTGAACTCAATAATGGATGCTTGATGGTCACAGACATTGTTATCAGACCGATAAACACAGCGTCCGTATGGGCTTGTTTCCAAAGCCTTCAATAATCCCTCTTCAGTCTGATCTACCGAAATCGTTGTAGCCGGCCATTGGCCTCTGATTGGAAGATAAGCTTTCCTTGCATCGAAGCGGCAATCTGCGGCAACTTTACAATCTAGGCATCGTTCAGCGCTATTCGCTGGTGCATTCTCTTCTTTAAAATAAGTCAGGTCCCCATAGGAAGAAATCCGCTTCGCATCACTGTCCACAAGCCATGCCAATATATCCATATCATGACACGATTTCTGCATAATAATTGGGCTCGCTAGGTCGCTGTTTCTCCAATTCCCCCTTACAAAAGAATGAGCCATATGATAATTTCCGACGTTTTCATTATGCTGAATGGTTATGATCTTTCCCAGCTCATTGCTATCAATAATTTTTTTTATTTCTGCGAAGAAATTTGTATATCGGAGCACATGGCAAACGATAACTTTGCGACCTTTTTCATTCGCTTTTTGTTGTATTCTTAAACATTCCTCCGGACTTGGCGAAATTGGTTTTTCCAACAGAATGTCATAACCAAGATCAAGCGCTTCCATCGTTTGCGTATAATGGTCTCTGTCCATCGAAGAAATAATAAGAGCGTCGCAAATTTTTCCCAATCGATAAAATTCATCTACAGATTGAAATTGATTCTCCAGCGGGATTCCAAACTGATCGGCTGCAACCTTTCTTCTATTGTCATTTGGTTCTACTACCGCAACAATATCTACTATTTTGCTTGCGTATTCTGAATAAATCATGCCTCTTTGCCCTGCTCCGATTAATGCAAGTTTCAAATCAACTACCTCCAGCGTATGAGTTTTTATCCAAGATGCTCTCTATTACTATTCCGGCAATTTAGGATCTTCCAATGGATAATATCCTTCGGGATAATAGGTATCCCATATATTCAAAAGAGGATCTTCACTTGTGATTTCAACGTTCACAGTACCTGCCTCGTAATAACCGTCCTGCACGTTGCTTTGTATATTCAGATTAATGAATGTTCGGTCTTCGAAAAACAAGCCAAAGCTTATTGTATAATTTCCCGGCGGCATATCCGGCAATTGTATAATCTCGTTATGCACAAGATCCCCCGTTAACCATGACTCCGTTGCAGCATGGATGGGAATTTCATACGATACATCCCCTTGCACTAATTTCACCCACAAACGAAAATCACGGTAAATTTTTGAAGTCCCTGTGTTAACAAACCAGAATCGAAGCGGCAAGCTGCCCCCGCTAGAAACGTTCTCTGGATATGTCAATCTTCGTAGAGTAAGGTCATATCCAAGCTCTATTTCCAGATTAGAAAGGCTTGCATGCCAGCGATACGCTTCACGCCTACTATTTGGACCGCATACGTTATCGGTAAAATGAAGGACAACCGGATAACTCTTCCATACCTGCTGCAGCTTCTGTTTGGCAAATGCTTCACAGCATGTTATCCAGTTATCTTCACTGCAATTAACAATCAATTCAAACCCGCGGCCATGTTCTCTTAAGTATTGAATCAGTTTTGCATTGTGCAGATCAGCAAGAAGCGTCGTGGCTTCAAATGAATCCGTATAGGCATTCCATTCTTCCTTACCGTCAGCGAGAGTCGATATTACAACTCCTGCAAGTCGACTATCTGAATCTAAATAACTCCCAACTTTTCTTATGAAAGCCGCAAAACATTCATCTGCATGACCTTTCACCCATATAGGTAAGTCCGGTTTGATCATAAGTATTGGATTTGTTGCTGTGTTAAGTGCTGCCTTCACCTGTTCAAGTTTGTATTCCCCTCTAGTAGGTTCTAGTTCATTCCATGAATAAGAAACATATTGAAAAACACCATTTCTTGTTTGAGCTTCATTACTCGGTAATGGGTAAGGCCGGAATTTTACGGTTTTATACTTCTCGTAGTTTTCAAGCGAATATTTACCCATCCCATTACCTCCTCTGTAAATGGCAGTCAACGGTATTAAAGAATTGATCAATATCCGCATCTGAAATATAGGGCATGTTACCAATCTGCTCGATTTCTTCCTTCAAAACAATCATACTTAATGTGTTAAATCGCGCTCCCGTCTTCATATAAGCTGCAGCGGCTCTTTGCAACGAGGTTGTGTACTTCACATCGTTCTGGACAGGATCTGCCTCCCGATCGCCAAAGGCTTCATAACGCAGCATGCTGTCCCCTTCAAATGTGGGATAATTATAAAACTGCCTTTGAACCAATACGATATTGCTTTTTTCATTGTCCAATATGAGCGATAATCTCGTATCATAAAGCCAGCTTGCGCTCCAGAAGCCTTTTATAGCTAACTCCGGAAAATAGTTACCATATAATTCAATTGCGAGTGACATCGAATGTTTCAGCCTTTCGGGTGTATAGCCAGGTCCAGATGGAATATGCAGCGCTAATAGGGTATCTCCTCTCTGAAGAACCGGTTCCCATTCCTTCTTTGCTATCGAAGTTGCTTCTCTTTCAACGTAGCCCATTGGATTAATCCGATTAGCGATAATGTGATCAGCATTTTCCTCCCATTTCGATGTGAAATGTCCCCCAGGATCAAATACACCATTGATTCCATTCCTTTGCCCATCGCTGCGAAACTCTTCTCCCGCATGTCGAAGTGCAATAACCTCCTGCGTGTGAACATGACGATACATGGTAAAAGGATCTTCAAATCGATAAGGTATAAAGAGAAATCGATCTAATCGAAATATTGAACAAGTATAAAAATTCAAATCCCACGGAAAGTCACGGACTTTAGAATCACCGTATGCCACTAATTTTTCCAACTGAGCTTTAAGCGGCTGATGAGGGATATTCTCGAAATATGGTTTAGGAATTCCGCGCTTTTCCACCATTTCCATAGAAGGGACAACACAAGCAAGCAGCAAAAGAAAGGAATATAAATCACCGTATTGCTTCATACATCCCGGAGTCATATTCGTATAAAAGTCTTCATCACAGCGATTGCGCAATGAGCACATGTCATCTACTAAAAAGGCCGTGAATAGAAATAATATTTCATCCTTTTCTATCGCTTCAATTCCACCAACCAGCCACTGTTTGGTATGCTCGGGAAGTTGATATTGCTCAAAAATTTCAATTAAAAACTTACGTGGAATGAGTATAGTCTTGTTACTCGGTTCGTAGCTTTTATATTTGTCTTCTAAACCTTCTGGAAGATAATCAAAATTGCAGTACGCAGCAGCCGTTTTAAAATCCAACCGTATCGACATTCGTTACTAATCCCCTTTTATTAAAAGTTTTCCCATCTCATAATAGCCTTCCTTATTTCCTTCAATCGCCAGCTTAACATTTCCAATCTCTTGCACACCTGTTTCTATGCCAATTTCTAAACGATACTCTCCTGCTGGCACATCGCTCGGAATCGAGAAACTCTCTTCCCAAACAATATCTTCATCCGGCAGCCATTCTCTTATATCTTCTCTGCTATAAAGTGTATAAGTCTGTTTATTGCTTGTTAGCTTCAAAACAAGCGGATAGCGATTATAAATTGGTGCAACCCCGACATTAGCCCACAAAGCAGCAACAACTAGATTCCCGCCTGCCTCAACTTCAGCATCATAAGTGAACTTTCTTAATTCAAAGCGGTAGCCCATCTTGTTTAACCACTGCTTCACATGATCTTTCCAAGGCTCCGGCACGATTGTCCCTTTGTTATTGAAGGAAGAGATATGCCATTTGAGCGTTTCTTGAATAATGTAATCAATATCCCAGCCCTGAATATACCAGTCATTCATATGCCAGCATGCTTCAAATAAAATCGGAGCTTTCTCCCAAGCATTTTCCATTTTAAAGTTCTGTATATTCTGAGGGTAGAAGTCGGTCATATGAGACCATCGTTTACCATGAAAACCGCCCATATCGCCTAGACAATCGACACGAAAGCCTACTTTGGCTTTACGATCCGTTATGATCTTCATTGAAAGCGGATCATGTAACAGCGCTTGCAAAGGTGTAATTTTAAAACCATCCAAATAAGCATCTGTAATACATTGAATGGCCTCTGGCTCTAAAAATTCCGTGCCCCCGCCTTCCCCCCATGCTCCTACAATCGTCAAATCAATAGAGCTTATAACGGGATGCCCGTCATACTTCTTTGCAAAAGCTTTTATAAAATCAGACCAATACTCCACATACCTCGTTGTCTCAGGATCTACTCTCCAAAAAGGAAAATCGGGCTCCTCCGGACTTTCCGCTCGAAACCATTCCGGTATATCATCTTCTTCACTTAGTGCATATGGCGAACAACGTACCACCGCAGTACATCCCATGGATTTGGCATACTCCAGCTTTTCCTCAAGCACTTCCCACCTGAAAACACCTTTTGCAATTTCTATATCCCTCCAGCGAGCACTGCAGAAATAGACTTTGCTGTCCGGATGATTGTATGTCCTGCTGTCTTGCGTAAATTTATATTTTTCTTTCTTTTCCCCTCTATTGTCAAACACATCACCGATGTCATCCATTAAACCAGGTGCTGAAATAAAACCAATGCCAGGATTGCTTAGTAAGCTATCCACGATTACCGGGTACACGGTCATCGCTTTATTCATGTCTCATCATCTCCTCACTAGGTATTCTCTTTAAATAAACAACATTTGCTTTTTTGTTACGTTGTGTGTTACGTTATATATGAGGTTTGTTTAGTAATCTTATGGTGCAATTATAACATTTCTAACCAATCCTGCAAGAGGAAATTACATTGTTCTCAAATAAAATTTAATGTGAGACTACGCATCATTCGTATGTTACTATATAGTTTAGTAGGCATACATACAGATAAATCGGTATGAACGTAATTTTCACGCAACAAAACATAAAAGCGCTAATGATGAATCACAACGTAACATAACGATCATTAGCATTTTCAAAAGGAGACTATGCATAGCTATGAGTACGATTAGGGATGTTGCTAAATTAGCGAATGTGTCCACGGCTACCGTATCTAGAGTTTTAAATCATGATACGAAGTATAAAATCACAGATGAAACACGAGATAGAGTCTGGCAGGCCGTTACACAGCTTAACTATAAAATTACTGATAGCCCCAAGCATCAAGCAGCAACGAAGGATCATTCGGCAAACAAAGCTCAAGTCAAAATAGGGTGCGTTTTAAGTGTGACAAAAAACAAGTATAACGATCCGTATTTCATGTCTATATTATCCGGTGTAGAAAAGAGATTGCTTCAATCAGGTTATAATATTGCCTTTATTCGAACAGGTCCTGAATTAGATGATAAGAAGATATTGTTTAACACGTTTAGTGAATCGATTACAGGTCTTATCCTAATGGAATCCTTAAATAGCGAAACATATGAATATGTTCGCAAGCAGGTACCTCATATTGTTGGCATCGATACAGAACGCTGGGATATTGATAATGTAGGTTATGACCATTACAATGTTGCTTCTTTAGCCGTGAGCCATCTTATTGAAAAAGGACATACGAATATTGGCTATATAGGTGGAAGCGGCTTAAAAAGCAACTTAAAAGAGAGCCGGCGCTATCAAGGGTACTATTCCACCATGCATGCTGCTGGAATGAGTGTTAATCCCGAATGGCTTATTGATTGCATGTGGGATGAGGTTGTCTGTATCGATAAAGTCAATCATCTATGCCAAACAAACAACTTGCCTACCGCCTTCTTTGCAGCCAGTGATTTGATGGCTATGGCAACCCTTAACAGCTTATATAACAACGGGATCTCTGTGCCTGACGAAGTCGCTGTTATCGGCCTATCCAACATTGAAGTATCCAAATACTCCAATCCTCCTCTATCAACCATTGATGTGCCGACCGAGGAAATTGGGATGGTCGCCGTTGACTTATTATTAGAACGAATGAATGGGAATAGCCTGCTGCCGAAGAAGGTTATTTTACCTACACATTTGGTCGTTCGCAGCTCTACTTAATTCACATTAGAAAGAACAAAAGCAGCCCCTCCTCTAACGAGGAAGAGCTGCTTTTTGGCGTCTGCATCAATACTAAAAAAGTCTAATACGATGCATGCCAATATGGCTGTATTTATTTAAATGCTTATTATTTGGACGGAATGATCCGTATATCCTTATCCAAATTGGCTAGCATCATGTAATTGTGATTGAAAGTAAAGATACGTTTTACCTGATAATAGGACATAGTCACAGCGGTTAATGCTTCGCTGAGAGAGAATCGGAGCTCAGGCCTGTCGATAAGTAATCTGCGCGATTCCCCCTCAAATTCAGGGCCGCTGGAGATGACCGCGAGCTTGCCTTTACTGACAGCCTTATCAATTGCATTTAGAAAATATTCCGCCTGCTGATAGCTGTATTCATTGCGAAGCCATTCGTTAAGATCAAATAAAATTGAGTTGGTCGTTACATAATTACGTTCAAGATCATGCAAATCCAAAAACAAGGAACGAGCTTTCACATAATGAGGGTCCTCTGGGTTCATCAATGCAGCAAAAGCTGTTTCATCCAAAAATATAGTATCTTGTACATTTAAGTGGTTATCCAACTGTCAGCACTCCTTAATCCTCTAATTTGCAAATACCATCCAAATACAAAAGCGGGTTATCTTCCTTCTGGCCCATTGTAATGGGGGCTATTTCGTATGGAGCGCTTGCCAAGTATTGGACTATGATGCCATCAATAATCGCTTGCACGGTCGTATTCTGCTTATCGGCGATTACTTTCAGCTCAACATAATGTTGTGGATTGAGTTCTATAATAGCTTTTTCTTCTTCTTCACTTCTTGAAGAAATAAGCTCGGAAGCGGTAGACTTCGCTTTTTCGAATTGATTTTGAATGAAGCGTTTGTAATTATTCACCATCGTTATTCACTCCTTATGTATTGCTTTTATAAGGTTTCGTCGCGTTTTATTGATTTCAGGGGGGCATGTAAATGAGAAAATCTTAACAAGATTATCCTATTCATGCTGTGCTAGAATAAACGCTCAATGCCATCCAATCATTACCTATCATTCGCATCAGGAGGGATTTATTCATCATGAACAGATTTTTGACTCTTTTTGTCCTACTCGTACTAGTTACCGCAGCCGTATCAAATCACAAAGTTGATGCTTCACCCGTGTTGAAACTTGGCAGCAAGGGACAGGACATTACAGATCTGCAGTTTCGGCTTCAAACAATGGGTTATTACAATTTGCCCATCGATAACAGTTTTGGAAAGGCTACCCGCACTGCGGTTCAAGTCTTTCAAAAAAAGAACGGTCTCCAAGGTGACGGCGTTGTAGGTCCAAAAACATGGGCGAAGCTCAAAAAATTGTCGGTCAACAAAAAGGAACTTTCCATGCTCGCACGTGTCATCTATGCCGAGGCTAGAGGAGAAGAGTATAAAGGCCAAGTGGCGGTTGGGGCAGTTGTCATGAATCGACTTCAGTCTTCAAAATTCCCCAACACAGTAAAAGAAGTCATTATGGAGCCCAATGCGTTCTCTGCCGTAAAGGACGGACAGTACTGGCTTATTCCGAACCAAACGGCATTCAAAGCCGCTAAAGCTGCTGTAAAAGGGAATGATCCCACTGGCAATGCGTTGTTCTTCTTTAATCCGATAATTACCAATTCGGCTTGGTTCAAGACGCGTACAGCCACTAAGAAAATAGGCAGTCATCAGTTTACACTTTAGGTTTTGCCGATAATGAAGAACGCCTATCGAGAACAGGAGAATATAGGAATGCGCATGGATACGAAGGAAAGGCATCAGGCTAGGGTTGAATTGGTCATTGATATTATTAAAGGAATATTTGAAAAAGAGACGATTTCGGAAGCTCTCAAAGAGAAATTAAATCAAATGAGTTATGATGATTTAGGGGATTTTGTTTTGGATATCGCCAAAAACCGATCTCTTGATAAAATTGATTAATGCAATGTAAGGCTACATCAATAAGAAGAGCAAGCGCTGCAGCAGCGTTTGCTCTTCTTTATCTTTACAGCGCACAAATAATGATAGCTGTGCTTCTCCTCTTATTTAGACAGCGAATCGTCACCATACCACTTTCTAAGCAAATTAATATGAGCTTGATGATAGCGGCTATGGTCAGCCATATGCCATAAGCCCCAACGTATCGTTGCATGCTTTTCATTTTCATGTCCAAAAGCAACAACTTTGTCTAAATCAGCATCTGTTAATTGTGCACATGAATCATTTAACATTTTTAATACATCATCATATTTGGTCATTAGTGTGTTCAAAGGTATCCCTTTGACCATCGGAAGTCTATTATTTTCATCTATCATGGGGCCATATAATTCCTTTAATGACTGAGGAAGTGGTTGTCCCTTTAATCTATAAACCCAATTTAGATCAACATACATGATGTGTTTGATTAACTGAGCAGTACTATTAAAATTGTGATCAGGTCCCTTAAAATCTAATTCTTCTTGTGACATGCCGCCAGTAATAAATTGCAACCGTTGGTTATTCTCTTTTACAGCGGAAAATAACATTCCCACAATAGGTGTCATATTCGCTTCACCTTTTAAATCGTAAAGCATTCTAGTTCCTCCTCCCTAGCTTAATATGAACTGCGAACCGTTTAATGTGAAAATTAACATTGCCGATAAGCATAGAGTATAATAAAACTACTAAACAACTATGAAAACGAATAAGGCTCATCATCATGATCATCCGGCATTATACCCTGACATTTCGGATAACGTACACGTTAGTCATAGCGAGAGGAGATTGTATGCCGCAAATTAAGAGAGTTCTCAGAAGCAAATGGCTATTATGGACGACCGGCATTGTTTTAATTATGATTTTAGCTTTCTCTACAGTGTCCTTTCTGCTGGTGAACTCCGTTTCTGCTGCTTTTGAGATAGGCAGTGTGGAAGAGAAATATGCGTCATCTGGAGAATACGATGTAGAGACGCGAGAGATCTTAGACGAACATGGTGAAAAGCTGTATAAAGTCTACTCCCCAAAATCACAAGGATCGATGCATCCTCTCATTGCTTGGGGCAACGGAACAGGAGCGCTGCCTGAGCAATACGATGAGCTTTTTAACCATTTAGCTAGTTGGGGATTTGTAGTTATTGATACTTTTAGCACAACAACTGGGACGGGAAAAGAAATTGTTGCGTCAATTGATTATATGTTAGCACAAAACGATATGCCAGGCAGCCCGTTCTTTCAACGAATTCAAAAAGATCAAATAGGCGCTGCAGGCCATTCTCAAGGCTCCACAGGTGTAATTAACGCGCACACCTACTTTGAACATGGCGATCTCATCAAGACGGTTGTCTCAATTGCGCTCCCGAAGCTGAAATATTGTGATCCAGAGGATGTTTATGACACATCCGCTTTAAAGGTACCTTTTTTTGTGATGAGTGGAACGCGTGATTTTATTATCTCCCCTTCATCCTCCAACAAAGTAGAGATTAGTAAGGCAAATCCACATATTCCGGCAATGATGGCGATGGCAAAAGGGGCGGCACATACGGCGATTGAACAAGATGGCGGACAACATAGAGGATATCTGACCGCATGGATGAGATATCAGTTAATGGATGATTCACAGGCAATGTCCGCCTTTATGGGCAAAGATGCTGAAATTTTAACGAACAAACGCTGGAAAGATGTTTATTCAGCAAACATGCAGTAATAATAGCTTTCATAGCGTATGTGCGTTCAAACACCGTTCAAATAAAAAGGCTGCCTCAAATCGTAGTTAAAACTACTTGACTTGAGAGCAGCCCTTTTCTATTTACATGGGCACGTTTACTTAAGAAATATTTATGAACGGATCGCTTGAATATATACAGATTCTCCGTTAAATGAGGTAAGTCTGCCAGATTCATCAGTTTGGATAGAGAAAAAATCTTTCATCTCCTTTGGGGTTTGCAGCAGTTTTGTCTCAAGTAAAGCCTGCTCCGCTTCTGGAAGATCGGACCGTTCACACCAATCTTGGAATTTAAACGGTTTGGGGAAACAAACCATTATTTCAAGGCGAAACCCGCTATTCTCCAGCAGGTTAATCCATTCAGACTTTTTCCAAGCACGAACATGGCTAGGGTCCCTTTGCTTTTCAACCTGATTGTAAAATTCATCAAACGTTTCATTCTCAGGAGCAACATTGTCAATTAGAAGCAGCTTGCCGCCCGGCTTAATGACGCGGAATGCTTCTGAAGCGAAAGCAGGCACATTCGGAAAATGATGCGCTGCAATTCGGCAAGCTACCAAGTCAAAGGATGCATCGGCAAATGGGAGCAGCTCGGCATCCCCCTGTACGAAGTCGACGTTGGAATGTCCATTACCATGAATAAATTTCGAAGCCTTCTCTAACATCTGTTCTGTCAGATCATAAGCAATTACATGGCGGACCAGCGGTGCAAGCGCATTGGCCACATGCCCGCCTCCTGTTGCAACGTCAAGTACTTCCATCTCCTTGTTGGCTTGGGATGACGAAACAAGAAAAGCCAAATCTTCGCCTTTGGCATGGCGGCTGCTTGTTACATATTTTGCAGCATTTTTTCCAAATTGCTTCTGTACTTGATCTTTTATTGATTCTCCCATTGCTGCTCCTCCTTTTATAAAATGAGTATTCCGTTTCATTGTATGAAACACCATTTCATAATGTGAAACTACTTTCAATTTATCATAAGTTCCTGAGGTTGTAAATGCTGCTTTTCCGTCCCAAAAGCAGCTCTATTTTCTGTAATGTGCTCGTAGAAAAACAAATGCCAACCAAGAACATCTGGTTGGCATTTGCGTTTCTTTCCTTTATAATCCCGTATTTGACTTCTACAATCTACATACTAGAGCGCCTATACGAGTTAAATCCGCTTCTTATATCTGTTTCTAACGAGAAAAATCACCAAAATGGCTAATAGTGAAATAATGATCACATTTCTCACTAAACCTGAGTAATCAGTATTCTCTCCTTTGAATTTACCATCTCGGTTTGCTTTTATAAACTTCCCATCTTTTTGTTGAACTGCGATCGCTTCATCTGTACTAATACCTTTGATTGAATAATACTTAGTCCCCTTCTTATATGAGTTAGAGTAATTGCCAGTATAGGTTTCCATATCTGAATATACAGTGACATGCCCAATCTTTTTATGTATATCTGTTACATACTCATCACTTATTACATAAACATAACCATGCCAAACAACAAATTCATTTGCCCATGAAGTTGCTGATAAATTGCCTGGAAATAATAATGAAGTGATCAAAATAAAGAAAATGAAATGCTTTCTCCTCATACAATACCTCCCTTTTTACAAATCAATCGGTTCAAATTGATCACTTTAATTTCACGGCTGTCCTCCAAAAAGGGCAGCAATTAAGTATCCAATAAACATAAAAATAAATACACTGATGGTCATTAGTGCATTGGAGATCATTCCCCATTTACTTCTTCCAAGCAGCCCAAATAAAAATCCTATAGGATTTATTAGAAAGGTGAGCAACCACAATTTGTACATATGCTCAAATAAAATATCAGTCAACCAAGCTGACAGTCCTAAGAGTACACAGATAAATGATAAGGCAATCCAACTTTTCTTATTGATAACTGCTCCCCTCCAATACTCTAACTAAGATTGAAAAGACGACAAAGTTATTTTGTACCACATTATACCTTAAATTGAACCATATGTATTTAGCTAACATGTCAATTCGTTCAACGAAGGGCTACCATATGGAAGCCCCTGTTCATTCATGTATCATTACCAGCTAGAATTCCTGTAGAGCATTAATGATCAGCTTTGCATAAAAAAAAAGCGCCTCAGTACGATGGGAGTGTACAAAGAGCCATAGCCCTTTTAATCCCATCATCCATAAGGACGCTCTACTACGAGGTTTAAATCTCTAACGATTTCAATGCTGTACGTGTCTGTTCCCTTTCCGTCGGAATGGGGTTGCCAGCCGAGAGACATAACGTATAAACAATCGGTTCATGATCCGTATTTTCAATTTCCCACTTGAAGAACGCCGCGGGAAGGCTCGAGTCATCTTCTTGGAGCGGTATGTGTGGGTTAAAGGCCAATAATTAAACGCGTCCCGAGAAATCGACATCCGCGAATGACATGCTAACCGGGGTCAATCCCGGTTACTTCAAAAGGAACTTATAATCGGGGCAGCGGACGAGAACATAAAGTCCTAAACTGCCGTTGTTTAAGAGCATATTGATTACGCGCTTGAAAAAACGAATCCCCTACTTCACCCCTCATTCGGGTAAAGAAGGGGATTCATCGTTTATTCAAATTCAGACTAATGATTAATATCACATTTGTTTAATATGAACGAGATTTGATTTTCAAGTCGATTGATCGTTTCTTGTGATTCTTTGTCTTCTCCTTGCTGTTTACGAAGCGATTCGAGCTCCTGCTTGAGTTGATGCAGATCATCTCCCGCATTTGCACAATTATAATTACTCTCAAGGTTATCAAGCATGTTCTATCCTCCAATCGATGGTCTGTGTACTTGAATATTATGGTGGATATCGATTAATTTATTCATATCCTTCAGAACGTTCTCTCCCCGTTAGTTGCAGTTTTGTAGGTCACGGATGTCTTTCCATGAAATGAGTTTGATGTTTTCCTGTTTGAAAAGCTGCAAAATATCTAAATCACAGAGTTAGCGAAATTCAATTTTCCCTTTCCAAGCAACAGCTTGTTAATCGTATCAATTCTTCAGTAATTATAGAGGGATGAACTGTTACCTGAGTGATACCAGGCTTTATGTTTTCGACCATTGTTATAAATTGCGTCTTCACTCCGAAAACGTCTCCCATTGCTCTTCATTTAAAAACGGTTGCATTAATATTCTTTTAGGCAAATTAAAGGGGAGTTGAAACTCTTGACACACTTGATAATGTCAGATGAATTCCTGCGTACTCGATAGTCTGAAAATCTCCATTGTTTACAGCTTTTTTAGCCGCTGGACAAGGAATCATGATTGATGTTGAGGTAATGGCAGCCTGTTGAAATAATGCCAGAATGGCCTCATTTGTTCCTTCAATAATCCAGTTGAAACAAGAATAAGGACATAAGCACATCTGTGCCTACGCCCTTATGTTCTTGAATAACGAATTAATTCAATTGGGTATAATATTTATATTATCGCCAAAAGGTCGAACAGTCTGCCTTATCCAAAATATTAAATTCGATTATTTTCTCAAGTAATAAGAAATCGACCGGACTAGCCCACGGGATACGTATCAACTCCTTGGTGTTGTCATAACCTGCTTGCACAATCTCCTCAGAAAAACGATTAATGCCTGCTTTTTCAGGAGCAACAGCCATATGTTGTTTGGCTACGCTAAAGCCAATAATATAAGTGTCGTGATCGGTAAACATAGGCTGCTTCCAGGCGATTTTTGGCATTAAATTCGGAAATTTCTTTGTTACCCAAGTCAAAACCTCTTCTGTTCGCTCCCGATGCTGCGGGTTAAAGATAGTTGCTAAATATTGTTCAAAAACTTCCATGTTGTGTCCTCCTAATAATAATTTTATCTTTCAGAGAAGTCCTTCAACCTCATTCATTAATTCCATAATGATTATTTAATTGATTTTATAATAATTTCGTATATTTTCCATACTTGAAATATTCGCGAAGAAGTTACACTATCCTGCATATTCGGTTTATGCAGTCGTCAGAACTCCATTACCGGACTTTGTCCATCTATAGGGTTTCAAGCAATCGGACAATATCATTATCCTGTCATGTACTCTCTATAAATGCTTAAAGAGGATGCAAATTTGCATCCTCCCTGTTGACCATCAATATTTTAAACCTTATTTTTCAAGAAAACCTGTAGAAGGGTTCGTTATGAAGAAACCTTCTTCCGGCACATAAAAATATTGAATCCAAACCCCGTCTAATAGCGGTTCACGTTTATCTAATACAATTTCAATGTCTTTGTCTGTTTTTACAATTTCATCATGTTCAGTAGGTGTATCCAGCTTTATATCATAATGACCATGATCTCCATGATTCTGAGTTATAAAAACACGAATCATCTTCCCTTCTGATTCATTACTGCTCAACATCTTTTTTAAAACGGTTGCTGCATTTCGATTAATTTTGCATTTCATGCTTTATGTCCTCTATTCTTTTTCGACTTACTGTAATAATATTAGTTACAGAATGGGATGTCAAGTTTTGAGTAATCGAAATTAAAAAGAGAGCAATGCCATCATTACAAATGGCATTGCTCTCTTTCAATTGTAGCATTTTAATCCTCGTTATATATCTTATCGTGGCTTCGGCATCAGCCAAGCGTGATCCGGATCGTTATAAAACTTCCAAATACGAACTGGCCCCGCCATTACGTTCAAATAATATACATCATAACCTGGAGGAGCTGATACAGGATGGTAGCCTTTAGGTACAAGTACAACTTCACCGTTGCCTACAGTCAACGTCTCGTCCAACGAACGATCGTCTGTATACACACGCTGTACTGCAAATCCTTGCTCTGGCTGAACTTGATAATAATAGGTTTCTTCCAGCAGCGATTCCTCAGGCAAAAAATCACGGTCATGCTTATGAGGAGGAAAACTTGACCAATGACCGGCAGGCGTAAACACTTCTACGACGAGCAGACTGTCTGCATCTGCGGTTTCTGGCAAAATATTATGAACGAGCCGCTGTGTACTGCCCTCGCCACGATTCTCAACCCCAACATGACCAGGTTCGATCAATCTTGCTGCGTGAGTACCGCTGCCTGGAGCCCAGCATACAGCAATTTTCAGGTCTGTTAATGCGGTAATCGTGAACTTATCCTCAGATGGAACATACACGGAATAAGGAGGAATTTTCTCAAAAACATTCATCCGGCGGCCGATGCTCTTCCATTCTGACTTCTCTGTGGAAACGTCAGCTTTTCCTCTAAGCAGGACAACGCAAGCTTCCCGCTCCTCTGTCAGACGGCTAAGTGATTGTCCGGCATCTAGCGTAAACACTTCAAAACCAACATATTCCCACCCTGCAGCTTCTGGAGTAATCCGAAGGGTATTACCTTCCTGATCCGGAGTTTGGTTCGGTTTTACAATTAGTTCACTCATTTCAAATGCCTCCCTTCGGGTATTTTGATCCATTGTCCATGCATTTTAACAGGAGGATCAGAATCAACAGATCCTCCTGTCAACGAGCCGCTTACCAGCGGGAAGTGACCATTTTTTTCCTCGTAAAAAACTCGACACCGTCTGAACCGTTAGCATGCAAGTCACCGTAGAACGATTTCTTCCAGCCAGAGAAAGGGAAAAATGCCATTGGGGCAGGTACACCCAAATTTACGCCCAGCATACCAGCGTCGATCGTTTCACGGAATTGACGAACATGACTGCCATTTTGAGTGAAAATGCACGCTCCATTTGCTAGTTCTGAACGATTGGCAAGTTCAATCGCCTCTTCCAGCGTATCCACGCGGACAATCGACAGCACGGGAGCAAATATTTCGTCCTTCCAAATTTTCATCTCACTCGTCACATGATCAAAAATTGTCGGGCCGACGAAATACCCTTCGCCATTTGATGCCGCATCCGTACGTCCATCACGGAGCAATACCGCTCCCTCTTCTGTGCCTGTCGCAATATAGCCCAGCGTACGTTCCTTGTGCGGACCGCGGATGACCGGCCCTAGAAAGACATCTTTATCCATGCCATTACCAATGATTAGCTTATCAGCTGCCGCGACCAATTTATCAATCAACGATTCGGACGCTTTCCCAACGGAAACGACGACAGCGCATGCCATACAGCGCTCGCCCGCAGAGCCAAATGCCGCGTTGATGATTTGAGTCACCGCTCCGTCCATATCAGCATCCGGCATGACGATGGTATGGTTCTTAGCGCCGCCAAGCGCCTGAACACGTTTCCCTTGCGCAGTTGCGGTTTTATACACATATTCCGCGACGGGCTGAGAGCCAACAAACGAAATCGCAATGACGTCCGGGTGTTCAATCAGACCATTTACGACATCGTGTGAGCCATGTACAAGATTCAGCACGCCATCCGGCAAACCCGCTTCCTTAAACAGCTCCACCAGACGATTCGCAAGAAGCGGCGTCCGCTCTGAGGGCTTCAGGACAAACGTATTGCCGCAAGCAATTGCAAGCGGGAACATCCAGCAGGGTACCATCATTGGGAAGTTAAACGGTGTAATTCCGCCCACAACCCCAATCGGATATCGGAACATACCCGACTCCACATTTGTAGCGATGTCTGGAAGTTGTTTTCCCATCATGAGCGTTGGCGCCCCTGCAGCGAATTCAACACATTCAATGCCGCGCATGACTTCCCCGTGAGCATCTTGATAGTTTTTTCCGTTCTCCAAGGTAATGATCTGAGCGAGCTCTTCCCAATGTTCAACTAACAGTTGTTGGTATTTGAAAAGAATTCGAGCACGGCGTGGTACCGGCGTTTTACTCCATGTTTTAAACGCTTCTTTCGCATTTCGGACAGCTAGATCAACTTCATCCTTAGACGACAGCGGAACGTAAGCCAAAATTTCTTCGGTTGCTGGATTAAACACAGCTTCTGTCTTGCCTGAAGTCGAGGCGATCCATTCGCCTCCAATAAAATTCGATAAAGGTATAAGTGCTTGCATTTGGGTCATCATTGTCGTTCTCCTCTCCAGTTACGCTTGTTTGGAAGAAAGCATATATTGTTCAATCTGCCCCACTGTCGGCATGGCGTCCGAACAGCTATGACTGGAAATAACAATGGAAGCTGACGCGCTGCCGAATGTCATACTGCGGCTGACATCCCATCCCTGCATAAGTCCATAGATAAATCCTGCTGCATACGAGTCGCCGGCTCCGAATGTCTTGATAACCTTAGCCGGGAAAATAGAACCCCGCTGTGAGCTGCCTTTTTTGCCATAAGCAATCGATCCTTCTTTGCCGTGCTTGATGACGACGATCTCGGCGTGGTAACCGAACCATTGCGCCGCAGTTACTTCGTCACTGCGTTCGGTGTTGCCGTCGAACCGCTCCAGCATATCGAATTCCTCGCGCGTCCCAATAATAATATCGCTCTTTTCCGCTGCCAAATGATAATAAATGGCCGTTTCCTCAGGAGATGCCCACGAATATGGCCGATAATCGATATCGAATATCACCTTCGTTCCGTGTTTACGTGCGTAACGAAGTGCAAGAAGCACCGCCTCGCGGGATGGACTCTGTGCCAGCGCCGTACCGGATACGAGAAGTACCTTGCTTCGTTTGATTAACGATTCGTCAACTTCTTCAGGCGCGAGCAACAAATCTGCCACATTGCTGCGGTACATCAGTATGCTGCAATCCTCTGGGCTTTTGATCTCTGTAAAAGCAAGTCCGGTAACCGCTCCAGTTCGATCCGTTGTGACACCTGAAGTGTCTATGCCATTATTACGCAGGTATTGATCAATGAATCGGCCCATCTGATCATCAGCAACCTTGCCGATAAACGCTGTTTTCATGCCTAATCGCGACATACCGATGCAGATGTTGGCCGGTGAACCGCCCACATACTTGGTGAAAGTCATCGTTTCTTCCATAGGACGATTGATTTCATTGGCATTCAAATCAATGCATAGGCGGCCGATTGCTACAAAATCCAAATCCTTATCACCCGCAAAAGTAATCGTATCCATCATATCCCTTCTTCCCAATTAATAAGGGCGCGCCGCACCGATGTTTTGCTGCATCTGCTCATGCGCCTTCCGCACTTTGTCACTCACAGACACCTCAGGTACGCCGACATTCCACCATGAGTCATAACCATCCGTATTCGTTCCCGGAAGCACCTTAATTTCCACCAGCACAGGTCCTTGTTCCGCTTTCGCGTCATGCAGCGCTTGCTCCAGTTCTTTCGCCGAGGTAGCTTTATATGAGGCAGCGCCTAAGCCGCGGGCAAGCAAAGAGAAATCAATCGGCATAAACGGTCCATCTAACCTTCCCGTCTCTTTGGATCGGAAGCGGAATTCATTGCCGAAGCCGTCGCTGCCGTGACCGCGCTGCAAGTTATGAATGCATTGAAACCCGTTGTTATCAAATAGTAAAATGGTCAGCTTCACGCCCTCTTGTATTGCCGTAATCAGCTCAGAGTGCAGCATGAGGTAGCTTCCATCACCAACTAACGCATACACTTCACGATCCGGTTCCGCAAGCGCGACGCCAAAAGCACCGCTTATCTCATACCCCATGCAGGAAAAACCATATTCCAAGTGATAAGTGTTCGGTTCAGTTACACGCCAGACACGGTGCAGATCGCCTGGAAGGCTTCCAGCGGCGCCAACGACAACATCCTTCGATTCAATGAATCCATTAATGATACCGAGAGCTCTAGTCTGGGTTAACCCATTGGCGCTCTCCAAGGCGTAGAGACGATCAACTTCACTGTCCCACTCCGCTTTCAAATCATGGATATAACCGTCAGCATAGCTGGATTTGAATCCGCGATTCGTTAATTCCATCTGCAGTGCGACAATCGCCAACTTTGCGTCTGCTGTGATCGAATCCGCTTCCATCTTAACCGCATCAAATGAACTAACATTCACGTTCAGAAATGCAGCATCGGAATTGCGAAAAGCCGATTTGGATGCCGTCGTGAAATCAGAAAATCGTGTACCGACTCCGATGATCAAGTCTGCTTCGGCAGCTATCCGATTCGCTGCCAGCGTGCCGGTTGTACCAACTCCGCCGAGGCTAAGCGGATGATTCCACGGCACCGCGCTTTTGCCCGACTGCGTCTCAGCTATTGGAATGCCAAATGCTTCTGCAAAAGCAAGAAGCTCTTTCGTCGCATCCGCGTAGTGAACGCCTCCCCCTGCGATGATTAAAGGTTTCTTCTTGCGCATGATCAAATTTGCGGCACGTAAAATGGCATCCTGTTCCGCTGGACGGCGCTGCAGGAAATGGATTCGCTTCTCAAAGAAACGCGCTGGATAATCATAAGCCTCTGTTTGAACGTCCTGCGGCAGCGCTAGCGTAACCGCTCCGGTGTCAACTGGATCAGTCAGCACGCGCATCGCCTGTAGAAGCGACGACATCAGCTGTTCCGGGCGGACGATGCGATCCCAAAACTTGCTGACTGCCTTGAACGGATCGTTTGCCGATATGGAGTAGTCACTCGGAACCTCCAATTGCTGCAGTACGGGGTCAGGCTGGCGGGATGCAAAGTTATCGCCTGGCAGCAGCAGCACAGGTATGCGGTTAACCGTTGCCGTTGCGGCTCCAGTCATCATATTAAGTGCTCCTGGGCCGATTGAAGTCGTGCAGGCAAAAATCTGACGGCGGTTCTTCTGTTTGGCGTAAGCTGTAGCCGCGTGAACCATACCTTGTTCGTTCTTCCCTTGGACAAACAATAACTCTGTAGTTTCTCGCTCAAGAGCTTCTCCGATCCCTGTGACGTTACCATGTCCGAAGATGCCCATAACACCACGAACGAACTTTATCTCTTCTCCGTCTACAGACAAATACTGTTGATCCAGAAATCGCAGCAAAGCCTGCGCCATAGTCAAGCGAATCGTTTTCATCAGCAAAACCTCGATTCATTATAGATTGGATAAGGAAAAGCCCGCTGTTCCGGTTATTCAGATGCGGGCTTCATAGTTAAACGAGCGTTTTTTCCAATTTCAATAAGTATTCCAGGCTAGCAGCCAGACTGTCCAACGGACTTCCTGTGCAATAATCCTGCTCTACCGCAAACCACTCAACACCGCTTCGCAATCCCCATTGCAGGATTGGAGAAAAATCGATAACTCCTGATCCGATCTCAGCAAAAGTCTCTCTGCTGTCAGCAGTCATGTCCTTCAAATGAAGAATCGGCATACGATTCGCGTAGTTCTGGATGAAGGACAGAGGATCTTGGCCAGCTTTGCGAACCCAGTACGTATCAATCTCAGCGTAAATGGCTGGATCATCAAGCAAGTACTCCAGTGCAAATTTACCATCTATGGATGTATGAAATTCAAAATCATGATTATGATAGCCAACGCGATATTTCGTGCCCTTAACTTTAGCAGCCACTTCAAGCAAGTCTTTCTTCACGCTTGCATACCCTTCTGGGTTTTGCAGCCCATCCGGCAGGGAGTGACAGATAAAGTCTTTCGTATCGAATAAGTTAGCCTCTTCCAGCACAGCATCTAAATCAAACTTCATTCGTTCCAGCCCTACATGCATGCCAGCGGTACGTAATCCGAGTTCCTTCATCACCGCAGCGATTTCTCGTGCTTCATATCCGTGCAGCCCGTCAATTTGAACGGCCGCCCATCCCATTTCACTCAATTGCTTCAAAACAGCTGGAAAATCCTTCTTTACTTCGTTTCTTAAAGTGTAGAGCTGAGCCGCCAATTGGTGTTTGATCATTCCGCAATCTCCTCCGTTTTCAAATCCAGCCATTCGACTTCCCCAGCAGTTAATGGTAGATTCATAGCCATAACCGAATCATGAAGCTCATCAAGATTTCGAGGTCCGATGATTGCACATGTTGGGAAAGGTTGATGAAGAACATAAGATAATGAGATTTGAATCGGCGTTACCTGCTTCAGCTCCGCTAGCTTCACCGCTCGTCGGTATCGCTCCCAGTTGTTGTCGTTGTAATACACTCTCACCATTTCCGAATCAGAGAGATTGTCTGGCGTAAAATGGCCTGAGAAAAATCCGCCTGCCTGCGAAGACCATGACAATAGCGGCAGTTTGTTACGCTCATGCCAATTGCAGGTTTCCTCATCAGCAGACACACAGCCCTCCCACCTCGGCTCTTTCGCTTTAGCAAGACTCAGGTTCGTACTGCTAAACGTAAAACCTACTAGCTGATGCGCCGCCGCGTATTCGTTCGCTTCCTGTATGCGCTGATGCGACCAATTCGATGCGCCAATCGCGCGAATCTTCTTCGTTTCAAGCTGCTCATTCAGCACTTCCATGATCGGCCCAACCTCGACGGTCGGATCATCTCTATGAAGCGCGTATAGATCGATATAAGCTGTTCCCAGCCTCTCCAAGCTTTCGTCCAGATCCTTTCGGATGGCTTGCGGGTTCACCCGTGGGCCTGGACTCCCGTCATCGTGGTGAGCGCCTTTGTTCATAATGACTACTTTTTCCCTGATCTTCTTCTCCGCCAGCCATTGTCCCAAAATCTTCTCTTTCCCTCTGTACTGATGGGCAGTATCAAACATATTGCCGCCTGCTTCAATGTAAGCATCAAGCATCAACCGTTTTGCATCGTCCAATACTCTCAGGTCTCCCGTTCCCATAATCAACCGGGACATCGGCTTGTTCACACCTTGCATCTCCATCATTTCCATATGAACACTCCTTTCATGCTGCAGTTATTCTGTTCTTCCTCTTTCAATAATTACATCAATCGAAGTTCGATAATGTCTCCAACAAAACTTCTTTAATAGCTCATCTATTTTGTTCAACAATCTGTATGGTAGCGATACCAGAAATGAGCGAACTGATTTTCTGGAATCGCTACCATACGGCAATTGAAGTCAGTATAATAGATTCTACCCCGTTTTACAATAGCCTCTAAAAATTACTTTTCTCAACTAAACCAAAAATGTTGAAAACCCTTTCATTTAACATTAAGAATCGTGCATATTCAGTCATTGCAAAAAAGGAATAGCCGCCCTGTTGAGCTAGAGCGGCACTCCCCCATTCATTATTTATTGATCATGTTATACAAGATTACAGCTGATTCTGCTCTTGATAGTGGAGCCAGCGGAAGAATGTAATTCCCATTTCCTTTGACAATTCCATTTTCAATCAACGCCGTCAAGCTTTCCATCGCATAGCTCGCAACTTTTGCTTTGTCGTTAAAACGATCCAGCCCAGCTGACGTGCCTTCGTTCAGCTTCATACCGGCAGCCTTCATCGATTTATGGAGTAGAACGAACGCGTCCTGCCTCGTGATCGGTTGAAGCGGATTAAATTTATTGTCTCCGCTGCCGTTAGTGATGCCAAGCTTTTTGGCGATCATCACTTCATTATAATAATAGGAAGAAAAACTGACGTCATCGAAATTCGTATCGATTGGAGCTGTTAATTCAAGCGCCTTAACAAGCAGGACGATAAAGTCCGCCCTTGTTATTGTGGTTGAAGGATTGTATTTTGTTGCAGACGTGCCATTAATAATTCCTTTGGATGCCAGCACTTCGATTTGCCTTTTAGCCCATTTCACGTTCTCGAGATCATCGAATGTTTTATGAACAAACATGATCGCATATTTGCTGAAATGAGTTGTCGTAAAAGCAACCGTTTTTGTAATTGGCTCATATTTGCTGTTCGGTACTATAATCGCTTTGCCAATGTTATTAATGTACCCTGCTACAATATGCTCCGAATCGGCTAACTCGGCATCTGATGGTGTATACGGAACTGAAATTTTCACTCGAGCCTGTGGATTGCTCCAAGCAACCTTAGCTCCATCGATATACACATCAACCTCAATAATTGGCCTATCGCCATCCTGCTCCTGTAAAGCTGGATCAAGCGCTGTTTTATCTACGCTCGCAATAATTAGCGCAACCGACTTCGCTCCGGACAAATCCTGTTCGTTTAGCATATTGGCAGGTACCGTTATTGTTCCAATTGCAGTCGTTATCTCGATCAAATGCGTCGCTAGATCGGAATGAAGTGCTGCTTTCGGAAGTTCAATGACATATGCTTTTGCTTTATCCGCTTTCTGCACCTCGACTTTAACCGTTTTCACGCCATCGTCATCAGCTGAAGATGTGCTAAGCGCTTTGTTCCAGTCTCGCTCTTCAACCACGGCCCTTGCTTCTCCCGTTCTAGCATCAACTTTAGGCACTAAATTAATTGAACCTTTGTCGTTTGTCACGTCGGGAGTGACGACATCAACGGCATCATTTTTTACAAAACGAAATCTGGTGCTGAAATCAAATGGAATGTTGTACATATCTCCGGGACCAATCAGAAATTTCGTGTCCAGATATGAACGCTCCCCTACCGGAATGCTATCAACATATGGCGAGAACGTCTTCACACGAATCTCCTTTGACTTTTCATCAAATTCAAAAAAAGTTGTCCAACCGTTGCCGCCAGCGATATCCGATTGATAATCAGTTAACACCTGCAAGACTTCATTTCCATTAGCCTTCTTCTTCACATTCAGACCAGCACCGCTAATATGTCCGCCTACCATCATGAATACTTGATCATAATTCTCGACAAGGTCTCTCCAGAATAAGCTGCCCTGACCGCCTTCGCTTACTTGGCCGTTGCCATCGATCGTCATAATATTATGCGAGAAGATGACGGTTGGCATTTTCGGGTTCTCATTAAGCACCGTTTTTGCCCAGTCTCTTTCTTTTGTATTACTCGAATTGTTCCCCACTGAGTCTACCGCAAGGAACATATACTTATAGCTGCCGGCTGTAATGATCGAGTAGGTGCTTAATCCCGAGGGGGAAGCACCCTTGAAATGTTCCGTACCAGAAAATCTTTTGGGACCCATCGTATCGATATAACCAGAACCATTCAAATCGTGATTGCCGCGAGTAACAATATAAGGCACATTAGCTTGATCTAAAATCTTATAGGCCTTATCGGCAGAAGCCCATTCCTTGGCTGCACTGCTTTGTGTCGTGTCGCCAACATTTACAGTCATCGCAATATTCTTGCTAACATAATTATCTGCAATAAACTGTAGCTGCTTCTCAAGAATTTCCGGTTTGGATTGCACCACATACTGTGGATCTGGAATGATCGCAAACGTATATGTATCTTGTGCAAACATCGGAAGATCATTATTAGTCCCATAATTTACCTTATAATTAAACTCCGTTTTAATGAATTGGTCCTTCTCCAATGCTTTACTAGAGACCCTGATATGTTTGATTTTCCCTAAAAAGAGACTGCTTGGCGCTCTATCCCACTCATAAGCTCCGACATTCCACCTCATGCCCGCTTCGGCCGCAATCCCATTTATGATTTCGTCCGTTTCAGGATTGCGAATGGATTCTATACCATTTAGGAATAAGCGCGTCTTCGAGCCATCATTCACGATCGCAACATGCGTGTAATCATCTGACTGCGCCCATGCTTTAATAGCCGAAAGTGAGTTCGACCAGTTCGATTGGATCTCGTTCGAGCTCGAGTTCCCATGCGTGCTTGCCCATTGAACTTCGCGAATGCTTGAAATGGAGAGCGTTGATAGCGGCTCCTGTTCCCCTGGATCAAAAGTGTTATTCCCTTGACGGGTCAAAATTCCCATCCAGTTATTAATACTGGAGCCAAGCTTAAATTCTGCTTCAATCGTAAAACCTTTATCGAAGCTTTCCCTATTGATTGGTGCGCCTGCTACTGTCGTCAAATATTGGCCATCTTTTTTTTCATTTGCAAAATCAAGAGCACCGTCTTCAGTAAATGACAGCCTATTGTCTCCCGGAGTTCCAGCAACGGCCATTTTAAGATCATTACCCATGCCGCTCCTATCTTTTATAACCAAATTGCCTGCTTCGATAGATGTTCCGGGCTGCACATTTGCTTCGGAAAATACCCAATCAGCAATTACGGAATTCTCAGGATCAGTGCCAGGTATTTCACCTAAAGTCAGTTCAACAGACTCCATTGCATCCTGCTCATTGTACAGCTCAAACTCGCTGATCGCATATTTATGATCGGTATTTAAATTCGCTGCCCATAGGAGCAAATAAATGCCTTTCAACCCCTTATAACCTTCACCGTAATATTCCTTATAATTGGGAAGATCAATGGTTACACTCTCGTAAATGTCTGGACTGTCTGTCTGCCATGTCGGTTTATAGGCTTTAGCATTAAGCTCCTGCCATGTGGTGCCATTTACAGAAGTTTCAGTATCGATGACGGTTATACCTTGCTGCTGTGCATTATTGACGACAAGAACTAGTTTATTAAAATCTTGAAGATTATCGTCGTCCCATTGCAGCATAATCCGATGCGCAGGATTAAACTCACCTTTTGGGTTCAGGTTTGTAATAGCAGTACTTTGGAAATACGTCTCCTCATCCCCGTCAGCAAACTTGAGCGGCGAATGCTCACTTGAGTTATCGTAATCGTTTCTAATTAAGTTAGCTGGCTCTCCATCTTTATTCAAATATGTCGCACTTACAACCGTAGCTTCAAGCGCTACATTTTTGTTTCGTTTTACCGTTAGCGTATAGGTTTTTGTTGTCATGCCATCCGCTGCTTTGGTAACGAATACGATCTTGCTATTGCCCATCGGCAGCTTCGCTGTAATCTTCTGTCCGCTGACGACAGGAACATCGTTAACTGTCATCGTGCCTTTTTTGTTTTTCAGCCGTGGTTGAATCGTAATGGCATCTACTTTTGTATTAACCCTTGTTGTATATTCGTATATTTCGCTATTAAAGACAATGTTCTCTTTTCCTCCACTAATCACTAACTCCGACAATGATGCTTCGCTGTTTGCATCCAGCACCGTTATTGTACTTTTAGCGACAAATCGTCCGTCTAATGTTCTGGCCGAAATCTCAGCCGAGCCCGGTAATTTCGCAAATACCTTACCGCTCTGATCCACGGCAGCTACATCAGCGTTGCTGCTGAACCATTCATATGTTTTGTTCGTTGCATTGCTTGGTAAGATCTCAGCAGTCAACTTCATCGTTTCATTCGTATAGAGCGTTCCGGTTGAGGGGGAAACCTTAATGCCAGTTACAAGAACAACGTCACTAGTAACCGTGATGCTAGTGGATGCCTTTTTGTTGCCATCAACACTAATTGCCGTAATAACTGCTTTCCCTCCAGCAATCGCAGTTACTTTTCCATTGCTGTCTACTGTCGCGATCTGCTCATTCGATGTGTACCAATCTACACTCTTCTCGGTCGCTCCTGCTGGTAAAACAACCGCTTCTATTGCCTCCGTTTCTCCTGCATCCATTGTAAGTGTCTCAGGCAGGCTTATAGCATTCGCAGCAATGTAGTCAAGATTTACTTTTGTTTTATCCAATTGGAATAAATCCGCTGCTCCCCCGTTAAGGACGACTTCTAGTTGATAGAGGTTTCCGCCAATTGGCGTCAATTCAACAGGTTCCAGATCTCCTGTAAGTCTACTTACTCTCTTAATCGCATCCTTATTGTATTTTGCTAGATTTAATTGCACCGTTATCGTCTGTTCCGTCTCTGCACCCTCTCCGTGCTGCT
The DNA here is from genome assembly GCF_052114265.1 of Paenibacillus sp. MCAF9. Lineage (NCBI taxonomy): Bacteria > Bacillati > Bacillota > Bacilli > Caryophanales > Paenibacillaceae > Paenibacillus > Paenibacillus sp. MCAF9. The sequence goes on from NZ_JBFREL010000024.1 coordinate 65,482, forward strand.
CCACCGTTTTACCGTTACCTGAGGTCAGTCCATTCATGACCATAAAATATTCCATGTCTGTGGAGTTGAAAAACGACTCTGTATCTGGCAGAGGTTCAAAAAAACCAAGCATTACATCGCCATTAAGTCCACCTTGAACGCTGGAGTTTTTCGAAACAACGCTCCTTAAATAAGGATGCTTTAGCTGAGTATTCTTATCGAATATTGGTGTTTCTCTAGGCGTTAGGTTTTTAACGATTCTTCCGTTTGAATCCTTATGTTGCCCCGGCAAAATAGAGACATCTGTGCTATTGAGCCGTACGAGATGCGGTCCAAGGTTGTTTATTTGCCTTGCCATTTCGGCATATTGCTCATATTGCTTTGTAGGTTTACCGTCCTTGTCAAAAAACAAGAAAGCGTTGCTGTCATACTCCCAGCGGAACATGCTGAGCCATTTGCCGCCCATCGTCAATGTGGCGAACGGAACGCCGTATATTTGAGATTCAGTTATAATATATGGACCTACATCTGCAGGAATCTCACCTGTCTTGAAGCCAAGCAAATATTGCCCGAAAGCGATCGGACTTTGCCCGGTTCCGTCATAGCCCTTAAGTGCAATCGTTCTTTGGTCATTAATGTTATTGACGATTGTTGTAAATAGATTGTTGTCCGAGCCTCTCGTTGAGAATAAATAATCGTCGAAAGTGAGCAGGTCAGGTTCGGCCGTACGAATGTACGTTTCATAATCGTCCCTTTGCCATTGACGCGATTGTTGGTTGCTGTGAGCGAGGACATCCGGATAAAGTCTGTGGCTTAGCTTGAACCAATCCGTAAAGGTTTTTAAGATCTCTTTGTTGTAGTTTTCTTCATCTCCAAATGATATCGTAATCAGCTTATCTACATTAGCTTTTTGCGCATCACTCAGAAATCCCGTCATATCTTTTTCTTTCGGACCGCCTCCCAAGCCATCTCCGAATGCCCCTTTTACAAACGACCATTGTGCTTCTGGCACCTGGTTATGGAACGTTTGGTTATAGCCCGGATATTCGTAATAGGTAGCCGTAGTAAAATGACTGTTTTTCCATTCCTCTGCACTAGCGTATTTCCGACCTGATTGATCCGTTGTCATCCACGTCTGCATTTGCAGCCCTTTATCAATCAAAACTCTGCTAGCGCGAGATAACGTTTTTGGTGGAATAACAGTTACAGTCCTCACTTTGGTAACCGAATCTCCTGCTTGGTTAGATACCGTATAGTTCACTTTGTAGATGCCGCCTTTACTCGTATCGACAAGACCAGTCGTTTGAATATCGGCCGTAATATCTCCGTCCATTAAATCGGATGCTTGTGCTCCGCTCTCCACATAGGTATCGTTCAAAGATAAACTCAATTCCGAATGACCGTTTAACGAAATAATAGGCCAATTAAAACCCGGAACCTGTTTCATTTCCTCATCTGTCAGAGCCTTGTCATAAATTTTGAATTCGTCGATGAGCCCCGGCCACGCATTTGTCACTTCCGGCTCTCGGTCAGCTCCAATCCGAAAATCACCATAATTCGATACTAATAACGTATCGTCCGAAGCTGTTTCGAACGCACCGTTGACATATAGCTTAACCCGGTCACCCTCTCTGCTAAGGGCAACATGGTACCACTTTTTAGACTCAATTACGGTTTCTCCGATCGTCGTTTTTCCGCCTAGAGAGGATTGTAATCTACCATCTGCTCTGCGTGATAACAGCGTTTCTCCGCCCTCACCTTGCTGCTGAACAATGACAACGTCTCTGTTTGTATAGTTTGAATTGAAATGGACAAGCAGGCTCATGGAGAAATCGCTGCCTGTATTTATCAAATTCTGATTCGGTATAGTGGCGTAACTAAGATAACCATTTAACAATAAGGCTTTTCCTACCTTGCCGCTTCCTATTGCAGCATCGGTAAGGATAGCATTATTCCGCTTCAACGTGTCCGGAGATATGCCATCCTTTGACACTTCATCAAATTTCCATTCACCAATTAAACCGGAAATCGTCGTAGGTTGACTGCTATCATCAGCATAAGCAATAGCATGAGGAAAACTGATACTGATACAGCTGATCCACAAACTCATAACCAAAATCATGCTAACCAATCTTTTATTTCTCATAAGCAACATAAATAACCTCCTACATTCATTTGATAGAATAATAAATTCAACGCTCACCCACCTGTTGTTTAATGTTATATATGTATTTGTTTGCGTTTACAAAATATAAATAAAGAGGAGGAATACCCTCCTTTTTATCTCGACATCACAAACGAAGCCAACATTCTCGCGCCGAAACCGGTCGCACCAATAGCCTGCTGGCCACTCGCGGAGGATGAATCTTTTGGACCATTCATGTCGATATGTGCCCATTTCAATGAAGGATGGACAAACTTGCGTAAGAACAGTGCCGCTGAAATCGCTCCTCCGCCATCACCGCTGCTAATGTTGCAGACATCTGCATATGTGCTATCCAAATACGATTCGTATTCATCTACTAATGGCAGCTGCCATACTTTCTCGCCAAACGGCTCACCTGCATGTTTACACAACCCCACCAACTCATCGTCGCCGAGTATACCTGCAATCTTCGTTCCAAGTGCGCCGACGACAGCGTAAGTTAACGTCGCCATATCGATCGCTTCCACTGCCCCTATTCGATGAGCATGGATCAACGCATCAGCGAGTATGAGTCGGCCTTCCGAATCGGTATTGCCTACTTGAACGGTTAGGCCATTCGCATATCGGATTACATCACTCGGTAGTAAGCTGTTCCCTGATATAACATTCTCTGCAGTCGGCACCAACACCGCTATGTTGGCGGACGCACCGCTCTTAACGACGATATCCAGCGCTCCAAGCACACCTGCCGCACCGGCCATATCCATCCTCATACTACTAATATCGTAATCTTTTTTAAGGCTGATTCCCCCGGTGTCGAACGTAATTCCTTTGCCAATTAGAGCTGTAAGCGGCTTTGATTCATCCGTACAATAGCGAAGTTCGATAAATGCAGGCGCATATGCGCTTCCTTTACCAACCGCTATTACGCCGGCAAAACCTTGCCCCTCGAGCTCCTCGCCAGTGTAGACATTAATCTCCACACCCGTTCCGGCAAAACGCTCCATCACTTTGTCCGTTAGTACTAACGGACGCAAATAGTTGGCTGGTTCATTCGCAAGATCGCGCGCCCAGATCGTACCTTCAGCATGAATTTCCCCTTGGCGAATAGCCTCTTGGATCTGCATATCGGGCTGTCCATCGAAAGAAAGGATCGGGGTTTCCTGCTTATCTGACTTCGTCTTATATTTATCGAAGGAATACGTACCCAGTTTCCAACCTTCCACCCATGCCGTGACAGCTTCTGCTTCTTGACCCAATGCTGTATTGGCATCCCACAGCGCTTGAAAAGAAACATGCACACGACCACATTTCTCATTGGCTGCTGCTCTTCCCGTGTTGCCGGCTGCTTCCCTAATCCGAACAGGGTGAATTAGCGTGGCATCACCCATACCTACGATAACAACATCCGGTTGTCCTAGACGACCATAGAACCACGTTATTGCATCTTTGGCGCCCATATGTGGTCTCAATACAGACACATCGAACAAATGCCGGACTCGAGGCAGATCCAAAATCCGTTCTACATTTTGTTCATAAACCGGATAAATTAAGGTTTGTGTAGTCTTTTCTGCTTGCTGATCGATACTCACCGGACAACCCTCCTATTGTTCAAATTCAATACATAGGCTCGCGACGCCAAAAGCCATAACCTCAAAGCCTATTTGTGATTCATTCATGAATACTTCCCCCTCAACTAGAGGACATTCTAACGTATCGACAAAATAAGCTTTGCTCACTTTCCGGCATAACTCCAGCTTTACCGAGGATGTGTTTCCTTCGGTTTCATACACGCGAATAATCCATCGATTAACAGCTTGATTGTCCTCAGGCATCTTGATCGCAGAGATTGCAATCGTTCCTTCAATTAATTGCAAGAAGCTTTGTGTTGTCGGCCAATCTCCATTACTCGCAGCCGCTGAGATGTATTGGAGTGGAAGATGATAATGGGAGGATTGTTCAATCAATTGCTGGTTTTTAGAAGCATCAACTACAAAAATACTTAAACGAATGCGATGAACCCCTGTATTCGGATAAGCATCCGGACCATAAGAGCCCCGCAGCAGTGTGACGGAAAGTGCTCTATCCGTACCTCGGAATCCATATTTACAATCCGATAGAAGCATAATTGCTCTACCCTTCTCATGGTTCGAAGGAACACCAAGTGCCCAACTGTTCGCAGGTACGTCTAAGTCGAGGGAAGGACGTTCAATCGTACCGAAAGCCATATTGTATCGATAGGAATCGCTTTCATAACCAAAAGGCGCATAAAACTGTAACTGCGGTGTAAATTCCTTTTCATTGCCGTACTCATGCCAATCACATTCCACATTGTAATCAAGCCTGCTGCTGCCCTGGTCCAGAGATACCGTAACTTGCAATTTCGATCTTCGAAACGGAACGCTGAACGTAATGGATTGCCTCAGCAGCTTGCTGCCTAATTCACTGCTTTCGATTTTGATGCCTTCAGTGAGCTCTTCAATTTTGCGGTATCGGCCTACCAGCCATGCATTGCCACCTCCTTGAAAAGTATCCTCCTCGATGAATCGGAATACGCCTGCGGGTCGGCTGCTATCGATGAGCTGCTGTCCATTCTCTTTATTGATTAATGAAATAATCGTAAGCTTTCGCACATCTAGGACTGCCTTTAACAGCTCGTTCTCGAGCACAAACGTATACAGTTCCACAGGCGGAAGGTTTTGACCCGTAAGATAGAAATCATTTGCCGTTAGGGCTGCCATATCCCCCGCTTTTTCCGTCATGATATAGGTGCTGTATCCTAATGCTGGGACATTTACGGGCAGTAATATACACAAGAAAAAGTGCCCCCAATGCTCGGCAAATCCACGATCCACAAATTGAAAATCAAGTTGATTTCCCTCGTCGTCTTCGAAACCGATGCTTTGGATATTTCCATCCCAATCCCAAATCGTAATCTCGGCTAATTCTTTACGTGCGGTAGTAGCACTGTTGAACACATTAAATATCCGTGTTTTCCCGCGTCCGCGGTCACTTTCGCCCGTTCGAAATTGATGCTTTATGCTGACACCAACTCCAGCGCCTGCTCCTTCGGAAAAGCTTTCTTTCAGGTCTTCGCCCTCAACAAGAAAACGTGAGGTATCGATGCGAGCTGCAAGACTACGCATAGCAGCGCTTCGTTTGCTATTAGCCATGGCGGATATTTCTTGGAACGCTCCAAGTGCATGATCACGCGTTTCTGGAATGCCTGTACCCGGCAAAATATCATGAAATTGATTAAATAAAGTTTTTCTCCAAGCTTCTTTTAATTGCTTGCCATAATACTTGGACGAAGTCCATAACGCGGACACACTAGACAATGCTTCCGCTTCATACAACAGGTTTTCCGAAACTCGGTTCGCTTGTTTCAAACGTGCTTCCGAGCTGTAACACCCTGTAAAAATAAAGTTCAGCTCGTTTTGGACAATCGGAAGTTTATCGGCTATTTGCTCTGTTAACGCGAAGTATTCTGCATACTTTCCGAAGCGAATGGTTGGAAAAATCGGCCATTCCTTCATATCAAGTATGCGCTCTATGTCACGCCGCGTCGGACCGCCGCCATGATCACCTACCCCATATACTTTCATCATCGTATTCAAGCCTGTTTTCTGACAAAACTCCGGCACCGTAAGCACCATTTCACCCTCAATGCGGGAATCGTACCAATGCGGCTCTTTATATGCGATTACCGATCTCCCTGAGGGCGCCATCCAGCGATAGAGGTGATGTCCCTCATTGTTATGACCGCGGCAATAGTAATAATATTTGATGCCCGCGTGATGCAATGTTTCCGGCACATTAAGCGCATGACCGAAAGTGTCCGGCTCAAAATCGATTTGCAAATCATCCAATTGCAATCCGAACAACTGTGTAAGATAGTTTTTGGCATATAAGAACTGCCGAGTCATACTTTCACCGTTTGGCATGTTCTTATCCGCTTCAACCCAAGTTGATGCCGTTACTTCCCATCGTCCTTCTTGTACACGAAGTTTGATTTCTTCTAGCATTTCAGGATCATAGGATTCAACAATATGATAGGCAGCTGCTTGAGAATGGGAAAAGCAAAAATCAGGATACTCCTGCAGCAGATCCAGCATAGTCCGGAACGTATTAAGAGTCGCAGATACCGTCTCATCCCAGCCCCAAAGAAAATTCATATCCAAGTGGGCATGAGCAGCACAAATCAAATGGTACGACTTCGCTGCTGCTGCCATTTCAGACAACCGCTGCTCTGCACTGCGAACCGTTTGCTCCCCGATGATGCCTTCTTGATCTAATGTATTCAGCAGATCGATAACAACGGGATCGATCAAATCGTCATACTGACCTCCCATCACCTTTGAAACCCGATTAGCATATTCCAATTCCGCAACGATGCGTTTGCCCCATTGCCCTCCAGGCACACGAGTTTTCAGCTTTACGAGATTTGCGTTCAGATTCTCGACTTGTATGATGTCCACTCTCCTAAAACACGCTTATAGTCTCGTACACTATGAATCATTAGATTCATAGTGTGGTTTCCAGCGTTTCTATTGTTTCTCCAATTCGATCTGCGATAAATTTCTCTAGCAGTTCTATGTTTGTCGTCCCTGTATTTCCACCATATTCACTTACAGACAGTGCGCCGCAAGCATTTCCATATATCAAACATTCCTCTGAATTTTTCCCTGCCAAATATCCATAAATATAACCGGCATTAAAAGAATCACCCGCTCCAGTCGTGTCGACGACTCGGACAGAGAAGCTCGAACGATAGGACTGCTGCCCGCCTACCGATGTCACCGCACCCTTCGAACCCAATTTGAGCACGATATGGCTGCTGTGTTTAGAAAGAACTTCAAGACTTTCTTCTACCGTTGTACAACCGGTATAGTGTATAGCTTCGGTTTCGTTCATGAAGAAAACGTCGATATCCTTCATTAATTCAAAAATGCCAGGATACCATTCCCCAGTGTCATCCCACCCCATATCAATAGAGGTCGTTACGCCTAGTGCTTTAAGTTTTTTTACGGTTTCCAAAAATTCAGCATGATTGCGGCTTCCCTTATAACAAGTCAAATGAACATGGCGTCCTAATAAAACACTATTCATGTCAAGCTGCTGCAAGCTAAGCTCGGCGTTTGACCCTGCAAACGTAATAAAAGAACGATCATTTTCCGGATTAATTGCAATGGAAATGCCTGTATTGCTGCTGCTCTTTTTAATATATCTGGTATCGATTCCATACCGAGAAAATTGATCTTTTATAAGCTGACCAAATCCGTCGTCACCTAGAACCCCGTTAAAGGCAACCTTCAAACCTAGCTTGGCTGTCGCCAAACTAAACAAAGCTGCCCCTCCGCCGACGTGGATGGTCATATTTTGAACAAATACCTCTTGTCCGGGTGCTGGCAGCTCGTTGCAGCCCTCAACAACTAAATCAATATTCGCGTCTCCAATCACGATGACATCGTAATTTTTCAATGGTGCCTCATCTCCATCTATTTCCGATATGCACTGATGTGCTATGCTCTCTAATCCTTATGAATCTCTTCTTATACAGCTTTCACGGACAACTAGTTTATGCTCCAAGATGATATCCTCGGTTGACGTTTCCTTATTCGTAATCTGTTTCAACAGCGCTGCCATCGTCACTTTGCCCATGTCTTGAATAGGCTGCTCCATTGAGGTTAATCTCGGACGGGCAAGCTCGGTCAGTTGACTTCCGTCAAAGCCCATAATGGAAATATCCTCTGGAACTCGAAGGTTATGATCCCAAATGCAGTTCATCGCTCCAACAGCCATATCATCACTTACGGCAAATACAGCCGTAGGCGTTTGTTTATTGCGAAGAATATCCTTCATTTGCTCGTATCCGCTTTTCACTTTATAATCACCGAACCGGATATTTTCATATATGATTTTAATGGAATGATCTGATAATGCATTTCGATATCCGCTATATCGGTTTTGTCCCGATGTAATATCGCGCATGTCCCCGCCGATAAACCCAATTTCCTCATGGCCAAGCTCAATCAAATATTTTGTCGCGTCGTAAGCAGCTTTATAGTCATCAATAATTACAGAAGCAAATTCCTGGTCCATCGGTTTAACGCTTGAAAAAATAACGGGAATGTTCATCTTATGAATCAAAGCACGGATTTCCTCATTAATTTTCTCATGCATAATAATGATGCCTTCTACCCGCATTTCCTGAAACACATTGATATACTTTAATTCTTTATCTATATCCTCGATGATATTGCATACCAAAAGGTTATAATCATTAGTGCTAGCCGCTTCTTCGATGCTGCTTAAAATTGTCGAATAGAAGCTTGAGGTAAGGTCTGGCACGATTACCCCTATGAGATTCGTTTTGTTGCGTACCAAGCTTCGGGCGATATGGCTAGGAGCGTATCCCAATTGATCGATGGCTTGATTCACCTTTTCCTTGAGATCGTCTTTCACATACCTCTCGCCATTTAGCACTCTGGACACAGTCGTAACCGAAACTCCTGCTACCCGGGCCACATCTTTGATTTTTGGTTGCACATTATTCACCCTTCGTGGAAGTATATTTCGTACCTATATTAGAATTATATAAGATATACTTCGACTACGACAAACTTTCTCATCATTTATTCTTTAATATCATTCAGCCGCGAGACTAATCCTCATCAGCTTAGTTCAATTTCGCTATTTCTATCCGTGTATCGAACTCCCGTTTTCCTTCGAATATCGTAATGATTCTTGCTCCACGATCAAGCTCTCCGTATGTGTTGAAGCCCGTGGCACGTCCATAACACAATCGGATGCCATGAAGCTCTCCTACGTAATCATTATCATGATCATGTCCGGCAAAAGTCCCCATGACATCACCCTGCTCCAGCATTGCCGTGAATAAACCGCTGTTCAATTTCGGACAGCAGACCTCCTCGCCTTTATTGCCTATACATTTACCTTCCTGCCAGACTTGCTCATATTCTGGTATTGGAATATGAAAAAAAGCGAGTCCTGGCAATGCGCTGCCATTCTTCTGAGCAAGCTTATTCGATTCGCTGCAGTACCAGTGAACCTGATCTGGATGTATCCATTCATATCCACCAACGGATTCTGGTGCTGAATCTCCGGAATCAAAAAAGTACAGGACAGCCGCATCTTCTTCACTCGCAGAACCCGCAACAGTAAGTGCATAATTCCCAACTCCATGGATGTCCTTAGGACCATCCTCAGATAAGTTATTGCCATATTCCTTTAAAACTTCATTCAATCGTTGACGCGTAATACCTTTCTCTGAGTCGTGATTGCCATAAATGACAGCGAACGGAATGCCAGACTGGACAACATCCGCAATCGCACGGCGAAATGCTGCTTCTTGATCCTCTGTATCATAGCTGGATATAACATCGCCAGTAAGGACGATCAAATCGGGCTTCTGCGACGCAATCAGCTGCTGAATAACAGCTAACGTTTGAACATCCTTTTCAGGTTCAATTCCATTCTTGATATGCATATCGGTAAATTGTATGATCGTAAATGTCCCGTCTGATCGGAATCTTAACTTGTTGTGCTCCACCATAACTCCTCCTCGACCTAAAACCTTCTTAATCTTCAATAAATAATGGCTGAGAAAAAGCGGAATACCCGCCTTCCAAATAAACGGCTATTCGGACGTATTTTTCGTCTCCATTACACTCATATTCAGCTTGCTTGATTCGTCCCGTTGTTTCTTTAAGCACCTGTCCGTCTTTACCGAAAAACGTGACGTATTTGTACATTTTATCAAGTAAATCATTTGAGCGAAGATCAACAACAACCTTGTTGCCTTCTACTCTGATCGCATCAAACCCATACCCCGTTGATACATAAAAGTTGCCTTCTTTGATCGCATCAATGATAGCATCGTTTGTATTTGCCTTAGCTCTGACCATGTTCCAAGCGCGCTTTTCTTGTCCATATACATGCGAATCGTCATTTCCGAAACCCCACACTTTACGACCAGCGGATAGAAGAGCATCCCACTTGTCAAACGCGATATCATACTCTGGATTGCCGTCCCCGTTATAAACTTCAACCCCAAGATAACGTTCCATCTTAAACATATCTTCTAGTTCCCAAAAATTCGAGAAATACCGATTCGGATGCACAAGCACTGCAAATCCATCGTTCGTCGTTGTTAGATCCACAAAGCGTTGATAGTTCTCAATCGTAAATGCATTGCTGTAGTTTTCCATAATCATTTGCGGTGGTTTCACGAGCAGCATATGTGTTTGCCGACTGCTTACTTCTATGGCTTCGAAAACAGTCGGTATCTCTCTTTTGCCTTCGTGCTTCGTAATTTTATCGTGGTCGGAAATACCAAGAAAATCGTATCCACCGTACATTTTGTAAACCGTTTCGAGCGAAAACCAACCATCGCTGTTCGTCGTGTGGTTATGAAAGCTTCCTTTAAACCAAGTTCCCGACTCTACGTATGGATTCACTATTTTCATTTTGTTCCCATCCTCTCCTAGGCTGATTTACTCTTTGATTGATCCGATCATAATGCCCTTGGTAAAATAGCGCTGCACAAATGGATAGATAAGTATAATCGGCGTGACGACGATAATGATCGTTGCCATTTTAAGCGAGTTTCCTGTAACCTGCATTTTTTCGATCAAATCGTATCTAAGTCCGGCAGCCTGATTGAGCGTATCCCGCATCGCTTCCGCACTCATCAACATTTCTTGTAGAAGCGTGGACAGCGGGCGCAAAGACGATTTTCGAATATAGAATGCACCAGTGAACCAATCGTTCCAATGGCCAACGGCGTTAAACAACCCAATAACCGCTATAACCGGCCGACTGAGCGGCATAATGACGCGCAAGAAGATCGAAAAGTCGTTATACCCATCAATTCGCGCCGATTCTTCCAAACTCGGATGAATTTGTTGAAAAAATGTTCGCATAATGATGATGTTCCACACGCTATATAAGCTTGGAATGACGTAAACCCAAATATTATTCGTTAAATGAATAGACTTAAGCAGCATGTAATAGGGAATGATTCCCCCTCCAAACAACATGGTGAAGAAAATGATCATCATGATGTATTTCCCGCCAGGCAACGTTTTGCTCTTTAATGCATAAGCTGCTGCTGCAGTCAGAAAAACACTTGAGATCGTTCCTACGACCGTTCGGAAGACTGAAATCCCAAAAGCAGTTGTAATATTGGACGTTTCAAACGCTTTTTGGAAGTTTTCCAAGGACCAAATCCTCGGCCAGAAGTAAATGCCGCCTCTTTCCGCGTCTTTACCGGGATTAAAAGCAAGTGCAAAAATATTAAAAAAAGGTAGAATGATCGATAAACACAGCGCGATTAGAAGCAAGTAGTTAATGACTCTGAAAATTCTTTCACCCGTGCTGAGCTTATAAAATTCGTTTCCCACTTTCTCCCTCCTCCGTTGAAGGAAAGGCGTTTTTACCCAGCTGCGGATAAAATCGCCTTGCCTCTTCCACTAATTTTCTGCTTCTAAATGTAGAACCTAGTCTCTAATCATTCAGGTTTACGTCCGTTTTTGGATCGGCATCTTTTTCTGCGAGAAGCTTCAAATAATCGTCCAATCCTGCTGATTTCAATTGTTTCAAGTTGCTTTCCAACATTTTCTTAGCTTCATCAAGACTCTTTCCGTAATAAGCGCGGATCAAAGTTTCATTGTAAGCGTCCAAAGCCGCTTTAAGTTCTGAAGATCTGTCAAATTCACCGAGGAACGCGGTAGGTACGTAGCTGTCAACGATCTTCGCATTTTTGTACTTTTCCTCAAAGTTCCAATATTCGATTAGTTTTAGAGCCCCGTTATTATCTTCTTTTTTCAATTTGTCGCCATATTGCATTTCCCCGAAATCAGCCATGTTGTCGGTGTCGGTACTGCCTAGAATATCGCCCCATGAGTTGCCGACGCCTTGAAAGCCGAGCTTTTTCGCTTCGTTCGGATCTGTTGCTTTCAAATCCAACACTTCTTGCTTCACAAGTGGAAATCCGTCTGAACCAATCGTGTAATCGCGGCCTTCCAAGCCGTACTTCCAAATAAGTTTTCCTTCCTTACTAGCTAAGTAGTCCGCGAATTTAACGATATCTTGCGGGTTTTTCGTTGTAGTCGGGATCGCCCAAGCGCTGTAACCGGACTTAAAGCTAACTTGCATTTGGTAAGGGCCGTCTACGTTGTTAATTGGTCCGAGCGGGAGGTAATGCATATCTTGGTTGAACTCTTGATAGTTGTGGGCATCACCGATAATCGCCCATGACCCATTCAAAGCGCCCTCTGTTGCGCGGCTTTCGTCAATCGTAAAGTACTCGGGATGAATAAGCTTTTCTTTAAGCAGCTTTTGGAAATACTCTACTTTTTTCATAGGATATTCGGTTTCTGCTTCATGAAGGATTTGACCGTCTTTCGATTTTTTGATGCGTTGGTCGTCTTCGCCCCACTGAAGATCCTTGAAAGCAGCTGAAACATCTTTACCACCCCAAAAAGATGGACCGATTGGAATCACTGGACTGCCATTGTTGTCTTTGAAGTTACCCGCTTTAATTTTCTTAGCTAGCTCATACACTTCATCCGACGTCTTGATTGTGCGCGGATCGATTCCTAGTGAGTCAGCAATATCTTTACGGATATAAGCGCCGCCTACGTATTTGTTAGATAGATAACCGCCTTGTCGATTGATATTCATATGAACGAAGTAAGAAGAGCCGTTAAACTCAGGACGGAACATAACGCCGTATTTCGTATCAAGCGGCAAATAGTCATCTTGCAAATATTTGCTGTACACTTTCGTATCTTTCATAAGCGGAGTCAAATCAGTAAACATACCTTCGCGCGCCGCTTTCAAAACAACAGGCATTTCCGGTCTGCCACTGTTATTGAGGTAGAAAGCAACGAAATCCGGCAAGTCGTTTGCAGCGATGCCTGCAATCAAGCCATCGATGGATTTTTCGGCTTTCATGATTTCAATTTCAAAGTCGATCCCCGTTTGCTCCTTTATCTTTGCTTTAATTTCCGGGTTCATATCTTCTGTGTAATCGTCGGTTCCCATGAATACAAGACCTTTGATTTTACGATCAGCAATCCATGTAGCCGGTTTCCCTTCCGTTGTAGGTGAAACCCCATCTGTCCCGCCAGGAGCAGGTGTTTCATTATTGCTTTTGTTGCCATTCGAGCAGCCGGCGATCAGCATCGCTGTCACCAAAGGTATTGCAAAATATTTTGCCCATTTCTTACTCATGCGATTGTTCCCCTTTTCTAAAATGATTTTATGAAACACGCCAGAAGACGTCTCCCACCAAGTGGATGGTCATGCAAAACTTTTCGCATAGCAACTATGGTAACGTTATCAGAATTAAGCTACCATAAGGATGTTTCAGAAACCTTTCGGGAAACTCGGTTCGCGAATACAACCAAGATCAATCCAATTAATCCTTGCAGCATGCCCACGGCTGTCGCGTATCCGTACTGACCGCCTTGCAAGCCAACTCGGATAATGTAAGTGTCCAAAATATCAGAAAGCGGTGCATTACCCGGTGTTTTGAGTAAATAAATCTGGTCGAACCCGGCGGATAATATACTGCCCAGAGACAATATAAAGAGGATAACAATTGTCGGTGTGATGGACGGCAGCGTAATATTCCAAACCTCTCGGAATTTGCTTGCCCCATCAATTTTAGCTGCTTCGTACATTTCAGGATTAATTCCTGAGATCGCTGCGACATAGATGATCGAATCCCAACCAATAGACTTCCATACATGGCTTCCGAACATAATCTGGTAGAAGTAATCCGAATCCATCATAAAGAATGTACTTCCGTCGCCGCCCATATTCGTGATTACCTGATTCAACAAGCCAGTATCAGGAGCAAGTATACGTTGAACTAAACCGATGACGACAACCCACGAGAGGAAATGCGGCAAATATAGTAAGCTCTGAGAAACATTTTTGAACCATTTTGAGCGAACTTCATTAAACATAAGTGCAAGAATAATCGGAAACGGCAAGTATAGAAACAATTTCATACAACTTATGATGAGTGTGTTTTTAATCAACTCTCCGCTTTGATAAGAATTAAAAAATTGCTTGAAATAATCCAGGCCAACCCATGGGCTTCCTAAGATGCCCTCATTGAACTTGTATTCCTTGAAGGCTAACAACAAGCCGGCCATCGGAATATAGTTGAAAATGATGAAGAATACAACACATGGCAACAACATGAAATATAAATATTTGTGAGCCAACATTTTTCTCCATAAAACGATACCACTGTTTTTTCGCTTCATGGGCACGGTCATTTGCTTCATAAGTTGAAAGTCACCTTCTTTCTTATTTCTGTCTGGAAGCGATACCATATAAATTTTCAATTACTTAAATTTTAACCAATCACCCTCTTCTCCAAATAATAATTTTGCATCCTAGATCGATTGTATTAACAAAAACTTGTTTCTTAAACCATTTTTTGTTATCTATAGGTAAATATTTTGTTAAGATTCATTCACTCATTGGTATCAAGAACTGCAACAAAATTCACCTTCTTCCATGTTTCTATGAGCGTCTTAATCTGAAACTGCTTTTTCTGGAAGCGATACCATGAAGATTAAAATAAAGTGCGCCTCTTTAAGTAAGCGCTTACCATGAACGGATTATACCAAACTTTTTTTCACTTGGCTACAGTTAATTTCATTCTTTTTTAAGTGCGATTAGATCCATGGGGGCACGTGTAGTAATGGCGTCAACTTTCATCCTCAGAAACCATTCCATTGCTGACCGAAAGTTCACTGTATAAACCCATACCTTCAAACCTAAAGCGTGCGCTCGAATTACGATTGGCGGAAGACAAGTAAAGCCATTCATATTGAGCCCTGCGTATCCAGCTTGCTTAGCTTCCCTGCAAACAGCCTCCGCGAAGTCGCCATATCGCTCCATTTGTTCCAAAGACAAATCGTCCGGCGTATTCAGCATGACTTGAATATCCGGGTATCTTATCGTAATGTTATCGGAACATCCAGTAATGAAAACCCGATTTTGCGCTTCAAACTGGTGAATAAGCCTAACCGTCGGATCAATAGCATCTACCGTTTTTATATCCAAATTCAATTTGATTCCTAGCGAAGCCGAAAGTTGAAGCACTTGTTCCAACGTCGCAATTTCATGATCTTTATAAATTGGATCGAGCAGCGGCCGTATATCCGGATTATTTAACTGTTCGAAGGTGTGTGAGTGAAGATAAGGTGAATCATCATGCAGAAGGATAGCAATACCATCTTGGGTTATGCGTACATCTACTTCTACGATATCTGCGCCGAATTTAATGCCTTCTTCAAATGATGCCATTGTGTTATCCGGATAAACACCACATCCCGTATGGGCTGCAACCATCGTGTTATGCATGCCATGTCTCCTCTTTCTAATATTAAAATGATTCCGCTTTCAATTAGGCCGAGACGCCTTCCGTTTCTAAGCTTACTACCCCATCCATATGAGCTAACGCTGCGATAGATACCTCATAGTTTTTTATTTTCTTTAATTTCAACTGAATGCGAATCGTTAAATGCCGATCACTTAGCCGCTCCTCCTCTTCGTCGTTGTTTATCGTGAGCTTGCTGATTTGCAGTCCACTTTGATTCAAGTGCATCAAAACAAGATTAAGACCAGCTGATGTTTTATCCATTTTTATTAACAACTCGCGTACTTTTTTCGTTCGGGAGAAAAGTTTCTCAACCTTGTTCAATAAAAACAAACTCACCACCACCAAGAAGGTCGCTATGACAGCGCCGTAGTAAAATCCTGCACCTGCAGAAAGTCCAATTGCTGCCGATACCCACAATGAGGCTGCCGTAGTCAATCCGGAAACACCAAACCCATTTCGCATAATGGTACCCGCGCCGAGAAAACCGACGCCACTGATTACTTGAGCTGCCAACCGAGCTGGATCTAAACGAACATTCGGTTCTGCGGCGAAATCAGAAAATCCATACATGGATAACAATACAATGACTGCCGAACCAAGACAAACCAAAATGTGCGTCCGGAAACCCGCGGAATGTCCGCCAAGCTCACGTTCTAGACCAATCAAACCGCCAAGTACCAAAGCCAATAATAGTCGTAGCGTCATCTCAAATAAACTAATTTGCCATACAGTCGGATCATATTGGAGATCCATCGTGTTCCACTTCACCTCCTATGCGCTGGTATCGATATTAGTTTTGAATAACCACTCATTATTTGGTAGCTGGATAAATGGTATTATTTACACTACAAGATTTCCATCTTTTTCTCAACAGATTTTTCTCAGGCTTACCGAAGCGTTTGATAAGTGCCCTAAAATAACTTAATGACGAATCATCAATCTACTACTTAAATTTTTTTACATCTCTATCTGTCAGCAAATGTAACACCACCCGTAAAACTATGCCAGTCTTCTATTTCAACTGATGGTTTCTTAGCGAGCGATATAAAAAAAGAATGGATTTGGGCTGTTTCCCGTCCATCCACTCTTTTATTGTTCGTGTGCTATACCTGCAGATTAGCAGTAATTGGATAATGATCTGATGGGTATTTGCCATCGTACTTGCCCTTGTCGACATTCGCTGACACGATCCGAATATTCGGCGTAACGAATATATAATCGATCGGTTCACCTTCTTCGCCGCCCTCAAAACCATGATAAGTGCGGCCCGGATGTACATTAGGATTGGTGTATGTATGACGCAGCCCTGCTTGGATCAGAGTTTGAATCGTTTTGGTTTCCGGTTCACAATTGAAATCACCTGTTAGAATCGCCGATGCTCCACTGGTAATATTCATCTTATCCAAGATGAGCATAGCTCCATTTATTCTTGCTTCCTCGCTTATGTGATCCAGATGTGTATTCAGAATCAGATATTCCTGCCCGTCGATTTGCCCCAGCCTCACCCAAGTGCAAATGCGCGGACAAGCGGTGTTCCAGCTTTGAAAGCCAAGCTGTTCCGGACGTTCAGACAATCCGAATGTACCGCTTTCGACTGGCTTAAGCCTATCTTTCTGGAAGAAAATCGCGCAAAACTCACCCTCTTCGCCACCGAGCCTGCCCTCCCCGATCCATTCATATTCGGGAAGCAGCGCATTCAAGCTCTCAAGCATAGGCAAGCTTCCTTCTTGCGTGCATATAACGGCAGCTCCAGACGCTTTAATCGCTTCTGCAGCCGCTTCGACACGGTTAGGCCAAGCATTTTCCCCATCCTCAGCGACATGGATACGAAGATTAAAAGACATAATTGATAATTCCATAATGATCCCTCCTAACATGAGTGTAAGATAAGCATATGGCGAGTTGACGGGATAATCAACCCTTGGTTAATGTGACATTCTATCTATAATAAAACGTCATTTCCCAAAAGCAATGCGCAATAAAGCTTTCATGACGCCGCTTTACTGGTTTATCTTTTTACTAATATAGAGCCACTTATTATAGTAAATTTATTGCTATTAAAGGACTAGGAATGAAAGATAGCTATTGAAATAAATATGCTGGCGACCTTTTTAGGCTGTACATAAACTGGAATGGCTCTACTTAGAATAACTCCTTAAATAACATAATTGACAAAAAGCTTCTTCCGGAATAGAATAAACACATAGTTTATGTTAAGTAATCTAACATGAACTTCTCTTGTATAAGCTCATAAATTGGTGTGAGCGTCTCGACCAGGCAACCGTAAATTGCCCCAGGCTACAAGAGGCCGTTAGTGAAGATACTCTAATTTTTTCATTTCAGAAAATTAGAGCTATTTCACTACGCGCCTCTTAAGCCTGGGGTTTTATTGCGTTGAGCCTAATCATTCATTCTAAAGGAGCGATTGTGTATGAATAAGTCAAACTCGCATGTTGAATCCGCATTGCAATATCCTCGTGATTGTACATTTACTCTCAATGATTGGAACGTTCTTTCTCAGTTCTGGTATCCTGTGACCATAGCTGAAGAAGTAACAAATAAACCAGTTGCTGTGAAGCTGCTTGATGTAAAGCTCGTTTGTTACCGCAGCAGCCACGGCAAAGTCGTGATTGCTCGTGATCTCTGCTTTCACCGTGGAGCACCTCTGAGCAAGGGTTGGATTGAAAACGATGAAATCGTATGTCCTTACCATGGATTTCGATATAACTGCGAAGGGGTGTGCACTGCCGTTCCAGCCCATTCTGACTCCAAAATATCGCCCAAACTAAAATTAATCATGTATCCGGTTATTGAGAGGTATGGGCTGATCTGGACATCTTTAGCCGCTGTAGACGAACAGATTCCGCCGTTCTCTGGGTGGGACGATCCGGATTTTATTAATATATTACCTCCAAGCTTTGATATTGCCGGTTCGGCAGGACGCCAGATGGAAGGATTTTTAGATGTTTCTCATTTTGCATACGTGCATACGGAGACGTTCGGAGACCGCAATAACACAGAAGTTCCACAATACAAAGTAACGCGTGACGGGAATCAGCTTCAAGTAGACTATTGGAGCACCGTAAGCAATTACGGTAAAGGCCAGGAAAATCCCGCTCCAGAAGGATTCATGTGGCTTCGCGCGTTTCGTGTATTTGCACCTTTCGCGGCCTCACTAACTGTACATTTCCCAAATGACGGCAGGCTCATGATTTTGAACTGCGCATCTCCAGTCTCAGCACGTTACACTCGTTTATTTTGTCCAATCTCACGGAATTTTGATAAAGATCTTCCGATTGAAGATACGATTAAATTTAATTTGCAAGTTTTTCAGGAAGATAGAGAAATGGTTGAATCCCAAACACCAGAAGATCTACCACTCGATTTGATGACCGAAGCCCATATTCCAGCTGATCGCACTTCAATTGCCTATAGGCAGTTGCTTACACAACTTGGCCTTGGAAGAACCTACACATCTTAAGAAATATGTTTACAGCTGACTTCTAAACAAATCATTGAAAAGAAAGATCACCAAGTTAACAACAATGGCTGCCGATTAGCTCGACAGCCTTTTGTAGTTAATCTGTAGTTTCAACTATATTTTCCATACCTACAGTTAATCAACGGTTAATAATTGCTCAATAAAACCGCCAATTTCCAGCTTCCTGTCCACAAAATGAATTTCCAAAATCCAATCGCGAGGCTTACCATTCGAATCCGGATCTCTCATTGGAATATGATTATCGGGATGAATATAGTTTTCAACGGATTCTCCCTGTATTACTTCATGAGGGAATTCACCAATTAGGTGACCCGCATGAGGTCCTCCAAACTCCCATCCGTATTTTAAAGCGAGATGGCTAACATAAGTATAAAGTTCACTGCCTGTAATCGCAGATTGAGACTGAAAATAGGCCTTCCCTTCATCCCAGGCCTCAACAATATCATTTTTCAGTTTTATTTTTGCTGGATCATCTCCTAGCACGAAGGTTCTACCGAAATCAGCTTCCCAATCTTCAAAAATTGGACCGAAATCCAGAAATATAATATCATCTTTGGAAACAATCAGGTCAGGCGGGTTTTCTCTATATGGAAACAACGTATTTTTGCCAGCTCGCACAATTCGTTTATGCCAGTATTTCTTGATACCAAACATCTCGAATGCCAATTGATAGATTTCACGATTTATTTGCTTTTCAGTCACATCAGGACGTATAATTCCTTGATCTTCGATCGCCTTGAATAGTTGTTCCGCCTTGCTTTCAGCCTCTCGTAGCGAGGCATGCCGTTTACTTATCGATAGATCCATTTCCCATTCTCCTCTCTATTCTATGAACCTTCTGAAGAAAGAGAACTTACCATATCTTTCAAAATAATTCTAACGTTTTATTGCATCAATTCCAAATGAAATTAGAATCAATCATTCAAATCGTAAACAGATTTAAAAATAGTCGGTACCATTCCCCCATCCATACGGATTGGAGAACCTTTAAATGCGGATGCATAAGGACTGCATACAAATACAGCTAGTCTACCTATTTCAATAGGCTTGATAAATCGCTTTATTTCAGATTGAGGCAGATTTCTAGTCATAAAATCTTTCTCTTTTTCTGAAAAAGTCATATCTTCATTTGAGTATATGCCCTCAATGATTTGATGCACATTTTCAGAGAGAGTTGGTCCTGGCAGGATCGTATTGACTGTAACTTCTGTTCCAACTGTTAATTTGGATAAGCTTTTGGACAATAATAATAGCATTGATTTTGTCATGCAATACTGAGGCATTTGCCCTGAAGGCATAATTGCTTCTTCACTCGCAATAAAGATAATGCGGCCGTAATCATTTTTCAACATTTTAGGTAAATAAAATTTAGATAATCCATTTGCGGCAAGCATTTTCGTACTGAAGTATTTTTCCCAAATCTCATCGTCAACGTCTTCATATTTCATCATTTCATTGATGCCCATACTATTTACTAATATATCAATATTGGGGTATTTTTCGAATAAAGCTTCTCTTTGCACAATATCCACAATATCGGCTGTAGCATTTTGAGGTGAGGTAGCCGGGAAATCTGACTTGATTTCATAGTATCGACGTCAGATCAGGTAGTTTTCCGGTCCAATATGAAGTTAATTTTCGCTGTTGGATCCATTTCAGCATATCGTCACATGGAGTTGTTGCCCTCCATGTAGTCAATTATGTAATAGTCTTACTCTTTAACTATAATCCTAAATACATCTGTAGATAGGGAATAAATAGTTTTACTGCGCCTCTTGGTTCGAATACTCTCGTGAGATTCCGTGACCTATACTCTAATAAAACGAAAACCCAGCATAAGGTAGCTGGGTCTTATTTATAAATTTCTCTCTTTTATATCGTTTACTATCACTAACGCTTCACGTAAATTTTCCACGGTCCCATCGTTATTATATTTCTCCACTAATTCTGCTACAAATAACATATCATTCGAAGCCCCGTAATCATTTACCGTGTGTGCTAACGCTTCATATACGACTGGTTCAAGGGCGTGGCTATCGAAGCGGGTTATATACGTTCCGTCATTCGAAATAATTCGCTCTAGGCGCTCGCTTGCCTCTTCAAGTGATAAAGTCGGTGCGGGTTTGCTTGCGAATGCGTTGGGCATATAGGTTTTAAAGGCGATTCCACCAATAATGAACACGGTTAGAATAATAGCGATTATATCACGTTTTAAGTCCGTAATCATGGAAACCTACCTCCTAAAAGTCTGAAACGCTTTCGCACCTCACTTACATATATCGCAGGAGATTCCGGCTTTTCGTGTAATAATCAAGACTTTACTTTTCTCCTTTTGTTATCTGTGCAATCGTTGTTCCTCATATTCATAAATTACTTAAATTACTTACCTGTAAATTTAAATCCATTACTTCCTGCCTTATTTTTTCAAGTTTATTGTACAGCTCTTCGAATTTTGGATTAGTGATTTCTAAGGAAAATGCCTCTTTTTCTGCTTGCTTTAATTCCTTGTCTTTCTGCTCAATAGCTTTTAATAAAAAAACCATATTTAGTTTGGTCACGTTTCATTTCTCCTTTAAACGTAGAATCAACTTCAACCCCGTTAATTCAAAAACTCTATTAAGACCAAATTAGTAGACATACGCAAAATAGCCCCCCAAAAAGTAATGATGTAATAATAGTTAATTGAGTACTGTTTTCTTTATTTATAAGAGCACGGAATGTACTTAAGAAAAACAACATAAATAAAAAAGCCAATATAGCAAATAAAAAAGCCATTAGTTTTCCCCCTAACTTTGAATCTATTAAAAGGTTATCCGACTCTTTGGCATAAACTCTCTACTTTTACATAATACGGATTCATCATTCAATAATCGTATGTATAAGCACTTCCCTAATTATAATACCACATATTGGAATCTATTAGACTAATTATACAATTCTTATTACCCATGACTGTCTATTAGCTTAAAAAAATGAACAGGCCATCACTGGGCCTGCTCATCTATTTGTGCTATTCTACTAACATTCTCTTTGAGCATAACAAATTCATATCATCTACTTCATTAGTTTAGATATTAGATGATTTTTTTTCATCTCCAATAAATCCCAAATGTTCCCATACAAGTCCTTAAATACTGCTACCGTACCATACGATTGTTCTACTGGATCTCTAACAAATTCCACACCTCTTGAAATCATTTCATTATAATCTCTCCAAAAATCATCTGTGTTTAAAAACAAAAAAACTCTACCGCCGGACTGGTTACCTACAAAGAGCTCTTGTTCAGGCTTTGATGCTCTTGCAAGTAATATTGTGGTACCAACTGAACCAGGCGGAGATACCACTACCCATCGTTTATCTTGCTCTGGCTGATATGTGTCTTCAACTAAAGTGAAATTTAACTTCTTTGTATAAAATTCAATTGCCTCGTCATAATCTTTTACAACAAGAGCGATATGTATTATAGATTGAACCATATCCCAAACTCCCCTACATTTCATAATTTCTTACTAATTCTATTTTTTTCAAATAACAATGCTTGACCTAAGTGCTCTCCAAAATCATTCTGATTATTACCCTTTTTCAAAACCAATAATAGTAGTTATTATACATTTACTTTTACTATTATTTTAGTAATTTAACTATTCGCTCATAGTCGTAAATGTTATGTGTCTTAAATGCCAACTTATGATCATTATGTCCTTCAACAAAACTAAAAATAATGTAGTCTTTATTTCTTACATAATTAGAAGAAAGATTGCTCTTAGTGATTACCTTAACAAGCTGAGCATCCATATCCGTTTGAAACATAGATTTTTTCATTATTCTGACGTTTGATTTTGTTATCCAAAATTCACCTTTAACCCGTTCATTATCAATAAGAATCGTCAAGTCCTTAATTTTCGTTTCAGATTCTTCTCCCTCAATTTCTCCAATGTTTGAGAATGCAATGGCATCGTTAACTACACTTTCCTCATGCTTACTGGATGATACGGACTGAATTGACTGGGTTTCGCCACTGTTTTTATCTAGTAATTTTTGCAATAGATTCACAATTTCGGCCAATCCAATAAAGAGAAATCCTGAAATAATAGCTGAAATCCACCAGTACAATGCAATTACGATCTGGAAATCGCCATATTCATCTGTTGATAAAGCAAATCCTGAAATAATGCCAATGGCAATTATAAGTATTCCTATAGCCAACAGGCAGGTTGAGACGGTATTTCTCATCATTTTCGACCCCTCATGTGTATTGGGAATAAGTTCCATAGTGAAAACATATCAAAATTCCGTGACATATACTAGTAATTTCATTTCCTAATCCAATAGCTAAACTTTCATTGTTCTACTTATTCTAAAAAATAATTTAATTACTACACTAGCACTCAATGAAAAAGAGGCTGTTCCAAAAGCGTAAATCTCACTGAAGGGATAGCTCGCTTTGAACAGAAATATTGCAAAATATGAAAAATAGCCGTACAGGGTGGTCTATTCCTGTAAGGCTATTTTTTCGCGCATGTCCATGTATCTTCTTCCTCATCGTATCGCATATGTAGGCATAGATAATGACTTTTGTTAACATTTTGGGATGATAACTGTCTCGACCGCCACCTGGATAGGCGGCTGAAAAAATGCGATCACTCAGACGGTTCACGGCAGTGTTACCGACACGAACGAGGTGATTTTCGGGAATATCTTCAGCTAAATCCATTGTCAGGGTAAGYTGGTCCATGGTATATTGAATGTACATAGAAACCTTCCTTTCGAAGATGGTTGGGTGGTACCTCCATTTTACCAAAGGTTGGTTTCTTTGTTTTTTACAGATTTCAAAACTTTGAAGAGGGTGCCTCTAAAGCCTATGGCTTTTGGGACA
>NZ_JBFREL010000025.1:0-88642 GCF_052114265.1 Paenibacillus sp. MCAF9
ATGGTATATTGAATGTACATAGAAACCTTCCTTTCGAAGATGGTTGGGTGGTACCTCCATTTTACCAAAGGTTGGTTTCTTTGTTTTTTACAGATTTCAAAACTTTGAAGAGGGTGCCTCTAAAGCCTATGGCTTTTGGGACACCCTCAAGGTCTATTTTCGAGTTACCAAGATGCGACAATGTACGTGCCGTATTTTTCTTCTACGAATTTCTTGACTTGGTCGGAATGATAAGCCTTAATCAATCTTTGGAATACCGGCTTATCCTTGTCCTCGGTTCTTACTGCAATAATATTTACCCAAGGAGAATCCTTTGGCTCAATAAAAATGGCATCCTTCGTTGGCACAAAACCCGCTTCTACCGCATAGTTGGTGTTGATTACTGCCGCCGTCAGATCGCCAAGCGCTTTCGGAATGAATGCTGCATCCAGCTCCTCAAATTTCAATTTGAGCTTGTTTTCTGCGATGTCGCGAACAGTCGCTTTAATGCCAACGCCTTCTTTTAACTTGATCAGTCCAGCGTTTTCAAATAGAATCAACGCGCGTGCGCCATTCGTCGGATCATTAGGCAGGCCGATAACATCGCCTTCCTTTATTTCAGAAACATCTTTGATTTTTTTGGAGTAGAAGCCGATTGGAAAATTAAGCGTGTTCGCGATCTTCACCAAATCAAGGTTGTTATCCTTCTTGAATTGATCGAGATACGGCTCATGCTGGAATGCATTCGCATCAAGCTCGCCTTCCGCCAGCACTTTATTCGGCTGTACATAGTCATTGAATACAACAAGCTCAATATCGAGGTTATCCTTAGCCGCAACTTCCTGCACCTGTTTCCAAATCTCTTCCTCAACGCCTGCCGAAATGCCTACCTTAAGCTTTGCTTTCTCTCCTTCTCCCTCTGCACCACTCAATTCTGATTTGTTGCCGCACGCAGCAAGCACAGCGGTTAATACCAGTGTCAGCATAATCAATACGAGCTTTTGTTTCATATGTTCTCCCCTGCTTCCTATTTGTTTTCCAAGCTGATTACATGTCTAGAAAAACAGAAAAGCTCTTATTCCACGATGCCGGCTGCTTGCGCCGTTCCGTGAAATAAGAGCTTTTAGTCGTCTAATCAGCTCAATTTCTTATAATTCCGATGAGCTTACTATAGATTATATTTATTGCTTCTGTCAACGATTTTATTTGTCATTCAAGCGCTAGCTCTTCCATGGATGACCAATTCCAACGTGGAACGTCAGCCGCTCCGTTATTGCACCCCGCTGCAACCGCGCTAACCTTATTACGATTTAGCTAATACTTCATCCTTAATCCGCTGTACAACCTCAGCAATCGCTAGTGATCCGAGATCACCTTCGCCTCTTTTCCTGATGGCAACGCTGCCCGCGTTTTTCTCACTCTCACCGAGTACCAATGTGTAAGGCACCTTTTCAAGGCCAGCCTCGCGAATTTTATACCCCAGCTTCTCATTCCTTGTATTCACTTTAGTGCGAATGCCCGCTTCAGCGAGTGCTTCCTTCACTTGCAAGGCATAATCGATATATTTCTCCGAGACAGGCAGCAGCTTAACCTGAACAGGTGCGAGCCATAATGGGAATGCTCCTGAATAATGCTCTGTCAATATACCGATAAAACGATCAATCGATCCATATACCGCACGATGAATAACGACAGGGCGATGCTTCTGGTTGTCTTCGCCAATATAGGACAAATCAAATTTTTCAGGCATTTGGAAATCAAGCTGAATCGTGCCGCATTGCCAGCTCCGCTTCAATGCATCGAGGATATGAAAGTCGATTTTCGGCCCATAAAATGCACCGTCGCCCTCATTTACGCGATATTGAATATTGCGGCTGTCCAGTACGCTGCGCAGCGATTGCTCCGCTTGATCCCATAGCTCCTCGGAGCCCATTGAATCCTCAGGTCTAGTCGACAGCTCAATTTTGAAATCAAAACCGAATACGCCGTAGATATGGTCGATCAATGCGATTGCATGGCTGATCTCTGCTTCAATCTGATCAGGCCGCACGAATATATGAGCATCATCCTGGCAAAACGTACGCACCCGCATCATGCCGTTCAGAGCCCCCGAGTACTCATGGCGATGAACCTGGCCAAATTCCGACATCCGAATCGGAAGCTCTCTGTACGAATGCAGACTGTTTTTGAAAATCAGCATATGCCCCGGGCAGTTCATCGGTTTTAGCGCATAAGCCGTGTCATCCACATTTGTAAAATACATATTGTCCTTATAATGATCCCAGTGACCCGATTGCTCCCACATCCGCTGGTTCATCATAAATGGCGTGCGTACTTCCTCATAATCCCGCTGCCGCTGCTTCTCGCGAATCAGGCTCTCCAGCTCCGTACGAATCGTCATGCCGTTTGGCAGGTAGAACGGCATGCCCGGCGCCTCTTCTGAGAACATGAACAGCTCCAATTCCTTGCCAAGCTTGCGGTGATCACGCTTCTTCGCTTCCTCCAGCAGGTGCAAATGCTCATCAAGCTGCGCTTTTTTCGGGAAGGACGTGCCATATATCCGCTGCAGCATTTTGTTGTCCGAATTGCCACGCCAGTAAGCGCCTGCTACATTCAGCAGCTTGAACGCCTTGATGCGTCCTGTGGAAGGTAAATGAGGACCGCGGCAAAGGTCAACAAACTCGCCTTGCTCATAGAGTGAAATAATGGAATCGTCCGGCAAATCACGAATTAACTCCAGCTTGAGCGGCTCTTCCTCCTGTGCGAATAAAGCTGTCGCTTCCTCGCGACTCACTTCACGACGCGTAATCGGCAGGTTTTCTTGAATAACCTTGCTCATCTCTGCTTCAATGGCAGCAAGATCATCTGTAGATAACGGCTTCTCGATATCAATGTCGTAATAGAAGCCATCCTCAATAACAGGACCAATTCCGAGCTTCACGGCCTTTTCCCCATAGATACGCTTTATGGCTTGTGCCATAACATGCGCTGTACTATGACGGTATATCGCTAAACCATCAGCGCCATCAAGCGTTATAATTTCAACGCTGCTGCTTGCTTGAATGGGCTCGTTCAGATCGACAAGCCTGCCATCGACTTTTCCCGCGACTGCATTTTTGCCAAGGCCAGTACTGATTGATTCCGCCAATTGCGCGGCGGTTGTCCCCTGCGGATACTCCTTAACTGTTCCATCCGGTAATGTAATTGCAATACTCATCATGCAGCCTCCGATCGAATGTAGTTGAACGCAAAAAAACACATCTCTCCCACCAAGGGACGAGTGCGTTCAGCTCGTGGTTCCACCCTCATTCGATCTGCTGCTTTATATGACTGGCTATCGCCAGACTTAAAGTTGCATACAGCAAGATCCTTATTGAGCACCCGGTAACGAGGATGAATCGGTGTTATTTACAATCGCTTTATGCAAACAGCGGGTTCAATAACACGGCTGCAAAGGGGTAATTACACATTCGGTTGCTGGAGAAGCTCTCAGCCTTAGCCTCTCTCTCTGGACAGCTCGTATAAGGTAATCATGTCTTTGGTCAAAGCCTATTTATGGCTAAATTGTAATTCGAATATTCCAATAAGTCAACTGCAGCCAAGTATTCATGGAAATAAGCATCATTTTTAGCATTTTTATTCGATTATTTTAGACGTGCCCAGTCACTTCCACATGCACCATCGGACAAAATATGCTTTAATATACCAAAGGAGCGTGATTCAATGGACATCAAATCGTTTCTATTTCCAAAAAACGAGGTCTCTTACCTCATGACATCCTCTAATATGAAAGAAGCCATAGATAAATTAGAGGCTAGCCACTATACCGCCATTCCGATCTTGGACGACAATGGCTTATATTTCGGAACACTTTCCGAAGGGGATTTATTATGGAAGTTGAAAGCCACACCCGGTCTCACCTTTGATACGATGCACGAAATTCCTGTCGTCTCCATTAAAAAACGGATGAAAGTCGAATGTGTCGCGATCAACGCCGATTTGGACGATATGCTGGCGCTGGCGGCCGATCAGAACTTCGTTCCCGTCGTAGACACCGATCGCGTCTTTCTTGGTATTATTCGCCGCAAAGATATCATCGAATACTATACCCGAAATATTTCTGATTAGCTTGGAAAAGCCAGATCATGCATTTCAAGAAGGCTGCCGTCGCCGGCAGCCTTTTATGATGAATTAGTGGTGAAGCATGCTTAAATGCTTTGTTTGGATAACGCTTCAAAATACGCTGCAACGACCTCACGAAATTCCAGAGCAGCTCGCGAAATATACCGATTTCTATGCCATAATAGTGCTATCTCCCGTACTAATTCGTGATTCTCTATTTGGAGATAATGGATTTGTTCCCGCGAATTCCTTGCCGTGCTGGGTATGAAGGCTATACCTATTTCGGCCTCCACAAGCATGCTAAGCCTTGCAGGTTCATCCCCCTCATACACATATTTTGGTACAAATCCAATTGATTCGCATAAAGAGTCAACTAAATCGCGCGTACCGTAGCCTCTTTTCACTCCAACAAACCATTCATCCCTTAGCTCTGCCAAAGTTACGCTGCTTCGATCTGCCAGCCGATGCCCCTTTGGAACAGCTACAAGGATCGGGTCGATAAACACGATTTGACATTCGATCTCATCCCTTTCTATAGGAGGTGAGGACAAGCAAAAATCCACTTCTCCTCTATCCAGAAGCGTAACCATTTCCTGTGTGGCGAGCATTTGCACATGAAATTGAATATCAGGACGTTTTTTCCGAAACTCACGAAGGATATTGGGCAATTTGCTTGCAGTGGTCACCGCTAATTTGAGCGTGCTATGTTCCGGGCTGGATAAATCGCTAAGCTCCTGCTTCCCCTGCTCCAATTCAAACAATGCCCTTTCTGCACGGCGAAGGAATAGGCTGCCATACTCATTCAATCGCAAATTTCTCCCTATTCGATCGAATAAGGGGACCCCTAAATCCTCCTCCAAGCGCCCAATCGTCTTGCTTAGTGAAGACTGAGTAACGTGCAGATTGCGTGCAGCTTCGGTCATATGCTCCAAACGAGCTACCGTGAGAAAATATTGCAGTTGAAGAAGTTCCATTTCGCGCCCCCATTCATTCCCTCAAGTCAATGAGATTATAGCATCAAATGCGTTGGAATGAATAAATGATTTCAAGTACGATGACCTTAATACGTTTTGGGGGCGATTCAAAAATGAGTGTTCGCAGCAGGTGGTTAATGATCTCCGTTGGACTAGGAATACTATTGAACCCATTAAATTCTTCGATGGTTTCAGTTGCTATTCCACGTCTGCAGCATGTATTCCAACTTGATTTTACAAGTGTTTCTTGGATTATTTTTTCTTTCTACATTGCAAGCAGTATCGCTCAGCCTATTATGGGAAAGGCCAGCGATTTATTCGGGCGCAGGAAGATCTTTCTTGCCGGCCTTATTGTAGCCTTCGTTGCGTCATTACTAGCTCCGTTGTCACCAAACTTCGGATGGCTCATAGTGTTCCGCATTGTGCAAGCCATTGGAACAAGCATGATGGTTGCCGTTGGAATGGCTATTGTACGCATTCATATTACGGAGAAACAAGCGACTGCGCTGTCTGTTTTGTCCATCTTTTTATCGGGAGCGGCAGCCATTGGCCCTTTTATTGGCGGGGTCTTGATTCATTCATGGGATTGGACGGCTATCTTTTTCGTCAATATTCCATTTGCGATAGCTAGCTTTCTATTAGCATGGAGAACTATTCCTATGGATGAACCGCAAATGCGCGCTGCAAAGGACATGTCTTTTCGTATGTGGTTTGATTTGATAGATGCGTCAGGAATCCTGCTCTTTACAGTAGGTCTGGTTGCCCTGCTCGCTTCATTGCTCTCAGCCAAATCATCTGGACATCTCTCATTCGGAAATGGTGTTTTCTTGCTGATCGGCCTTGCTGCGCTGGGGGCATTCGTACGACATGAGTTAAAAACGGCGTCACCTTTTATCCCACTACGCACATTCGCCAAATATCCTGCGATGACTTGGGTTAATGTAGAATTCATGCTCGTTAACATACTATATTACTCGCTCTTTTTTGGGCTACCATCCTACTTGCAAATGGTACGCCATGTCAGTGAGTTCCAAACCGGAATTCTCATGCTAAGCTTAGGCTTATGCTCGCTAGTCACTTCTCCAATCGCAGGACGATGGATCGATAAATCAGGACCAAGACCAGCATTGCTGGTCTCTGCCATTCTCATGACACTTGGGTCAGTGTGGCTCGTCACATTGAATCAAAATTCACCGGTTATTAGCGTATGTCTAGCTTTGGCAGCATTCGGCATTAGCAACGGGCTGAACAATGTAGGGATGCAAGCATCCTTGTTCCAAAGCTCTCCAAAAGAAATAATCGGTGTAGCATCCGGATTATTTAATACATCCAGATACTTTGGAACCATCCTCTCCTCATTGTTGATAGGTATCGTTATGGGCGATACGTTCAGCTTCGAGGGATTTCACGTGCTTGGAATTATCCTCACGGTCATTGCGTTGTCTTTGGTATTTCTGAACCGGCGGCGCCGGAATTCATTACGATACGGAATCCATTAATTCGAAGAAATATTTTGATTCATGAGTCTGATAAAGCTTGAACCAAGCCTGTAATGTATTTGGCGCAAAAACATCCAACAGCTGCAGTACATGCATTGTAAACTCCAGCGGGGCTATACCAGATGCAGTAACTAAGTTTCCATCTGTTACTGCAGGCTCCGTTTCATAATATTTTTCTCCCGTATAATTAGGACAAATCATTTTCAAATATTCAAGATCGTTGCTTGTATGTCTTCTTGAGTCGAGCGCTCCCATCTTTGCAAGTCCCATTGTAGCGCCACAAATCGCTGCAACTACTGCTCCTTCTTGTAATGCTTTTGAAGCTTTTTTCAATATAGGCTCGTGAATGGGTTCCATCCAAGTATCTCCGCCTGGAAGAACGAGTACATCCGTACTTTCCAAACTACACTCTTCAACAGAAATAGCAGGCAATATTTTCAATCCGCCCATTGTAGTAGCAGGATTTTTATCCACGCCGACTGTAATAACTTCTAAAGGTGCTGCCTCTTTTTTAAAATACCTCCCCGAGTTAAGCTCAGCAGTTAAATAACCTACTTCCCAGTCCGCCATCGTATCAAAAACATATAGATATACTTTTTTTGTCTGCATAATAAACACTCCTTCTGTAATGTCTGAATACCCCTATTATAAAAAAACTTCACTGACATTCTCCGTCAGTGAAGTTTTTTAAATTTGATAAAAATCAATTAAACGGTTGAAGAGCGCTCATGCAGGAAATCAGATGGCGAGCTGCCAACAATGCGCTTGAATATGCGGTAAAAATACGAAACATCGTTATAACCTAAATAGTCGGCGATTTCACTAATCATCAGCTGCGATTCGGTCAGCATGTAGATCGCCGTCTTCATTCGCTGATTGTGTACATATTCGCTGATTGTCTGGTTCGTAACCGCCTTAAACAAAGTAGCCGCATAATTCGGTGTCGTATTAATGACATCCCCCAGCTCCTCCTTCGTCACCCTCTCGCGATAATGCGTCGAAATATATTGCTTCATGCTGTCCACACGCCGATGCTTGTCCGAGGAAATCATTCCGCGATCCTTCTCTTGATTGAGATAGACCAGCGCTTCCGTAAGCAGCGCCTCTGCCATAAGTTCATAGTAAGGCGGTTTCTCCTTGTATTGTGTCCAAACTCCCCGCAGCCTCTCCTGTATAACTTCAAAGCGCCCGAGCCGTTGCTTTAACGGCTCTTCCAGCTGAAGCAGAGGAAGGCTGCACTCGGTAGCGATTTTGCAAAAATTGACCACATACTTCGTGTGGACGACCGTTGGAATGCTTTTCCCATAGTATGGAATATGTCCCGGTATAAGGAGCAAATCTCCTTTTTCCAAAATCACCTTCTCCTCGTTCACCCAATATACACATTTCCCATATGTCACTAACGAGAGATGAAAGGATAACATGCGCCCCTCACCTTCCTCGTACCAATCCGCTCCGTTGTCCTGATGCACATCCATAATTGCCAGCATAATGAACGCTCCTTAGAACCGTACTATTGTACATTCATTGTACTATAGTTCTTATCTCCTTTCGACTTTTCACGTTACAATGAAAAAAATAAGGAGGCCTACAACATGCTAAAAACAAAAATTATTTGTACAATGGGGCCCGCTTGCGACTCCGTTTCGACGATTAAAGAAATGATCCAAGCAGGGATGACCGTTGGTAGACTGAATATGGCTCACGGCGAATTAGAAGATCACGTTATGCGAATGAACAATATACGGCAGGCTGCACGCGAGCTGAACACTTTTGTTCCCATTATGATGGATATTAAAGGTCCTGAGGTGCGGATCGGCAAGCTGAAGGAAGCGTCTTGCGAGCTGGTTATCGGTGAAGAATTGATTCTCACGACAGAGGATGTACTCGGCGATGCAACTCGACTTCCTGTAAACTATTCCGAGCTTCCGCTTGTCGTAAAAACAGGTGACCGGATTCTCATTGATGATGGACTTGTTGATCTGACGGTAATGTCGGTTGAAGGTAACGATATTCGTTGCAAAATCGTGAGCGGCGGCATATTGAAACCCCGCAAAGGCGTTAACCTGCCAGGCATCAAAACGACGCTGCCAGGCGTAACGGAGCGCGATGTCGTGCACATTCATTTTGGCATCAAACATAATGTTGAGATCATTGCTGCTTCCTTCGTAAGAAAAGCAGAGGACATCTTGGAAATCCGCAACATTCTTGAAGAAGCAAATGCAAGCCATGTACAAATCATTTCCAAAATCGAAAACGCTGAGGGCATGCAAAACCTTGATGCAATTATCGAAGCATCCGATGGCATTATGGTTGCGCGTGGTGATCTAGGCGTTGAGGTACCGATCGAAGACGTGCCGATGATGCAGCGTGAGATGATCAACAAATGCAATCTTGTAGGCAAGCCGGTTATCGTTGCTACACATATGCTCGAATCGATGCAGGTTAACCCGCGTCCAACTCGGGCTGAAGTAAGCGACGTAGCCAATGCGGTTATTCAAGGCGCTGACGTCGTGATGCTATCCGGCGAGACAGCTGCTGGAAAATACCCTATCCCATCCGTACGGACAATGGCTTCCATCGCTAGAAAAGCCGAATCCATGATCGATTATAAAGAGCAATTCGATAAAAAGAGATCGCAGCAAAGCACGAACATTACGGAGGTAATTAGCCAAGGTGTCGTTAGCTCCTCGCTTGAGCTGAGCGCCAAAGCAATCCTTACTTCAACGGAAAGCGGCTTTACAGCTCGCATGGTATCCAAGTACCGTCCGATGTCACCAATTATCGCAATTACGCAGCATGATCATGTGCTTCCAAAAATTTGCTTGCTCTCCGGCGTTATTCCGGTTAAAGGCGATGCAGTAACAACAACAGACGAAATGTTCGAGTCTGCTATCCGCAATGCCAAGCTGACTGGACTTATTGATACAGGCGATATTATCGTGCTTTCCGCTGGCGTGCCAATCGGCCAAGCCGGGGCAACCAATCTTATCAAAGTAGCACAAGTATAAGTAAGTATTTCGCCAAAAATGGCATGATATCAAAAAGCTGCGCCGTCCGAGGACGATGCAGCTTTTTACTCATATAAATGCAGCCCGAACGACTCAACATAATGATACTTTCATGAAGCTTTCACAAATGACATGCTTTCCTATGCCTTTTGGAGCATATTATAATAATAACAACACATCGTTTCTACACTTAGGAGGGAATGGGTATGAAAAAAGAACATACCGTTCATTTCAAAATTATGCATGGCTCGGCAACCAAGACGCTAACCGGACTCATGTACCTAGAGGAAAACACAAAACCAACTGTTCAAGATTATCAAGAAGTCCTGAAACAATGCGGACATGATGTACATATCGAGAATGAAGAGCAGTTTATTTTCCGCTCCAACAACCCAGCAGACGATTATTTGATCGACGTTCTTGAAAACTATAAGAAAAACGACAAAGATCTACATGCTGACCATCTCGCACAAAGCTTTGTAAAAAAGACGCCATTCCTATAGAAATATTACTAGAATAGGAGCAGAAAGGCTGTTTCGGGTCAAATGACCTCATGAAACAGCCTTTTTTTATCG
This sequence comes from Paenibacillus sp. MCAF9, assembly GCF_052114265.1. NCBI lineage: Bacteria > Bacillati > Bacillota > Bacilli > Caryophanales > Paenibacillaceae > Paenibacillus > Paenibacillus sp. MCAF9. The sequence continues at coordinate 10,161 of NZ_JBFREL010000025.1, forward strand.
TACAAAATAAACTGTTTACGACTTTGACAGCTGCTAAAGTACCTATTCCTTAATAAGGCTTTGGAAATATTTTCATGTTGAATTGGTTGTGTTATGCTTCTTCTAGGATTATATAAGCTTAGAGTCAGCATGAAGCTATACCGTTCATGATCCATGAAAGTTGGTGATTCGTGAGTACAAATGAAAGTATCACCTTAGTTGTCATTACCCTCATTTCCGTGCCGCTTTTCCTGCTTGCCTTCATCGTCATTCGGCAATCGTTTAAGGATACTCGGGAGACTAAATTTATTTTGAAACATGGCGAATCCTTTGACGCGACTGTGAGCTCCATACAAAAAACCAATACGGAGATTAACGGTCATCCTGAGGTTTTTATCGGATTAACGATTCCAAGAGAGCATGCAGATCCCTATCGCGCCATCATTAAAACCGCCATTTATATGGTTAATATTCCTCAGTATCAGCCTGGCCGCAAAGTAAAGGTGAAGGTGCTGGAGACTAACGGCAAAATTAAAGTCGCCTTGGAAGGCGCACATGTATTTTAACTTACATGAAATAAGAAAGAGCGCCGCAATCGGCGCTCTTTCTTATTGTACTGCAGCTGCCTTTCGTTTCCGCAGCAATAGTGTTAGCGGGATAGAACAGATAATAATAATCGTCCCCAGATGGAAAACATCCTGAACGCTAAGCGACAGCGCAATGGTTTTGGACGATGCACCGTCCTCCAAGTGAGCAATCGTCTGCGCTGAGAGGATCGTGCTGAACAAACTAATCGATAGCGCGGATGTCCCCTGCCTGATCCAATTCATCACCGCAGAGGCATGACCTGAATTCACGCTTGGTACAGCAGACATCGCAGCGTTCGTCACGGGCATATTGCTGAAGCCAATCCCCATATAACGAATAGCCACCCATACCGTAATAAATGCCGCGCTTGTCGCCACATTCGCATGGCTAAGCTCCCAAGTAGCTAATCCCATTAGCAGGAGACCGATGAAGATCAGCTTCGATGGTCCTATTTTGCCATAAAGCCTGCCTGCTGCAAGCGAGATTAATACCATCGCAAGCGTACCTGGAAGCATGACCATGCCTGTAGTAAAGCTCGACTCCCCTTTAATATTTTGCATGAAGATCGGAACGAGCAACGTGCCTGCATATAAGGAAATCGTTATACAGCAGTTTAGTATGACACCGTACGTAAATCTCGGAATCTTCAGTACTCGCAAATTCAATAAAGGATTGCTGACTCGCAGTGTCCGCACCACAAAATAAGCAAGCACGACTATACCAGCCGCGATCATTCCGAGTGTTTGCCAGCCTGCCCAGCCCCAATTATGCGCCTCGCTAAATGCGACCAGCAACGCGCTTGTTCCGATGAGAACCGCGCCAAACCCGATCCAATCCAGCTTAATCCCGGTGCTTAATCGATAATTAGGAATGTACTTGGCGGCAATAAGCACAGCAATAATGCCAATCGGAATGTTCATTAGAAATAATGATTTCCAGCCGTAAATTTCAGCAAGCCATCCGCCTATCGTCGGCCCAAGCGCAGGAGCAAGCATCGCTGATACGCTCCAGAAACTGACGGCCACAGCCTGTTTTGATTTCTCGATGGTCTGGTAAATGATTGTCATCGTAGTGGGCATAATAATTCCGCTGAAGAATCCTTGCAAAATCCGAAACGCGATGAGAGATTCAATGCTCCATGCGAAGGTACAAAGCGCAGACGTTATAGTAAAACCGGCTAGTGCAATCACATATAATTTTTTGTAGCTCCATTTATCGCCCATAAAACCGATAATCGGAGCAATAATACCTGTTGCCATCATAAAACCGGATAACATCCATTGCACCGTGTTTAAACTGGCATGAAAATCATCCATAAAGATCGGCAACGCTACATTTATCGTAGTTGTACTTAAAGAGGCCATGAAGTTACCGAAAAAAACGGCAATCATAATGGTCCAAAATGACGAAGCTGCTTTTTGCGAGGTTTCCACATTCATGCTCCTATTCCTGTAATTGATCCAAAGCTTTCTGTACACGCTTCTCTGTTTCGGTAAGTTCTTCTTTAAACTGCTCCATACGTTTAATTTTCATGTCGATCATCGTTTTTTCCTTATGGAGCACCTGTGATATTTCGAAAAGCTTCAATTTCCGCGCTTCGCGATCCTCACTCGTACGATATTCACTTTTCTGCTGCTCGATGAGCGATTGAAACTCCATGTACTGCTGAAGCTCTGCAAGCGAGAAGCCGAGCACCTCTTTTACGAGCAAAATCTTATTGATTTTCTCTATATTTTCCTCCGAATATAACCGAATACCTCCTTGCGTTCGCTCCGGTGCAGAGATCAAGCCAAAATCCTCATAATAGCGAATGGCGCGTTTCGTTAATCCAGTACGTTTGGCTACTTCTTCAATTTTTAGCAAATCCAATGTCGAGCACCTCCGAATTTTCTACAATAAGCATACTCCTAGTGACAGTTAACGTCAACGTTAACTTTTGGAGTGCAATAGTGATGGAGCAGCAGCTGTGCAAATAACTTGCCGTTCATATGCAAAAAAAACAATCTGAAACATAGCAACATGTTCCAGACTGTTTTTTGATCTCAGTTATATCGATGACTTGAAAACGCCATGCGGCAAGCAAGCGTGCACGCCTTTTATTCCATTCACAATTTGAGTAATTCTTAAATCAACAACCGAGCTTCCTAGTGCGATCGCTTCTACTCGGTTTAAACCATATATTTCACCCATAAGATCAAGCATACCATCCAGCGCCTCTACGGTGGCTTCATTTAAGTCTTCATGAAAGCCAAACGTAATCCAGCCTGAAGGCGTATTCGCTCTAGGATTCGTCAAAACGATGTCTTCCTTCACCGTTACCGTTACGTCAACCAAATCCATAGGAGACTCAATCGCCTGACAGCTAATCTCCCCATCGCCTTGACGAGCGTGGCCATCTCCTATGGATAAATAGCCTCCGTCCACAGAGATCGGCAAATATAATGTGCTTCCTTTGACAAGCTCCTTGCAATCGATATTGCCGCCGCAGGCGCGAGGAGGAAAAGTGGAATGAATACCTGGACTATCCGGAGGCATCCCAATCACGCCCAAAAAGGGTTGTAGCTCTACCGTAAACGATTTGTCATTAATGAGACAGGTTCCTCTCATCCATTCCTTGTCTAATTTCCAATCGAGGGAAATCTCTTTATATTCGGTTAGCTTTAGCTTTTGATTTTGCCAATTTGGATATTGGCCTGCTGCTGTAAAGCCATATGATCCTGGAATGATATCATTAAATCTAATCTCAAGAGTCATTCCTTTTTTTGCTTCTTTGATAAATAAGGGGCCAATTAAAGCATGACCACTATCGATATCCTGTCTTCTTGAAAAAGGTTTATATCTATCTTGATTGCTTGTACCTGTACCCCAGCCTGCATCCAGCGTTTGAAAACGAATGGAATCACCTGATTCGATCGTAAGCAGCGGAGTCACTTCTGTTGTAAACGAGCCAATTAGGGAGCCTTGCGCCAATTCGATTTTGTGAACGGTCATGAATGATCCCTCCAAAAAAGCTAAATTGCCTTTCAAATTTATATTACCATAATTGGAAATTAATAGTTATATGAAGAGAGTCCATCTCAATTTAGTTCATTGTTTGTCCATACGGTTGGAACCTCCCCCATGGACTACTTACAGTAAGATAGTATTATAAAATCGTTCTTTATCATAAGAAGAACGATTTTTTTTATTTTACAATAGAAGTAAGGCTAAGCGGGATGTAGATCATGCGCTTGCCAATATCTTTTTGATTTGAATAGGAGTGTGAACCAAAAAACAGATATAGATTAGTGATGTGTATGTTTTAGTGTTACAACCATTTAGGAAATCCAAATCATGACGGAGCAGAAAAAAAGGGTTGAAAATAGCGGTTATTGGAGGCGGTTCCTCATACATTCCTGAGATTATTGACGTTTTATTAATAAATATGATGAAATGCCCATACGTGGGCTGTGACTGTTTGATAGTGAAGAAGGCAGCCATAAGCTGGAGATTATTGGTAAACTATCCAAAAGAATGGTCAAAAAATCAGGTTTAGGTTACCGCTGCATGGTAGATGAATAAAAAGGATGGAATCTATTGAATATATTGTTGGCCTTTTGCGCTGTTCTAATGTTCATTATTCAGACGTTATCTTTGAAACAAATGAGAAGCACGAATAACAATGATGGATTATCCTCCTTTTTCAAACGGAGTTCGGCTTATACGGCGATAATTGCTATTGGCTTTTTTGTATCATGGCTCATATCAGATTTGAATGGCATCCATACCGCTACGCTTGTGCTTGGAGTGTTTTATGGGCTTGTTTTTGTACTTACTGTTTTGTTCTATTCCTGCGCTATGAATACGGGACCGTTATCTTACTCTGCTTTTTATTTCTCAGCAAGCCTGCTTCTGCCTGTTGTTGCAAGTGTTATACTTTGGAATGAGCCGATGACCGGCATGAAATTTATGGGTATTGCTCTTTTTATCCTATCCTTCTATTTCATCAATGTGTTTGGAAGCAAAGGGCAAGAAGCAGCAGGAATGAAATGGTTAGTTTATTGTCTTCTTGCCTTTATTTTAAATGGTACCTTGCCAATCATCATGAAATGGCAGCAGACGTTACTTGATGGGCATGAGCTGATTCCCTTTATGTGTGTAGGATTTGGATCCGCGTTCTTATTTTCACTTATCGGTATTCTTTTCACTGGGGGATTCCAAAGACAAAGCAAGCCAATTCCTACTGTACGACAGCTTCGTATTTTGTCACTGTACATTGTAGCCATAGCAGGATCAACCGGTACTGGAAATGCGATAATAACATATTTGTCAGGACGAATGTCAGGCCTTCATTTGTTTCCGCTCGTCAATGGAAGTATGATTGTGCTTCTAACGATCCTCTCCGCTGTTTTATTTAAAGAGAAAATGTCTCGTGGCGGCATCATCGGAATAGGCATTGGCTTGCTCGCCATCGTGTTTGTGAATATGTAAATAATAGTTATTGACAATCATAATGGCAAATCTTATTATTTAATTAAGTTTATTTATTAATCATTTTTAGAAGAGAGGTTGTCGTTTGTCCAAAGTATCAGCAAAGCAGAAACATGTAAGAATCATGAATCAAAATTTAATCATAGATGCGATTAGAAGAGATGAAAGCGCTACAAGAAGTGAGCTGTCAAAGCTGCTGAAGCTAAGTGTACCTAGCGTTTGCACGAACGCAGATCAATTGGTTAGGCTAGGCATTCTAAGGGAAACAGAGGATGGCTTCACAGGTGTGGGAAGAAAAGCAAGCCGTTTGCGGTTGAATGATAACTTTGGCTATATCATCTCCGTTGATCTAAGCAATCCTTGTATTACGGTGGGCATTTCAAATCTAAATCCAATCATTATTCAAGAAGTGAAATTCGATATTGAACAATATGACATCAACCAGTTAATGGAGCTAATCATAAGCAAGATTGATGAACTTCTTGTTAAGAGCAGTGTATTAGTAAATCAATTGCTTGCTATATCTATCTCTATACCAGGTCAAGTGGATAATGATTTAGGTATCGTAAAGTGCGGATCGTATCTGGAGCGACTCGGCACTGTGAATTTCAGAGAACCGCTTCTAAATAAATTCGGTGTTCGAGTACTGGTACAAAAGGATATCAATTCTGCTGTTCTAGGCGAAATAAAATTTGGAGCTGCACAGGGACACGCAAATGCTGTGTTTGTAAGCGTTGACGTGGGTGTGGGTCTTGGTATCGTGCTTGGAGGATCGTTGTATCCGGGGAAATTTCATCTTGCAGGTGAAATAGAAAATTACATCGTGAACGTAGAGGCAGAGAATACGGAACGACAGGATGGTTTATTTGAGAGCTCTCGGTTGCGCGATTTGGTTACAATAGAAGCTTTGGTCAGATCGGTTAGAGCAGAGCTGGAGTCTGGAGGCGAGAGCAGACTGCTTAAAGCTGTGAATGGCGACATTGCTAAGGTCGATTTTAATGACATTATAAAGGCGACATTAGAAGGAGATGCCCTAAGCGTTAAGCATGTGAAGCGCTGTGCAAAGATTATGGCTGCCTTCATAGCAAACATGTTATTTTTACTTGATTTGGATACCGTAATATTGGGTGGTGGGTTCGTCACCCTCGGTTCGGCTTACACCGATACAATACGGGATGAAGTTAGGCGATTAGGGCTAGGAAATACGGCTATCGTGGATACGGCGCTCAAGACGAAAGCTGTTTTGATTGGCGGGATTGCCATTGGATTGGAGACTATGTTCAGTGAACTGCTGGAGGAGCAGGAGGCTTAAAGCCTCCTATCTCTCCTATTAGTTAATTAAGTTTATTAATCAATGATAAATTAGATTGTTCCTTGGACGTTTTAAATGAACGCGTTCAAGTTTCAATATATGAATTCATTTTAAAAGGAGAGTTGAGTAATGAAGAAAAAGGCGGCAAGCAAGGCAACAGCACTAGTACTTATCTTCGTAGTATTTGCAGCACTGATGGCAGCATGCGGGGGATCCAAACAAGAAGAGAATGGAGCATCCGAGAGTAAAACAAAAGAGATAACGCTTCGGGTAGCGACATCATTCGCTGGATCTGATCCATGGGTTCCAGCTTGGACGGAAGCTATTAAACAGTTCCAAGAGGAAAACAAGGGCATCAAAATTACGGATGAGTCAACGCCGGTCAATCAAGAAGCATTGCGTACGAAAGTGAAAGCGGATGCAGCAACTGGCAATCTAGCCGATGTGATGTTTTATTTCAATGGCAGCGAGACAGCTATTCTAACCGAATCGAAAGAAATTGTTTCCTGGGAAGATGAATTTGCTAAAGATCCAGATTGGGCGAAGCAATTCAATAGCGGAATCATCGAGAAGGTCAAGTATGAAGGCAAACTCTATTCTCTCCCCTATATCGGCTTCTATGAAGGCTTGTTCTGGAATAAAGAGTTATTCGACCAGTATCAACTCGAAGCTCCAACAACCTATGATGCTTTTATAAAAGCGATAGATACGTTTGCAGCTAATAATATTGTACCATTCGCTACATCGCTCACAACTCCATATCTGCAAGAGGCTTTGGTTCTTTCACAGGTTGGGCCAGAGGGACAACAAAAGGCTTACGATCCATCATGGGCGCCAGCTCTTACGATCTTCAAAGAGTTGAATGATAAGAAAGCGTTTCCTAAAGATGCACTCACGCTGGATGATGAAAAAGCGCAATCTTTATTTGCAGGCGGGAAAGCGGGAATGATGTTCAACGGTTCATGGACAGCTGCTGGTCTGAGTACAAATCCTGCTTTTCAAATTACACCATTTCCACTCGTGCCGGGTGGTAAGGGTGAGAATATGATTGTATCTGGATTTGGTTCTGGTTGGTATATGAAGAAAAATACCGATCAAGCTAAATATGATGCAGCTCTAGCTTTTGTGAAATTCATGACATCTCCTGAAACGGCTGGCAAATTTGCAGCAATAGGCGGAACTTATGCAGTCGATACACAACAATCCAGCAGCACCGCACAGCTTCTGATTGACGGCAACAAGATGGTGAGTGAGGCAAAGGATTTCGTTATGCCCATCGATTCTTACGTTTCTAGGGAATCGTATACCGAGTTCTTAAAAGGTATTGCTTATGTGTCAGCAGGAAGAAAAACAGCCGAGGAAATTCTAGATGAAGCCACAAAATTAAACAACAGAAACAAGTAGTTTTTTCAACAAGCCCCGGGATATCGGATCACCGGCTCCCGGGCAAATGGCAGTATGTAATCCAAGCTATTGCTTATGAAGAGGAGGCGTTCAGTTGTGATATTCAGGGACAAGAGATACATTGTGCTTTTCCTGGCGCCAACGATGCTATTATTATTCACCTTTCTTTTATATCCACTCGTACAATCCGTTTATTATAGCTTCACCGAATGGTATAACTTCTCAAATACGAAGAAGTTCATAGGATTCGGCAATTACAACCAGCTCCTTCATGACCCCGTTGTTTGGATAGCGCTAAAAAACACGTTTATATTGGTGATCGGTGCCGTATTCCTGCAGGCTGGAGGAGGTTTGGTCCTTGCATTGCTAACCGACAGCATCAAACGAGGATTTAAGTTTTTTAGAACGGTCTTTTTCTTTCCGATTGTTATCTCAGGTACGGCGATTGGCCTCATGTTCTCGCTCATTTACAACTATGACTATGGACTCTTAAATGCCATTATGAGAGGGCTCGGTCTGTCTGAGCAAATATGGCTAACGGAGAAAAGCGCTATCTATTTGGTACTCATACCGATTCTATGGCAGTATGTTGGATTTTATTTTGTTATATTCCTGACTGGAATGTCGAAGATTCCAGAGGATATTTATGAATCAGCTATGCTGGACGGTATTACAGGAATAAGAAAATCCATCTATATTACACTTCCATTATTACGAGATGTCATTGCTTCTTGCCTTACGCTCGCCACGGCTGGAGCATTGAAGGTATTTGATGTCGTATATATCGTGACCAAGGGTGGTCCATTGAATTCCAGTGAGCTGCTCAGTACTTACATGTACACGAAGGCATTCAATGGGCAAAACGCAGGTTATGCCAGCACAATCGTCATTGCGATGATGATACTCGGTATTGTCATAACAGTTGTGTTAAATAAATTAGTTAAAAAAGAGGCTGTCAGCTACTGATGATAAACTACAAACAGCCCAATTGAGAAGGTGATATTTTAGATGGTTAACAGACTAGTAAAGCCTGGTGCGGTCAAGTTCGGCGTATATGCACTCCTGCTTTTATGGGCATGCACAACGATCATCCCGCTATTATGGGTGCTGCTCAATAGCTTCAAAACGTCCGAAGAAATTTTAACGCAATCATTCGCTCTCCCACAAAGCTACTCTTTATTTAACTTTTTGAAGTTGAACGAGTATGGCAATATTAACGTCGTTAAAGGCTTTATGAACAGTATGATCATTTCGGGATCCGTTGTATTAGGTGTTTCCCTTTTTGGCGGGTTGGCTTCTTTTGTACTAGCGAGATTTCAATTTGCATTTAAAGGGTATTTCACGTCTATATTTGTTATTTGCATGCTGCTGCCGCAGTTCGCTGTTATTATTCCGAATTTCGTTATCATCGAGAAGCTGGGTTTGAATGGAACCTATTTATCCGTTATTCTCCCACAAGTAGCTGGCAATTTGAGCTTTGCTATTCTAATGATAACAGGCTTCATGGCTTCTTTGCCTGGAGAACTAGAGGAAGCGGCGGTCATGGATGGGGCAACCATTTGGAAAATATATTATAAAATAACGCTGCCGCTTTGCTTCCCTATTTTTGCAACGGTGTCTATTATGGTCTTTCTTTGGTCATACAACGAGCTTTTGCTACCACTCGTCTACCTGCCAATAAGAGAGATGCAGCCTATATCTGTCCTCTTGTCGCTCGTATCGAATGCGTATGGTACAGATTATGGCGCTATGATGGCAGCCATCACGATTTCAATCGTACCACTGCTTGTTTTGTACATGTTCTCACAAGAAACGGTTATTAAAGGGCTGACAGCAGGTGCAGTAAAGGGATAATGGTTTTGGGTTACCATACAGGAGGAGAGAAAAAAGATGTCTACACAACAACAAAAAAATATAATTGTCATTGCTGCACATCCGGATGAACCGGAAATTTATGCGGGAGGAACCTCTGCTTTATTCGCAGAAATGGGACACCGAGTGAAATTCGTTTCCTTAACCAATGGAGATTGCGGACACTACTCAATTAGCGGACAAGAGCTCGTGGATAGAAGAACGCAGGAGGCCTATGAGGCTGCTAGACGATTGGGTGTTCTTGACTATAGCATATTGAATATATCTGATGGCCGTCTGACGAATAGCTTTGAAGTGAGAGAAGAAGTTATTCGCCAAATTCGCAATTGGAAGGCCGATGTCGTCATTACCTTCCATCCTGAAGGTGCAGGACATGTAGATAATCGCAATGCAGGAAGAATTGTGAGAGATGCTGCGGATTTTATAGCGAAGGTACCTAATTCTGTGCCAGATGCCCCATATTTAGAGCAATCCCCTCTTTTCTTGCTTATGCCGGACTACGGAAAGAGGCATGCTTACTCACCCGATCTGGTCGTCGATATTGGTTCTGTTATTGAGAAGAAGCTGCTTGGCTGTGATGCGCACGCTTCCCAATTCTATGAGTTTGCGCCATGGCAGCGTAATCTGCTAGATCAGGTTCCACAGACGTGGGATGCTAGGAAGGATTATATTTTGCAATATTGGAGCAGCTTTATTGAGGTTTCATCGGAGATGCTTCCGACGCTGGATCGACTATACGAAGATGGGAAGTCAGGAAAAACAAAGTATGCAGAGCCATTCGAGATTGCAGATTATGGCAGAAGACCGAGTGATACGGAGCTGAAGCAGTTGTTTCCCATGCTGAGTCAATAAGAGGAAATACCTTGATATACTTCGTGAACGGATCGTTGTTGCAGGGCAGCTGCAATGCATGTCAATAGCAAAAGCCAGCTCCTATGAACTGCACCTCCATTGTTAGACACCATCTAACTTTGGAGGTGCAGCTTTTCTATTTGGATTCAATAGGATTCCAGCTTCTTTTGCCGTCATCCTCTAAAATCCCTAATGTCACATCTGCAATATCCTTGTCTTCAAGCAGCTTGGCGCGAACGAGGAACTTAATATCATCGGCTACCGCAAGCGTTAAACCAGGCTGCAGCTCCAAGTACGCCTCAACGTGGTAATAGCGGCCCTCTTGTAGAATGCGCATTTGATAAATATCGGTTACGCTCTGTTCGGAAAAAATAATACGGGACACCTTGTCTGCTACTTCCTTCGGGGCAGAAACACCAATGAGTCCGATCATATTGTCGTAGCCTACACGATAAGCAACTCCAACCATTAACAGACCAATCAACAGGGTTGCAACGCCATCAACCGTTTTAAACGAGGTAAATGCAGCAATAATGACCGCGATCATCGCCAAGGCAGCTCCCGAAACGGCGACAAGATCCTCATAGAAAACTAATCGCGTAGCAGGAGCAGAACGCCCTACATTTTTGAAGGCAGCTGAGAAAATACCGAGTCCTTTCCCTTCTGCTCCCGCTTCGTGTAAGATTTCCTTCATGGCTTTGACTAGAATAAGCCCGTCTATGACAAGATTAACAACCAGAACCCCAATGTTTAGCCAAAAACCTTCACTTGCAACTGGATGCAAAATGAGATGCCAGCCTTCACGAATCGTTTCATAAGCCATAATGGTAACGACGATGACGGCTATCATACAGAAAATATTGATGACACGTCCAAAGCCGGTTGGAAACCTTGGCGTCGGTTTTTTCTCGGCAAGAATGCTTCCGGCAAAAACAAAGCCTTGGTTTATCGCATCTGCCAATGAATGCATGGCGGAAGCAAACATGGCGCCGCTGCCGCTGAAGGCCGCTGCGAACCCTTTTATGGCGGCGATAAACGCATTGCCGATCATCGCTACAGCGGAGGATTTATTCCCTTTCTTTATAAGCTGCATAAAACTCTGACGTTCTGCTTTAGACTCCATTTTCTCCTCCGCAACATTTTATTTACCATTACCTTTCCACTATTTCCTGCTTTCAATCCCAGCACTGCTATTTTATGCTTACCCACACCGGCAATAGGATAAACGGACAAAAGCTTTTCATTATGTCAGAGACAACTTTCTTCTTGCGTTATCGAAGTCATTAAAATAATACCATGCTTTCATTGGCGTACTTTAGGCCAGCGCTCTTGAAACCTCTTTTGCTCAAGCCGCTTCTCATAAATGGCGATTCGATCCTCGTATTCCAAGTAAAAAGGTGATGGTCTAACAATCATTTCTAGAACATCTTCTATCCCACAAGGAGCAGTTAACACGAGTTTGTCATGCTGATCTATTTTCAAGCCTAGGGCGGTTACGGTCTCAGGAAATTTGGAAATGGCATCTGTGGAGCTGGAATACGGAGGATTGTTATTGATCATATGCATTCGGGCTTGGTTCTTAACGGACCAAGGCACGTGAGGGTTCATCTGATTTAATGTGTTTTCCAGCTGTTTCTCTATCTGCTCGTCTATGTTGGAAGGATCGAAATAAACGACATCAACATCGGCCAGCGGCGTTCGTTCCGTAAATCCGTGAAGGGTATCCCAAATTTTGCTGCGAACGAAACCAGCACATACCCACCAATCTGGAAGCTGGAGCGTGCTAACCTCTCGTAAGATGTTCATCATCCACTCATCTCTATATACAAGCTGTATAATATCCTCTTCACTGTTTATCAACATTGATCCACTCTCCTGATTTGTTCATTTCTTGTTCAATATGTATGTCCAAGCCTGCTATAGGCGAATAGCCGTCGACACTTGTTTCATCCGTCCTCACCATAAATGACCACTTAAAGCCCTCTCTTGGAAAGGTGAGCATGACATAGATGTTTTCGTTCTTATACTTTTTTTCTAATGCCTGCTGCAATTGCAGCTTCGAGAACGACAACCCTCCAAGATACAAGGCAACAAGGATTAGTCCTGATAAAAAAATACGCCTTCTTCTCCGAGTAGACGCCCCGATAATGAGAGCAGCGGTCAGCGTAATTAAAAGAACAGCGTCGTTTCTATTTACAATAAAGAAATCAGTCTCCGTTTTAATAAAGGGATAAAAGGGAGCTACGCCATTGCCGATGAAATCTATAAATAAATGGCTAAAAACGCAGATAGACAATATCAGCCAAGCCTTTTTAAACGTAATTTTCCTCTGGAATGCATAATAACATGCAGCAAAGAACAAACCAATCACAGGTACAAGCCAAATGGAGTGACCAAGCAGGTCTCCGTAAAGCTTCGAAATATCAGGAGAAATAGCAGCTGCACCGCCGAAAATGAAGAGAACCTTGCGATTCACCTTTGATGCAGCCGCTTTCCCGCAAAATAAATAGGCCAAGCTGGCGCCTACTACAAAATGTAAAAAGACGTGTATGATATGACCTGAAATATTATCCATATTCACCTTTCTATCAAATTTAAAAATTTGATATATGATTCTCGAAGAAGCAGCCTACACTATCGGCAGTTCATAATGCTTGCACAACTCCCGAATGACCTCACCGATCAATGACTCGTTTTGAGGTTTACCTGGCTCTGCATTCATCATCACTGCAATACCGCTTTCTTGGCGCGGGTATCCAGCCAGCTTGCTTTGAGAACCAACTCCCCAGCCTTGAGAAATGAAGCAGAGCTGCTCTCCAGCATCAGGAAGAAATACGCCTAAGCCTGCACCTTTATCGCTCGCATAACCCGTAAGCATTATTCTAGCCATCGCTGGCCGCAAAATACCATTAGGATCGCCATTCCAAGCCTTCACGACCTCGCGTGCCAATACTAGCAATTCAGAAGGCGTTGTCCACAAGCCTGCTCCGGATAAATTGGGATAGTGCGCTCTCTTCCCTTCAACCACCTGTCCCCGTTTATCATGACCCATGGATGTGTTCAGTGGCTCGTTTGCAATACCATCCCAGAAAATAGAACGTTTTAAGCCAAGCGGCTTCATAACAAGCCGCTCCATAGCAGCCGAAAAGGCTTCTCCTGACACATCCTCAAGGATTTGCTCCAACACAGAATAACCTGCATCCGAGTAAGAGAATCGACTCTCTGGCAGGTGAGCAGCCTCGACTGGTTTGGAATGATATTTCGTTGCTCCTAAGAGCAGCTCTCTAGGCGTAGGGAAAGGGTCTTGCTTCTGATAAGGTTCATAGCTCCCCCGTGCATCCACAATTCCCGATTGATGTGCCAGCAAACTGCGCAGCGTTACTTTCCTCTGCTGAGTGAACTGGTTTTCGGGCACCTGCCAGGAAACTAAGTAACGATTAACATCCTCCTCCAAGCTAAGCACGCCCTCTTGGACTAAACGAAGCACACCAATAGCCGTAACCATTTTGCTGATGGAGCAGGCAGGAAACAAAGTTTCCTCTGTCACCTTCTGCTGCAGGCTCGCTTCAAGTACGCCATAGCTTCCTTGCCACACCATTTGTCCATGCTGAAGAACGGCAATTCCTAATCCCGGAACACCATTCAACTTCATTTTTTCTTCTATTTCCAAACTTATCATTGCCTCTTGGCACATAAGATCAGCTCCGTCACCAAACAAATTAGAATAATTTTTACCTCATTATTCCATTTCACTCTGTATGACGGGAAAAAGCAACAGCCAGTTGCAACATTTTTATGGCAGCCTATTCTTTCTTCGATATCCGTCTATAGAAATAAACGCCCTCAACAATCAGCCCTGCCATAAAACCTCCTGCTACCGCTTCTAAAAATACGAGGAAACTAATCAGGTCCTCCCATCCAGTCAAACCTTTGGAATACATAGCCATCAGTATAAGACCTATTAGCATCCCAAGATTGGAAAACAACCATAGCTTTCTCGCTCCAAGCCAGCCGATAAAACCGAATAAAAAAGATAATATGGCTGCGAGCAGCATAAATCGGAAAGCGTGCATGCCGGTGAAAGGCTGGCCTAATATAACAAAACGAATCAACCATAATAACAGGCTAACAAGCAAGGAGGATGCTCCAGCTAGTAGCCACCACCTGCCGCTTCTGTCAGCGGGAATCCAGTGCATCAACCATTGCTCCCTCTTGAATAAATGTTCTTTTTTACTTAAACGCATGAAGCGCTTACTTTGTTTCGTTCATTCTGGTTTGCCCTGCATGAATTCAGCAATAACTGCTCGCAGCAAAAAAAGGAGTACAGTTCGCCGCTGCTATGAATTCATAGAGACGAGCTGTACTCCTTTTTAATCATGCGATTTGCTTGCTAAATGGCTGCGGTTTGAAGAGTTGTTTCCTTAGGAAGCTGAAAAACTACATTTTTTGCAAGCAGCTTATCCATTAATGCTTGAAAAGGAGCAACCGAGATCCAGTCGTGAATCATAATAATTTGTCCGCTTGTTGCTTGTAAATCATGATGTTGGTCCATAACGTCCACCGGCTCAAAATCGAACGTATCCCAAGTACAATCCACATGCAGTCCGCTTTTTGGGGTGCCATTCTCGAAAGACGGCTGCTGATAGCCCAGCTCATCCAGCACACGTTGAATACCTTCGAAATGATCATCATTCATTTCGTCTAACAACTGCTGCATAAATGGAAAACGAAACAGCTTGGAAGGCCTTCTCTTTTCTGCTTTATTGTACAGCTCATCTATAATACGGTCGGTTCGCTCGATCTGTCCTCTTACGTCTTGTAAGCCGATAACAGAGAAATCTGCATGATCATATCCGCGATTCCCGATGATATGGCCTGCTTTAATCGCAGCTATCGCTTCCTCAGAGCAGCTTTCCAATGCTTCGCCCCTACAAAACCAAATCGCCCGAATCTCTTTTGCGTTCAGAAAATTGACCTTTTGCATAAAATCTTCAGCAGGACCTTCATCTATCGTGAGGCACACCGCTTTTTCAACCGCCAACATAGCAAGTAACCCCCGTTTAATTAATGCTGCCAACCTTTATCATCTATGTAGTATACCATAAGCATTCCTTTTCACTTACTCTTCTTTCCTAAAAGAACTTCATTTGTAGCTATATGAAAATAGTACACACAGCAAACCGAATGTCAGAATGACACCCGGCTTTTTTTGCAAGTCATGTAATTTCAATAATTACCGATCAACTAAGAATGTTTTCTAGCTGAATTCAATTCATTGGCATTCTGATGCCATTCCTTGAGCATGCTTTGGTAAAAATGACTTTCCTGCGTGCTGAGTCCCTGCTTGTTGTCTTTAATAATTAAATTGCCGATATTCCGCTTCAAAATGATGCTCCGACGTCCTAACATGTCCATATAAGTCAAGTAAAATCACCCTCCAGATAATGTTTTCCAATCGGTCGTTTTAAGTATAACGAATACGACTCCTATTGAAAAACAGCAACCAGTGGCGTTATTTCTAATAATGCTGACTAAGGCGGACTGAGCGGAAACGAGCAGCAGTCATTCGAAAACATCCTGCCGTATCCTCCATATAACGTCCACACCTCCTCAGATGGGATGTAAACACAACAAAAAACCACAGCCCATATTTGGCTGTGGTTTATCGCAATTATTAGGCTTTACCTAGGATCTCATCTATTTCGCTTTTCAGTAATAGATATCTGTGGACGCTGCGATTGATCGCAACCTTAGTGAGGTTATGCTTAAGCACATAAACCTTCATCTGGTCCTTAGTCAGGCCTAACAGGTCACCGGCCTCGGTAACGGTTAATACAACCTGCTTGCTCGTTGCGTTAAATGTTTTTTTTACTTTTTGATCCCAGTCTTCAAATACTACCTGCATATTTCCGACTCCTTTATCATAGTCAATGGTCTTTATTGACTGCACTTCTCAATTATAACACGAACAGCACTATAATCTTCGCCTGATAAAAATTTTATAGTAAATAAAAATATATTTTGGCCGTTCTACGGAGAAATCATCCCCGTTAATCCATGTTCTTCATAAGTTTATACAAATAATCAACTGAACGCATCGCATATTCAAACTGATAAGGTTCTCCATTCTTCAATAAAACAAGGCAAGGCACGCTCGTAATTTTCCAAGCATTTCGCAGCTGGGGGGCGTAATTTATATTTATTTTATACAAGGTCGTTGGAACCTCAGCCGCTTCCACAATTTCCAGCATTCGCTCGGCGACCTTACAGGTTCCGCAAAACGGTGATGAAAACAGCAGCGCATCCTTACCATTCCCTATCCGATTAAGCTTTAGCCAGTCTTCTTCTTGGATTTCTTGAATTGCCATCTGTCATCTTTCCTTTCTGCCGATTAAAGACAGTCGTTCTTTTATTGCCGTATCTATATTGTAAAATGTTTTGGTGCTTTAGGAAAGACAAACTGCGGGAAGCATGCACATTATCACCCGAGCAATGGCTAAAATAAATGGTATAATTAGCTGATTCGCAAAATGATTTTTATTCGTTAGGGAGACCACTTCGTCATGAAACCAATTGAACAAATGAACGTCGCAGAGTGGCACGCACTGTTTAAATCTCGTACCGAGTCTCTGTCTGACCTTACTCGAAATGCCGCATATGTACACAGTGCAATTACAGCAATTAATCAGATAAAGCCTAAGCTTTCTTCTGCACAAAATAATCTATTCGAGCTGCATGCTCATCTTCATATTCTGATGCTGCTGCTTAATCTTATTCCCGATCAAAAGGGACATTCCGGCTCCTTTATCGGCTTCCATACACATGCTGCTATTTCTGATGTACAGCTTGCTATTGCTGAGCTCATGCAAAAAAAATCCGATCCTGCCGAGGGGCCCGACTATTGGCGATGCATAGAAGAAACATTAGCCTTTTTACGCAAGCTCATGCTCGCGGAATCAGGATCAAAGACGTATTTCTCCGATTCTTATTTTTGGTTATGGCAATACTGGATTATTCCTAACCAGAACGATAGGAACCTATGTCTAGAAGAGCTGCAGCAATTGAATGCCGCACCTTCAAAGCCCGGCTCAGCGATCTCCCGCTACCCTTGGCTGCTTGCCGAGGTGTGGATGAACTTCTTCTTACAACGCGACGAAGAGGCGTGGAGCAAACTAAATGAAATAAGCAGCCGTAACGAGCTTCGTCCCGGTGACTTATTCCATGTCTTAACCATGATGTCTGAAAAAGAGCAATGGCAGCGGTTATCGAATTGGTTAGTGGAAACGAAGCCCTATGTAGAGAAAAGCCGAATTAACGCCTTGGAAATCTTTTATAGCTACTGGGACGGGGTAATTGAACATATTCCAGATGCGGAGCAGCTGATGTGGGCGCCTCTCATTCAATCGCTTCCCTATGCTAGTTCTATTTACGAAGGAAAACTGCTCCGTCATGCCAAATGGCAGCAATGGATCGATTATCAGCTCAGCACGGGAACGGAGCCGCTTGACTATCGCGTTGGTGTGTTCGCCCCTATTGAGAAACATGCGCCGGAGCTGCTGCTGCCCTTTTATCATCAGGCTGTGGAAAGATATGTGCTGCTCAAAAATAGGCCTGGCTACAAAACCGCTGTGAAGCTGCTCAAACGTTTGGCTAAGCTGTACAAAAAAAAGAAAGACGAGGAGCGCTGGGAAACGTTTATTGCAGCGTTCGCTTCTAGCCATAGCCGACTTCGTGCGCTTCAGGAAGAACTTCGGAAAGGAAAACTTATACCATGAGCAAGTTTACAAAAACAATTACGGTATACGCTAGTTTAACGACACATGGCGATGCTCTCCTATACGGAATGAGCGGCATGAGCGACTTCCTGCCCGGCGTCAGCTTGAAGCACAGCTTGTTCGCCTGGCATACACCTTCCTTTTACGGCACAGAACTCGAAGTACAGCAGGTTGAAGGACTAGAGCTTGTATTGCTTCCAGCCGAGCAGGTTATTCCTTTTTTTGCGGAAAACACGGTACTTGAGCATGTGGAATGGATATGGGAAGAGCAAGCCGGAATGCTTGTTGCGCTCGCCCCCTTGTTAGCAGCTGAAATAACTGCGCATCGCTTTATACCAAGCTTCTCAGCCTTCCGTACAGGAAAGCTCCAATGGAGCTGGGATAGTGCTGCAATAAACGAACACATTCAGAGCATGATCAGGAAAACTCAATCAGACGATAGCTTTAAGACGGGATTACTTGCTGCTTTTTCTGCTGCTGTATTTGACGCTTACTATGGCACAGAAACGACTGCTGCTGATTTGCGCAGGGAATACCCGCTCCTCTTTGCCAAGGATGGCATAACCGCTGGACTTGATGCTCAGGCATGGCTGATCTCCATTGGCTGGAAAGCCGATCACGCTCCATTTCGGCCAATGCTTCAGCTTGTCGAGCCCGTTGCTGTGGACGACCCGTGGCAGCTTAAGCTTATTTTGCAGGACAAGCTCGATCAAGCGGTTATTGTACCCGTTAAATTGTCTGATACAGGCGAGGCTTACGGCTCGTGGCCTGCTTCTTGGTCGCCATCTATTCGTGAGCGTTCCTCAGGCTGGTTGGAGCGTATTCGTGCTTGCCTGCCGACAAGCCTGCTTGCGGGCAATCGTGACGATATTTTAAACGTCCCCTTGAAAAATGATGCCGCTTGGCGGTTCCTTGCCGTAGATAGCCCCCGTTTGTTAGACGCGGGCTGGCAGGTACTGCTTCCCGCTTGGTGGGAAACCGCCAGCCGCAAGAAACCACGCCTTCGCGCTAAGGTCAGCACAAGCAAACGAGAAGAGGGCTCCGGTGAATCTTTATTTGGACTGGATACACTAATCGAATTCGACTGGCGCATTGCCATTGGAGACACCGACCTGACTGAAGCCGAGTTTAATGAGCTTGTTGCCCGGAATGAGCGGCTCGTTCGCTTCCGAGGACAGTGGGTTTCGCTTGATCCCGCCTTGCTTGCGCAAATTCGCAAAGCGATGTCGGGCATTGACCGCGCCGAAGGTTTATCGTTTCAAGATGTTCTTCAGCTGCATCTTTTGGGAAGCGGCAACGAGCAAGGGGATAATCAGCCTGAGCAAGAAAATGAAGCAGAGCAAGAGCATCGTATTCAGCTGGAAGTTGAGCTGAACGAGCATTTGATGACGCTGGTCAGCCAGCTAAACCAACGAACCGAATGGCCTATGCTTGCTGTTCCTGCCGGGCTGCGTGCCGAGCTTCGACCTTATCAGCAGGAAGGCTACGCTTGGTTGTCCTTTTTACGTCGATTCGGACTTGGCGCATGCTTGGCCGACGACATGGGTCTTGGCAAGACGGTTCAGCTTATCGCCTACTTGCTCAATCTCAAGGAGAGCGCAGCAGAGTCGGAGCAGCACATGCCATCGCTCATCATTTGCCCAACCTCTGTTCTGGGCAACTGGCAGAAGGAGATAAGCCGCTTTGCACCCTCGCTGCGCGTCATGCTTCATTACGGAAGCAAACGCCTCGGAGGAGAACATTTCCTTGAGGAGATTCGAAGCTCCGATGTCATACTAACTTCATTCGCAACCGCTACTCTTGATCAAGACATGCTGAAGGATATTACTTTTGCAGCGATTTGCTTGGATGAGGCACAAAATATAAAGAACGCTCAAACGAAACAATCCGCAGCCGTTCGCAGCTTTACTGCGAAGCATCGTATCGCTTTGACGGGCACGCCGATCGAGAATCGTCTATCGGAGCTGTGGTCCATCTATGATTTCATGAATCCGGGGTTTCTGGGGAGTGCACATGGTTTCCAACAGCGCTTCAGCAATCCTATTGAAAAGGAACGCAATGTTCAGCGCACCGCAGATTTGCAAAAGCTCGTTAAGCCATTCATGCTGCGGCGCAAGAAGAAGGACCCCGCGATCCAGCTTGATTTGCCGGACAAAAACGAAATGAAAACGTATATTCATCTCACAGCCGAGCAAGGCGCGCTTTATAATCAAACCGTTAATCAGCTTATGGATCGCATGCAAAAGCTTGAAGGCATAGAACGTAAAGGCGCCATTTTATCGTCCATTATGCAGCTGAAGCAGCTTTGCGATCATCCGATGCTGCTAACGAAAGAACCTTTGGTGGACAGCTCTGCGCCCGCTGGCGAGCAAATGGATACAGAGCGGATCATAAGCCGATCGGCTAAGCTTGAGCGGCTGCTCGCCATGGTGAGAGAACTGCGAGACGAAGGCGAACGCTGCCTTATTTTCACGCAATACCTCGGTATGGGAGAAATGCTTCAAAGCGTGCTGCAGCAGGAGCTGCAGGAGCCGATATTATATTTGAATGGCAGCACCTCCAAGCTGGCGCGGGACCGCATGATTGAGCGGTTCCAATCGCAGCAATTGCCGCCGGAAGAGCAGCCTAATGTGTTCATTCTGTCGATTAAGGCTGGCGGCGTCGGGCTTAACCTGACCGCTGCTAACCATGTATTCCATTTCGACCGTTGGTGGAATCCTGCTGTGGAGAACCAAGCAACCGACCGCGCGTACCGCATGGGCCAAACTCGCGACGTTCAGGTTCATAAATTTATCTCGCTTGGCACGCTGGAGGAACGCATCGATGAGATGCTCGAAAATAAGCAGCAGCTCAGTGAAAATGTCATCTCCAGCTCTGAGGGCTGGATCACGGAGCTGTCAACCGATGAGCTGAAGGAGCTCTTCACTTTGCGTCAGGATTGGAGCGATTCATAAGGGACTCTTTTCCTTTTGACTTGCCGTGAAATAGCCCTTTGTGCTACACTGATGCTAATTTAAATGAACGGAGGGTTACGTGTGATAGACTATATCCGAGTTAGGTCTTTGCGCAGCTGCTAATTGAATAGCGCCAAAGCTCTGCCTGTGTGCAGGGGACTCAGGATAGGTCTGCCCATTTTGAAGGTAACCCATATAAACTGAATACGTCGACTATTGTAGGGAGCATCCCGACTCGCGTATTCGCCTTTAGAGCGGAATTTCCATACGTTTATTTCAGCGTATATGGAAGGCCATCAATCCATATTGATAAGGGATACTCGATTCCTTATGGATATTTTTACTGATACCCGCTTACCTATAACGGTGAACACAGGCAGAGCTGCCTGTGTTTTTTATTTTTTAAATAACCGTTAAAAGGATGATGAATAATGGAACAACCAAAACAAAAGGCGATTATCGTCGGAGTTCAGCTTCAAAATCAAACCGACTTTGAATACTCCATGGAGGAGCTTCGCAATCTAGCTTCCGCTTGTTATATCGAGGTCGTTGATGAGCTAAGCCAAAAGGCAGCACGCATTAACCCGTCTCACTATATTGGGACTGGAAAAATCCAAGAGCTGCTGGCCCTGCTCGAAGCGCATGACGCGCATGTCGTTATTTTCAACGATGAGCTCTCCCACTCTCAAATTCGTAATTTGGAAGCCGCTTTGGAGCGGACGGTCATTGACCGAACGATTCTCATTTTGGATATTTTTGCGGAGCGCGCCAAAACAAGAGAAGCCCAGTTGCAAGTCGAAGTTGCTCGGCTTCAATATATGCTTCCTAGGCTTGTCGGACTTCGCGCATCCTTGGGGCGGCAAGGCGGCGGAGCTGGTCTCAAGAATAGAGGCGCCGGTGAAACGAAGCTGGAGCTGGATCGCAGACGTATCGAAGAGCGGATCACTGCTTTGCAAGCCGAGCTTGAGAAGCTGGTAGCCCGCCGTCAAATTCAGCGGAAGCAGCGGCAGAAGAACGAGGTGCCTGTCGTCTGTCTCGTCGGTTATACGAATACGGGGAAATCCAGCTTGATGAATGCTTTGCTTGAGAAATACAATCCAGAGACAACCAAGCAGGTGTTTGCGAAGGATATGCTTTTTGCAACGCTGGAGACCTCGGTTCGCAGCATTGATTTGCCTGACAACAAATCATTCCTGCTGACAGATACGGTCGGCTTCGTAAGCCAGCTTCCCCATCACCTGGTGAAGGCCTTCCGCTCAACTTTAGAGGAAGTAACTGAAGCTGATTTGCTCGTACATGTCGTCGACTACGCTCATGACGATTATGAGCAGCTTGTTGCGGTTACGAATGAGACGTTAAAGGAGCTTGGGGCTTACAATCTCCCAACGATTTATGCTTACAATAAATGTGATCTGACGGAGCATCCTTATCCGGAAGTACGTGATAACAACGTCTACCTATCCGCCAAAAAGAATATTGGACTAAATGAGCTTATTCAGCTTATTCGCGATCATGTCTTCGACGACTATATGGAATGCGAGCTGTTGATTCCGTTCAACCAAGGGCGCTTGGTTGCTTACTTTAACGAGCATGCGCACGTGCATGCAACGGACTACGAAGCAGAAGGCACACGGATGAAGCTGGAATGCCGGGTATCTGATTTTGAAAGGTACCGGAATGAAGTAACGGTGCTTTAAGCTATAATAGTTGTTTAGAAGGTTAATTAAAAACCTTTTGAGCTAATACTGAAAAAGTCGTCGTTTTGTCGCTAAATGCAACAAGACAACGACTTTTTTAATGCTCTTCTGAACGGGTCGGCATCTTACTGCTTCCCCGTTAATTGGAACGATAGACATATGGATCTTTGGGAGTCTCGATTGGCTTCCAGTCGGTCACCTTTAGAACAGGAATCGTTTGCTTAAAGGGCTGATAAAGCTCCCACGTCAGTTTCCCGTTTACATGCACCCAATCATCATCTTTAATTTGCGTGTTTTTCGGAAATTCGACAAGCATGCCAAAAACGCCTGAATCCGCCACACAATGAATGAAGCCAAACCGGAAAACAAAATAATGGTTGCCGTCCACCTGTTGTCCTTTGTAGGCGAACCCATCGAACCCGATTGATTTGCCCATAAATGCCTCTGGAGTATTGTAGATGACTTCCATGCCTTTCAAATAATCTGCGTCCGTCAAAATGACTTCATCCCGATTTATAAATTGCTCTAGTTCTTTATTTTTGACATTAACATAATCGTCCTTGGCGTAAAAAACGCTAGAATCTGGCTTCAGAAACTGGTGGGCGCCAGGATTATTTTGGATGTTTTCGTCAAAGCTCGGGAAAGAAAAGCCTTTTGCCTTTACGAAGCTTGAATCAAGCGCATAAGCAGGCAGGAACAGCCCTGTAAAGATTGGCACAAATAAAATGAAGCAGCTGATAAATCGTTTTAGCCTCGTATCGTTGCCGTGGTTGTGGCCATGATCATGATGATGATTGTGTTGATGACTGTGATCATCATGTGCTTCATGACGGCATTCCAACTCTTCTGCATGTCCCCCTGCGGCAAGCGCCGCCTCCTTTTTCTCCTCGGCAATCTGCTGGCGCGAGACGCGAACAAATTCAAAGATGCTTAGCAGACCCATAATAACGACGGCACTGATAGAGAGATAAGCATATTTCATATTGATATATTTATTAATATCTCCCGTATAATGCAGCATAAAAAACATAAAAGAAAATCCGAACAATATAACGAAACGAATCACCCGAATAACCTCCCTACAAGCAACGATCCTACCAGCGTAAACAACGTTACAAGTGCAATTAAAACGACGACAAATTTACTGCGGTATGTTCCGAGAAGCATAAGCGTGTTTTTAATATCGATCATCGGTCCAAAAACAAGAAAAGCCGATAGTGAGCCTACCGTAAATGTACTTCTGAAGGAAGCTGCGATGAAGGCATCCGCCTCCGAACAAAGTGAAATAAGGAAAGCTAGAGCAATCATCACTAATGAAGAAGTGACCGGATTGCTGCCTAAATGAAGTAAATAAGAGGTCGGTACAAATGTCTGCATGCATGCAGCGATAAATGCACCAAGCACTAAATATTTGCCGACGGAGAAAAACTCTTCAATCGCGTGCACGACTACCTCATAAAGCTTCTTACCGGATGAAACGCGGGAAACAGCAGGTATTTCCAAGCCAGGCTCCATAGCCGCGGCAGTTTGTTCGTCTTGCATGCGGAACGGAAGCTGCTTGAACATAAACGACAGGATAATCGATACGGAGAACGCTACCGCGATAGCAAGCCCAGCCCGAATCCCAACCATCTCCCAGTCATTACCAAAAGCGATATAGGTGGAGAATAAAACAATGGGATTAATAATGGGTCCAGTAAGCATAAATGCAATTCCGGCATGCAGCGGCATGCCCTTGTTTATTAATCTTCGCGTAATGGGGACAATCCCGCATTCACAGGAAGGAAAAAAGATACCGATTCCGCAACCAAACGCGGTAGCCAGATAACGGTTGCGCGGCATGATGCGTGTGAGCCATCCTTCCTTCACAAAAGTTTGAATCAATCCAGAAATAAGAACACCGACTAAGACAAACGGAATAGCTTCCATCACCATGCTAATAAAAATCGTATTTAATTGATATAAGGTCGTCAAGCTTGCTCCTCCTGCGTTTACTTCATTTTCCAAATGCATCTAGTATTTGCCTCTTGCCTCTGTATATGGTTGTAAACCACTCGCAGCCTGTATGTCAAGCCTGCCGAATTCAGTTATTGAATTGACATAAAAAAGACTGATGATTGCTCACCAGCCGACTTAGCTATTCTATAATCTTTTATCACTGCAATCCCTTATGAGACAGCACCTGCTCGTAGATATTGACAGACTAATTGCTGCGATCCTGCGGGTGAGGCTCGACTGCAAGCATTGCCGCCTTTGCGTTCGCTTCAACCTGAGCCGAGTCCTTGCAGCCCGGAATGACAGCCGTTACGGCAGGATGCTTCAAGCACCAAGCAAGCGCCCAGCTCGCCATATCGACACCTTGCGGCACCTCTTCACGCTGAATGTGTTCTACTTCCAGCAGCTTAAGCCGCGTGTTCTCTTTATCATGCCTGTGGCGTACATCGGTATCACCGAACACGGCCCCCGGCTTATATTTGCCGCTCAAATAGCCGCTTGCCAGCGGAACACGTGCAAGCACGCCCAAATCCTGCTGCTCGCATGCTGGAAATACTCTTTCCTCCGGCTGACGGTCGAGTCGATTATATACGACCTGAATGACGCGAGAGTTCACCTTTGTTGATGCTTCTGTCTGATGCAGATTGTCATTGCTGCCGATAGACGTCCCAAGAAAACGGATTTTCCCGGCTGCAATTTGCTTATCCAGAGTGGTCCACAGCACATCATTATCAAATGCTTGGTCTGGTCCAGAGTGGAACTGGTACAGGTCAATATAGTCCGTCTTTAGCGCCTTCAGTGAAGCATCAAGCTGAGCTACAACACCTTCGGCGTCAAATACGTCGGTACGCGTGAAGCGCTCGTGGAAATGATGGCCAAACTTTGTTGCTATGATCCAATCCTCGCGGTTGCGGCGGCTGATATAATCTCCAATGAGTGACTCTGAGAGGTGATCGCCGTAACATTCAGCGGTATCAATCAGATTGATGCCAAGCTCACGCCCTTTATCGAGAATCAAATCGACTTCGTTCTGCGAATACTCCCGGCCCCATTCTCCTCCAAACTGCCAGGTTCCGATGCCGATTACCGACACATTTAGTTCTGTGCTTCCGAGTCTTCTATACTTCAAGATCAACACTCCTTCTAAATGATGTAGCCTGTCCTTTTCATTTTAACATTTTAAACCATGAGTAAGAAATAGCATGCTTCCGTATTCTGTGCTACAATACTGAAATTGCTATGGCAATTTTATTAGGGAGGTTTACTGAATCACCATGCTTATTATTGGTATCGCTGGCGGCACCGGCTCGGGAAAAACTACGGTTGCACGCTCTGTCATTGAACGTCTTGGATCAGAAAAAGTAACTTTCATATCTCAGGATAACTACTATAAAACCTATTCGCATCTCAGCATGGCTGAACGTGAATTGATCAATTATGATCACCCTCTCTCTTTTGATATCGAGCTGCTCGCTCAAGATCTGCTGCTTCTAAAAGAAGGGAAAACCGTTTACGCGCCAGTCTATGACTTCGCGGCTTATGCTCCATCCACTACAGAAACGGTAGAGCTTAAGCCGAACAATATCGTAATATTGGAAGGACTTCATGTGCTCGCAGAAGAGAGCATTCGGAAGCTGCTCGACATCAAAGTATTCGTCGATACGGATCCCGATGTACGTATTCTCCGTCGTGTGCTTCGGGATATTGAGGAGCGCGGCCGGACGATCCAGTCCGTTCATGACCAGTACTTGAAGACGGTTAAGCCGATGCACGAGGCTTTTATCGAGCCATCCAAAAAATATGCCGATCTAATCATTCCCGAAGGCGGACACAACGAGGTCGGTATTCAGCTGCTGTCCATACTGACTGAAAAATATATGACAGATCACGAGCCGCCGATTCTCGGCTAATTGCGCTCTAAACATAGGAAAGGGGCAGTCCCTCCGGTCATTTCAGACCATGAGGGACTGCCCCTTTTTTAGCAAATGTAAGTTTAAAGTGCCATTCGGCAGCTTTCCAGCAGCAATATGTCTACTTTCTAGCTCTATTTTTGCGAGCAACCATTAAACAATCGAGTTTGTTTGGCTTCCTCGCTCATGATGCTTGTTTGCGAAGAACAGCACCGAAGCCGTCAGGCATAAACAGAACAGAATCAAATAAAGAAATGGCGCTCCAAAATAATCGACCACCGCGCCGCCCATTGCATTGCCGACAATGCCGCCAAGTCCCCAGGTTACAGCCGCATATACCGTTTGCAGAGTCGCTTTCGTGCCCTCAGTCGCATAGCTTTGTACGATTTCAACAGCTGTGCCCGCGACAAAAGCGAACGCGATCCCATTTAGCAGTTGAACCGCCAGCGTCAATGTAACGTTGTCGAAGAAAAACATCGCAAAATATTGGATGCCATAGATCAAAGCCGCGACGCACAGCAGCTGGTATCTGCCTATTCGCTTGCTTAGCTTCGTCGCCACCCAGAACATCGGCACCTCAATAATAGCGGCTATCGCAAATGCACTGCCGATCCAGCTCTTATCAAAGCCCATTTCCTTAAAGTATAATGGCAAAAAATTCATATTAATCGATGCAGACATCATCATCAGCATGCTTGTAGCGACAAAGATCATAAACGGCTTATTGCGAACAACCTCGCCCATTTGGCCGAATAACGTCACATTTCTACGAGTAACCTTCGTTGCTGGAAGCAGCATGAGCGCCAAGCAGACGGTTAAACTCACAATAAGATAATAAATAAAGATATCGTTGTAGCCGTATTTTTCGTATAAAATGCCTGTAGCAAAGGTACCTATCGCATAACTTAAAGCTCCCCATAACCTGACGCTGCCAAAGGAAAAACCTTTTTTGCTGGCAATTTCTACAGACATCGCGTCGCCTATCGGCCCGCCAGAGGATTGAAACCATGCAAAGAAAATAGACAAGAAAAGAATTCCCGCAAGTCCCTCCATAAGCTGAAATCCAAGCCCGAGTATCGGAGCAATGATGACGCAGATCATGATAATTTTGCGCGGATTGTTGATTCGGTCATTAATCATGCCCATCACGGGCTGGGCAATGACGCTGACCAGAGCCCATAAAGACAGGATGAGACCAACCGTTGTATGGCTAAAGCCGCGATCGCTGAAATATAGACTCGTGTAAGGCATTACGACAGAAATGGCTAGATACCATAAAAAATAATAGGTTGCTAATGACTTCACCGGGTACGTACCTTCTCTCTACAGCTCTTCCTTAATCTCCGATTGCCAGCCGAGCTGCCTGCACATCTCATGCATATTGCGAATATCCCGTCTTGCTTCAATGCGGGTTAATCCTAATTCCATTGCATGCTTAGCAGCCCACCGAAGCAAATATACGAGCGTATCCGCTTGCGCTTCCTTAGCCCCAAAGTCGAGTAGCACAAGCGTATCTTCTACGACACCAGCGCGTACGAAACCCCAATAGGAGCCTTCAAACTGCCATATGTGGAACAGCTCACGATTCTCTATAACGCCGAATTCATGAATTGGATTCTCCAAATGCTCAAGCCATTCCTGCTCGGAATTGAATTGAAGCGTATATTGTGGAACGTTCCATGCTATGGTCTGAGCAGCTAGCGCAGACAGCTCCTCTTTATTTGCCAAGGGAGCCCAGCCCTCCGAAGGATAATCCAGCTCAGATGGAACCTCAACCGTTATTTTCCAAGGCTTGTAGCCTACTTCTAACCCTGCTGACTCCAGCATTTCGGGAATACCAACGCATCGTAATCCTCTTTGCTTAGCGGTTTGGATAAGTGCTCTTAAAGCCTCCGGAGTGCCTGTCGCAATATCATTGCTATGCATGACGACAATCGTCCCTTTATCCAGAACGGGTTCGACCTTTGCAATTATATCTTCCGAAGATACGCCCCTCCAATCTCCTGAATCAACGCCTTCAATATCCCGGTAGCCGCCCCATTCATCCAGCCAAACCAAGTTTTCCTCGCGGAAAGAACAATAAGGAAAACGCATAAAAGTTGGGCAAGCAAGGCCTGTCGCATCCTGATAAGCCAGCTCGGTCAGCTTGAGCTGCTCCAAAAATACAGCCTTAGGCACCTCAGCCATTCGACGATGATGATACGTATGCGGGGCAAGAACATGACCCCGAGACAAAATCTCTCTAGCTTTATCCGGATATCTATCTATCCACTCGCCCGTAAAAAAGAAGGTGCCAATCGCTTCTTCTTCCTCTAGAACAGAAAGCCAAAGTTCAAGCGGTAGATGTGAAGGCCCGTCATCAAACGTAAATGCACATATCGGCTGGTCGTTATTTCCCTTCCAAAACGCTTCAATTGTCATATGGCAACCCCTATTCTCTCGTTAGTTTCCTGTATTATAGTTGAGAACAAAAAAATGTTCCAATACTCTCCTCTCCTTATCTAATACAATCCTACTGTCTTACAAAAAAAACTCGTCCTGCTTAAAAAGCAAAAACGAGTTTCCTTCTATCAGCTCTATTGAACAGATAAAAGTATGCCAAAAAACGGGAATAAGACAGCTATGCAAGCAAAGGCGGCAAACATGCTGCGTTTCTCTTTTTTATAGCTGGGAAATATTAAGGCCAGTGCTGCAATTCCAATAACAATCATGCTGATATATACCAAACTCCAGTTCCACTGCAGCGACAAGTCTTGCAAATCGCCATGCAAAAAAGTAAATAACGGAGATGGAGAAGGCTGTTCGAACTCCCCTTCATGAGGCGGCTCCTGTACACCCATGTAGGCGGTTGTGATGAGAATGACTAGTGCAAGAAACGTTTCCGCGCGAAGCCACCATTGCAATCTACTTTTATGTCGACCATGATCTGTAATCTTTGATAGAAACCCATTCATAAAGCCTAGAAGAACAAGCGGCAAGAAAACAAGATGCTTCAGTAGAAGCGCTTGTCCATAGTTGATTCCCCATGAGTTGATATACCCATCGACTAGGAGAAACATCATCATTATACCTGCCGCTACAATAAGGACGATGCTGCTAATCGACATTGGCGTGAACCATCTTACAAACGCCTTCCAGTTCCATTCCCCATTTGTAAACCAAGCAACAATAAGAAGCGTGCCGAGCCAAAGAGAAACTGCAGCGACATGAACGGATTGTGAAAGTACGCCCCAGAAAGGCGAGAAGCCTGCCGGATGGCTGGCCCAGCCATGAGCTAGAATACTGGCGCACCATAAGAGTGCTAGAACCCATTTGGTCATTTTACCCTGCAAGCCTTTAAACTGAGTGATCATGTACATCACGGTACATATTATGAGATTCCAAACCCAAGCATTGCCGTACGAATAATCTTTTACAACAATTAATAAAACCTGAATGAAGGGCATGTCCTGCGCAAAATCGCGTAAAACAAGCGCTGATCGAAGAATCGACATAAATGAAAAAAGCGGGATTGCCAATAAAGCATATTGAAATAAATCAGTGATGTTCATTAATTGCGGTTTGGACTTCTCTGGAATGAACTGAAGCAATAGATAACCGCCGGTCAAAGCAAAGGACAAATAAAGCAGCGTTTCAAACAAATAAATGTACAATATGATCAACTCCAAGCACAGGGTTCAACTCAAAAGTCATCATATCATAAATAAAAACAAATGAATGCATGCTCATATGATATTTGTTTGAAAAATTGGAATACCCGCATTCGGTACATATTCCATAAACGAACAGCTCCTTCCTCGGAAGAGAAAAGAGCTGCCAGCTGCTATTGAATTATTCAAATATTAGCTTATTTAACCGCACCAGCTGTAATCCCGCTTGCGATTTGCCTTTGAAAAATAATATAAATAATAAGAACCGGAATAATGGTGATCAACAGCGCTGCGAACAACGGACCCCACTCTGTACGATACTGCATCTCGGCCTGCATAACGCCAATTTCCACCGGCAGCGTATACTGGGTCGGATCATTAATAAGTATCGTACCCACGATATATTCGTTCCAGATGTTCAAGATATTGACGATGCCAACCGTGATCAAACCTGGCTGCGCCAGCGGAAGCATAACTCGGAAAAATGTCCCGTAATAAGAAGCGCCATCCACGATTGCTGCTTCCTCGAGCTCCTTCGGCAGCGACTTGAAAAACCCGACGAGCACAAAGATGCCAAAGGCCAGCAAGCTGGACGTATAAACAAATATCAATCCGAGCTTCGTATTAATTAGGCCGAGCGAATTCATCAAGAAAAACAACGGAATGAGCGCTAGTACAAACGGTACCATCATTGAGGAAATATAAAGCAGAAACAACGCATTGCTTCCTCTAAATTTATACCTCGCCAGCACATACGCTGTCGTTGCGGATAGCAGCAGCGCTAATATCGTTGATCCCGTCGTAATGACAAGGGAATTCACGAAATAAGTATCAAAGTGGTATTTGTTCCACACATACGAGAAATTGGACCAAATAAGCGGAATCTCTGGCAAAGCCCAAGGTGCATTTAAGAAAAATTGTTCATTATTTTTTAGAGAATCAAGCAAGGTCCAAATGAGCGGGTACAATACCGATATGCCCCATAGGATCAAAATGGCATAGATGATTAGCTTGGCGATCGGATTTTTAATCTGTATATTCATCTCTTTATCCCCCTTAGCTCATCTCAACGGGATCATGACGCATAAGCCGTTGAAGTACGATTGTCGTAATTAAGGACAGGACCAGGATGATAAACCCTATCGAAGCGCCATACCCAAAGTGGAATTGCCGGAATGCCATTTGATACAAGTAGGAGCCCATAACCTGTGTACTGTTATCCGGTCCGCCTTCTGTCATAATCCATACGATTACAAAGGAACCGTTAAGTGTAGTCATCATGATGTTAAGAATGGACACTTTCATCTGCTCCCAAACGAGCGGAAGCGTGATGCTCCAAAACTGTTTCCATTCCCCTGCGCCCTCAATGCTTGCCGCTTCAAAATAGGAAGCAGGAATGCTTTGAATAGCTGCAATGAGAAGGATCATATAAAAGCCGATACCCGCCCAAATCGCCGGAGGCAGAAGCATCCAAATCGTATGATCGGAAAAACCAAGCCACGTTATCGATACTTTTTCACTCGTAAATAATGACAAAAATGCATTCAAGAAGCCAATTTGCGGATTATATATGAAATTCCACAATACGCCAATAACAACGACGGAAATTACATTCGGAATGAAGAAAATCGACCGAAAAAATCCAGCCAGCTTAAAGCCAAACCTAGTGAGCGCTACTGCAAAAAACGTCGCGAGAAGCATAATTCCGATTACTTTGCCAGCAACAAGAAAATAGTCATTGCCGATCGCTCTCCACACAATGGGATCATGGAACATCTCTTTGAAATTATCAAAGCCAACAAACATTTTTGTCTCCGACATGCCGGACCAGTCAAAAAATGAATAATACAAGCTTTGCACTACCGGATAGATTGTAAATACGCCGAAAAATAAAAGAGTTGGGATGATGAATGATGCGATAAATATATTTCTCTGCCATTTTACTGTCCCTGAGTTCATACCTTCCATCCCTCCGAGTAAATTCACAGAAAGTGATCGAGGCGTTATGCCTCGATCAATCTCTGCCGTCAATCTTTTGAAGGCTTATTATTTGCTAACCTTTTTCACCACGTCAGTTACCCGCTTAACCCACTCTTCAGGCGTAATTTTGCTAATCGTTAGTGCATCTGTTGCATCCATCATCGCTTTATCAACGTCAGCGTTGTAAGTGATTGTTGGGATAACAACCGTGTTAGGATCTGTCAAATATTTAGCAGCATCTTTAACATGGCTTGGCGCATTGGAGCTGCTGATGTCGCCTTTAATGTTGGAAGGCGCGCCGCTTAGCTCAGCCCATTGTGAAGCTTGATCTTTTGAGAAAATGAATTGCAGGAACGCTTTAGCTGCTTCTTTGTTTTTCGCTTTTTTCGCGATGGCAACAGTAGCTGTGGATGTATTCGCAACCACTTTACCGCCTGCTTCTTGCGTAATGGAAGGAATGAAACCAAAGTCAAAGCCAGCAGGAACGTCTTTAGCCATTTCATTAGGCAGCCAAAGGCCATTCACAATGAAAGCATCTTTGTTTTGCAGGAACAGCATTTGTGAATCCGTGTGATTGATTTGGATAGAAGCTTTGTCGATGTAATCCTTATCGCGCATTTCTACGATTTTGTTCAATGCAGCAAGAACAGCAGGGCTCTCAAAAGCTTCTACTTTGTTAGCTGCCATATCTTGAAGAATAGAGAAATCGTTGTTGTTTGCTGATACGATAGCTGGATACAGGAACGAGCCATTGATATAGTACGGGTATTTGCCTGTGTGAATGAACGGCGTAATGCCGTCTGCTTTGATTTTTTCGCTTACAGCAAGGAACGATGGGAAGTCCGTTGGCTCAGCCCAGCCTTTTTCCTTGAAGAGCGCTTTGTTCCAGAAAACACCCCATGAGTTCAGTACGAGTGGAATATTGTATACTTTACCGTCAAATTGTTGAGCAGGTTGAGCCAAAATGTCGCTGATTAGATCGCCGTCAACGTTTTTGGCATCTTTCAGCCAATCCGTCAAATCCTCCAGCTGGCCGTCTTCAACCATTTGGCGATCGTTCAATACCGGACCGTCGATGTATACGAAATCTGGCGGGTTGCCGCCGATCCAGCGCGGTCTATTTTGATCGTTAATTTTAGGTCCTGCGGATTCTTTAATGTTAAGCTCCGGATTTGCAGCTTGGAAATCAGCAATAACTTTTTTCCACCATTTATCGCCATACCCGCCCACAAAATATTGAATTTCGAAATCGCCTGTCAGCTTAACCGTCGTGTCGGTAGCAGCAGGCGCGTCCGTCGCTTCAGCAGCCGGCTCCTTTGTAGGTGCATTAGTAGCTGCTCCACCATTATTGCTATTCGAGCCACATCCAACTAACGATACGGCAGCCAAAATAACGGCGATACCAAGCGCTGCAATCTTTTTCTTCATAATCATTAAAGCAAACCCTCCCAAAAATGATGTTTTTTACACTGTACTTAGGGGCTCATCTTGCTGCTCCATCGTGTAATTTCATCATAAATTGGGAGGGCTATAATCTCTATTGAATATCTTCCATATATTCTTTATTATCTTCTCTTCCGTGCATATAAAGCTATTTTTCGAGTGATTTCGCTAAGATAGCGCTCATTTTTGCTGCTTGCTCTTGTTTTCTGCAAAAGACTGCAATTCATCTAATGCCGCTTTTGGCGTCATTTGCTCATATAGAACAGCTTCACCGAGCTTACGGGTATAATCAAGCACCGCTTGCCAAGCAGGCTCCTTCGCTGGATAAAACCTAGCTTTGCTTAACGCTTCCAAATCGCTTTTGATCACTTCGCTCTTCTCCGACAGCTTGTTGCCCACCGTCGTCGTAACGGGAAGAAACCCTTCGCGTTTAATCATTTCTTCATAAGCTCGATCTTCATAGAGGAAGTCAAGAAACTTGGACAACGCTTCTTTATTGGTATGATCAGTTTTGAAGGAAACAAGCAGATCATGTACACCAAACGTAATTGGCGATGTACCATCCTTTACTGGAATTGGACCCTTTCCCCATTCCAGCTCCGGAAACTCCTTGGGGACGACTGCCGAGAAATAATTGCCAGATATCATCATAGCAAGATGGCCTCCGCCCATAATTCGCTGCTTCTCGTCGCGAGTTGTTATGTTTGGCTCTGGCTCAGTCAAGCCTTTATCAAACAGCTCTTTAAAAAAAGACAATCCTTCCACATTGGTCGGTGAATTAATGGCCCATTTCCCATCTTTAATCCAATCTCCACCCGAGCCGAAAAATATATAAGACAAAGTCGCCTGTGTCTCATTGTCCGACAGGTCAATTCCGAAGCCGTCTGCTGCGCCAAGCGCTTTAATTTTCATTGCGGCCTGCTCCAGCTCCGACCATGTTGTCGGAGGGGCGGCAATGCCCGCTTTGCGGAACAGCTCCTTGTTGTAGTATAAATTCCGTGTAGTGGCTACGTATGGAATTGCGTATTGCACCCCATCTATCTGATCCATATCTACTAAGTTCGGATACAGCCGATTCGCTAGTTCAGGCGATATAATATCGTCCATATTATTCAACAAGCCATCCTTGGCGTAATGGGCATACACATTCGTATTCAGAAGATCGGGAGGCTGGTTTTTGCTAATCATTGTCGTATAGATTCCATCGAGTATATCCCAGTTGGCTACTTGCAGCTCTACATCAATGAGAGGGTTTTTCCGCTCAAACTCTTTTACCAGCTTCTCAAGCAGCGGCTTCGTTTCCGTACTGTATTCGGAGGCGACAAACCGAATCAACGCACGTTCCTCCTTTGGAGTTGCAACTGGCTCTGGGTTCTCGTTCATGCACGATGAGGAAACTACTGTAATTAACAAAAGGCTGATAGCAACCATAAGAGGCTTCGTTCCATACCGTTTTCGCTGCATAGGGTTATATTATCCTTCCGAATAGGGATCTACTTACTCGTTATAAATGGGAATAGTAGCTTCTGATTTTCCGTTGTGTACATATTTTCTTTCGTAATGACATTGGATTCGATATACGTGATAGGCTCGGTTTTTTCTCCATTAATTAGCTTTAGCGCCGCTTTCACGCCAAGATAACCCATATTAAATGGCTTTTGTACAATAGAAGCTGTCATAATGCCCGACTCCAGCAATTGAACCTCATCACTGGTGCTGTCAAATCCAATAAGATTAATAGCACCTGCCTTGTTATACTCCTTCAGCAGCCTTGCAACCCCCTGTGACGCGGATTGATTGAGCGTAATAAATGTATTAATGCCGGAATCACTTCGAAGCAGCCGCTTGGCAATTTCATAGGCTTGATCCTCGGAATCATCTGCATAATAG
This sequence comes from Paenibacillus sp. MCAF9, assembly GCF_052114265.1. Classification (NCBI taxonomy): domain Bacteria; kingdom Bacillati; phylum Bacillota; class Bacilli; order Caryophanales; family Paenibacillaceae; genus Paenibacillus; species Paenibacillus sp. MCAF9. Next base: position 45,932 of record NZ_JBFREL010000025.1, read on the forward strand.
GTTTCCATTGCACTCACTTTGTAGCCCTTTAATGCAAGGCGCATTCCCTCCAGCCTCTCTTGCGAAATAATTGAGCTCGCGTAATCACTAATAACGGCAATATTCGGATCGCCGTCCGTTTCCTGAATGGAGGTTTGTCCTGCTAGTTGTCCTGCTTCTTTATGGTTGCTTGAAACAACGATAGGAGAGGGCTTCATACTCGGAGAATGATTAATAATGACCAGCTTAATGCCTGCAGCACGCGCCTTGGCAAGAATAGCTGGCATTCGATTATCCATTACCATATCAATGACAATCGCCTGCGGCTTCCGCGCAATCGCATCCTCCAAGATTTGAATCTGAGCATTGGAATCGCCTTCAATAAGCGGACCTTCTACACTCAGATTTAGCCCCGTTTCCTTAGCTGCTGCTTCCGCACCCTGATTGACTGCCTGCCAGAAATCAAGTCGAATATTTAAGGATTTCAAGATGACCGTAACATTTTTCTCCTCATGGTTAACACCAAAAAGCAGATTAAAGTTGAATACAAAATAGATGGCAATCATCGCAATTGCCACGACTAGCAGCAGCGTAAATCGATGCTTTCGCATTATTTTGCTTCCCCCTTAATCGAGCTTCGGTATTACGATCGTAATACAGGTGCCCTCTTCAATTTCGCTGCGAATTTGAATGCCATACTCATGCCCAAAATAAAGCTTGATTCGCTCGTTTACATTGCGTATCCCGATGCCTTGGCTCGCATTATCCTCCAAATTGCTGTAGAGAAGCTTCCCTAGCTGTTCCGCTGACATCCCTTGGCCGTTATCCTCTACTTCAAAAATAATGTGATCGCCTGCCTGCCTTCCGCGGATCGTAATTAATCCATCATCCATGCCATACATGTTCCGGATGCCATGATAGATCGCATTTTCTACAAAAGGCTGAAGCAATATTTTTAACGTTTTATAATCAAGAATCGATTCGTCCATATCAATGACATAATTAAGCTCATCGTTATAGCGCATTTTCTGTATAAGCAAGTAGTTCGTAATATGCTCAATTTCCACTCGAATCGGAACCAGCTCTTTTTCCTTCGTAATGCTTGCGCGGAACAGCTTAGCTAAAGCGGATGTCATCAGAACGACCTCCTCATGCTGCTTCTGCTCGGCCATCCACACAATCGAATCGAGAGTGTTGTATAGAAAATGGGGATTGATTTGCGATTGAAGCAGCAGAAGCTCGCTTTTCCGCTTATTTTCCTGATTTAAAATCGTTTCCTCCATGAGAAACTTGGTTCGGCTGACCATTAAGTTAAAAGATCGACCCAGCTGTCCAATTTCATTCATTTGGCCAATTTCCGTCTGAATATTGAAGTTGCCCTTCTCTACTTGCTTCATGTCGGATTGCAATACTTTAATAGGCTTGGATAAGCGATGCGACAATCCTATAGAAATCAGCAGCGTAATGGCTAAGCCGCATAAGGAATAAAAAATAATGGAATTACGCAGACCCTCTTTGTTTGCAATCAAATCATCTGAATAAGCCACTCCGGCAATTCTCCAACCAAAGTTTGTGTCCTGCACGGAGTAAATGCGTTTGTCTCCACCCTCGTTCACGACGAAGGATTGACCGCTTGGAGCCTGTAAAACTTCTGCAATACGTTCTGTACGCAGTTTGCTATCGATGAGCTGCTGCTGCGGATGATAGACGATATGGCCTTCGTTATCCACGATGAAGAGGTAACCTTTTTTACCGAGGTTAATATTTTCGCAAATGTCATTAATGACACTTAAGTTTAGATCAACGAGGAGTACGCCATCCGCCTTAATCCCATCTGTGCTCTTAAGCTCTCGACTCAGAGAAACAACCCAGCGGTATTCGTTTTCAATTAAGCTTTGTACATGAGGAGCAGAAACGACGGACCTGCCGCCTGCCGCTTTTGCCAGCTGATACCACTCTTGATCCTCTGTCTTCGTATTTGGATTTAAGGTAGTAATTCGGCGGTCCGACACAAATCGCCCATTGTACCCAAACACCATAATGGATGCAATGTCCTTGCGCGTATACAAGATCGCCTGGAACAAGTCGGAAATTTGTTTCTCGTACGTGCGGCGGTTCTCTGCGCTGATGAAGTTATTGTCCGATATGTAATACTTGACGTCCTTATTCGTTAAAGCGAGCAGTGATATATTTTCCATATTGTCGACATACGATTGAATATTTAAATTGACTTGCTTAATGATTTCCTCAATGTAGCCCTTCGAATTCCGCTCAACCGCCGCGACGGAAACCTGATAGCTTACTAGAGTTGTTAATACAATTGCAGCCAAAATCAGCATAGAAAACGCCAAAGATATATTGGATTGAATGCTTTTTAGCGGAAACAAAGGAAAGAACCGATCTTTGAGCATGTTAGGCTCCGCTCCCCTTTATTTGTTTCTCTCTGTAATCCTTTGGCGTTATACCTGTGTGCTTTTTAAATAAAATGCTGAAATAATTCGGGTCCTTGTAGCCCACCTGCTCCGCAATTTCATACAGCTTCATCGCCGAATTGTGAAGCAGCTCCTTCGCCTTAGCCACCCTTACACCGGTCAAATATTCAATAAACGTCTCTCCTGTATGCTGTTTGAACACGAGACTGAAGTAGCTTGAGCTCATGAGCACATGACGGCATAAGTCCTGCAATGACATCTTTTCATTCGCGTAATTCGTATCGATATACTCCACCGCGCGGTGAATTTGCATGTTGGTCAAATAACTACGGTTATCCGCTATAGTAGAAATGACAGAGCTTACCATGTCCTTTAACCAAATCTCAACCTCATCCAGCGTCTTGAATTTAAACACGTTCATCAGCTTCATTTGCTGCTCGAACGGCGATTCCTGCTCTCGAACGGCTAGCTCCTGTACAGAGTTCATCAGCGAAAGAACAACCTTTTGCATTTGCAGCATACAGGCTTCTACTGGAACAAGAGAGGTTTTCAGCTCCGCTACCCCTTGTTCAATCAATTGGTAGGCTTCTTGAATGGCGCCTGTCTTCACAGCAGCAGCCAGCTTGCGGTCGAGGTCATGACTCAGCGGCGTGTATCCGGAAGGTTTTCCTTCAATATCAATAATGCTCAGCACTCTATTCTTTCCTAGCAGGAAACGATAGTCCAGCACCGACAATGCGCTTTTGTAAGATGACGGCAGCTGTTCAGCGAGCGTACATGTTCGTCCAATTCCTATCGTCACCGTAAATTTCAAATATTTCTCAATATGATAGCGGACCTCCTCGGCAAGCGAAAATCCTTGTTCATACAGGAGGCTTTCACTGTCATTTCCAAAAATGATGGCAACCATTCGCTCCTCACGGGTTCGGAAGGTCAGCACATGCTTTCGGTCCAGCGTTTCATTAAAAATATCATATGCAGCGAATCGCAAAAATTCGACATCATGCTCATAGGAGGACAGCTCTCGGTCACCAAAATCGTCGATATCTACGACCATGACCAAATATAGCGGCGATATCGGCGGCAGGTTGAAATAAGCAAAACGTTCTGCGATTTCCACTTTCCCTAAACCAACCGCAACTAAACGCTCTAGAAACCGCTCTTTAAGCAGCGGAAGACTGTGCTCCAGCTGGTTGTTTAGCCTGCCCAGATCTTCACGACGCTGCTTCTCTTCATCCATCTCTGCTTTAATTCGATCCAGAAGCTGACGTATTTCTTGCGCTGTAATCGGTTTCAGAATGAAATCAGAAATTTTAAGCCGAATCGCCTGCTGCGCATACTCAAATTCGTCATAGCCCGTTAATATAATCATTTTTATATACGGGAATTGAGCGGAAATTAAACCAGCCAGCTCTAATCCGTCCATAAACGGCATACTGATGTCTGAAATAACGAGCTCCGGCCTATCCAATTCTACGGCATCCCACGCTTCTCGACCGTTAGCGTAATCACCAATCAATTCGAAGCCATGCTCATTCCAATTGATTGTGTTTTTTAATCCGATTCGGACAACCGCTTCATCATCGACAATAATTACTTTATACATCGAAGCCTCTCCAGTCTGTAAATGCCAATATACGAGCCGTAACAATATACTCCAATTATGCATGAGAATACACCAGCTTACAATTCTTTGATTCAGGAAAATGCCGAAAAACCCGGCCGCTAGCGGCTCGGGTTCTCTTGGCTTAAGCGGCAGCAAAATCATGCTGCTCCTCCCACCATTTAATCAACTGCTTTGCTTTATTCGTCCACCATACGTTTCTTGTATACGTACAAGCATAAAGCATACATCGCAACAATCCACACAAAAATAATAGCTAAATGGGACAATACGTCTGCCAGCCCCGCACCAGCCTCTACTTGCTTCGCTAGTTCAATCAGCTGCAGGTTTGGCATGTAATTGGCAATCGTCAGGATTGGATACTGATCCATCAACGGTGTAATTAATGACCCAAAAGCAAAAATGACAAAAGCCGGCATGATTGCAACGGATGCTTCCATCACCGATTTAGTTAGCAAACCGATGAACGTGCCTAAGCCCAAATAAAAAACGGATGATAAAAATATAGCGATGATAATGACCAATAGGTTTTTCGGATGATAATTAGAAAGTAAAGCAGAGAAAACAATAATGACCGTGCCCGCAATAAAGCTTAGCAAGCTTTTGCCGCAAAAAATCTCAAAAATGCTCGCCGGTGACAGCATGAGTCCGCGCAGTGTATTTTTTTCTTTCTCTTCAGCTACCAAGGCCGACTGCACATAGGTAGCTACCAAAATTAAAGCCATATTGATGACCAGATAATGTACATCAATGGTATTCACACCAATGCGCCCATATAAAGCAGCCAGGACTAAAGGAAGGAACAATGTCGAGGTTATATACATGTTTCGAGATACGTCTTTATAGTCTTTTTGCAAAATGGCCATTACTCGCTTCATTGAAAATGTCATGATAGTTTCCTCCCCGTCACTTCTACAAAAATATCGCCTAATGTTGGAAAGTTCGATTGAATGGATGCGATTTGGTTTTTGCTCATATAGTCAAATACCTTCTGCGCCCCGTCAGCTCCCTTTGGTACAATAACCGTTGACCCGTCAGTTAGCTCCACTGTAATGGTTGCATCGCTATGCTGCTCACGCAGCTTCTTTGGTTCATCAAGCAATTGAATCGTTCCATTATTCAGGAAAGCAACGCGGTCGCATAAAGTTTCGGCTTCGTTCATATCATGCGTCGTTAAAAAAATGGTTGTACCCTTTGCTTTCAATTGTAACAAGCCTTCATAAATATGCTTCGTATTCACAGGGTCAAGCGCTGATGTGGGCTCATCCAGAAACAAGAGCTCTGGTTCATGCAGGAAAGCCCGAGCGAGAATGACCCGTTGAAGCATGCCCTTGGATAATTTAGATACCATCTTCCTGCTCTCTTGCTCCAAATTCACCATCTGCAGCACGACATGAATCCGGCTTTCGGGCACATCGTATAAATCACAAAAAAACTTCAAATTATCGTAAACAGACAAGCGAGCATACAAAGACGTATTGTCTGTAATGATTCCAATTTTTTTGCGATACTTTTCTTCCCGCAATTTACTCGCGGGTACTCCAAATACATAGGCACTCCCCGAGGACGGCTTCGACTGCGCTGTTAATATTTTGATGGTTGTTGTTTTGCCCGATCCGCTTGGTCCTAGAAATCCGAAAATCTCACCCTTCCTTACGTTAAAGGAAACATCCTTTAACGCCCTGGAATTCGCAAATGATTTCTCTAATGAAGTCACTTCAATTATATTTTGCATGCCGCTCTCAACCTCCGTTGTTTTATCCGATCTACCTTCATCTTAGGTGAGAGGAGGAAGAGGCGCATTATAATCGCATTGAATGGAGCATACAAAGGGGTGAATGATGCTTATTTCGAGCTGAATAGCGCAATAATTACGTGGTTTGGAGCAGCAGATTCAGCGAATGGCGCTTATTTAAGCCCGATCATTTCCTTTAACTCAGCCATTTTTGTTTTTGAAAGCGGAACGTTAGTCTTTAAATGATCATCAAGCACCAAGCTATAGCTATTGCGAGTGAAGGTAATGACTTCTCTTACCTTTTGCAAATTAACGATGTAAGAACGATGGCAACGGAAGAAGCCATATGTCTGCAGTCTTTCTTCCAGCTCGTTAATTTTGAAGGATGTTGGATACATCTCCCCTTTAATATAGAGATTCGTTTGTCCTTCACTGCTTTCGATATAATCAATTTCCGGAGGATTGAACAATATAATTTTGTCATTCATTCGAGTCGGAATTTTCTCAAATCTGACGTGCTGAACGATAGGTTCATCATCTTCAAGGTCCTCATCACTTGCTGCATGCGAAGGCATAGATTCTTCCTTTTTATCCGCATCTTCTGTCGATACTAATTTCGGTTCCTCTTCTGTATCTTGAACATCAAAAGCTTTGAGTCCCTTCTCATCCAGTCGATAGACCCGGCTTGTCACACTAAGCGCTGTTTCCATATTCCCCGTGAGTACGAGAATCGCTTTGCCGCTTTCCCCGAGTGTACGAACTATTTTATGAAAAACAATCCTCGTTTCGATATCTACGTTCTGATCCGGCTCCTCAAATATGAAAAGAGCAGGATTTTGAAACAATAAGCGTGCAAACTGAACCCGTCTTTTCTCTGACAGGCTCAGCTTCGTTAGGCGCTTATTGGCTTTCAGATCAAGATTGACGATTCGGACAGCTTCATCGATGGATAGGCTTGAACCGTATATTTGTTTAAAGAAGCTAAAGTTTTCTTTGACAGTCAACCGTTCATAAGAGCCTTCTTCCAACAGCAGAAGACCTATCTGACTAAGAAAACCTTTCCTGTTATTTGCAAATGACAGATCATTCAACTTAATTTCCCCGCTGGAAATCGGCAGTTTTCCTGTCAGCATCGCTAATAACGTATTTCGGACATTCATGCTCGAATAAAGCGCGACCACCTCATGACGTGCAATTTCAATATGAAAGGCTGGAAATACGAGTACATTTTCGGTATATCTCTCTAACTCATTGATGGTCAGAACCGCCATATGATCACCTAGCTTATCTATAATTTAAAAGCCATATTTTTCATTTAACCTGTTTATTATACATGAGCACATAGCTATGCTGAATATAATGTGGGTATTTATTCAATTTGCGACAAAAAGCCACAACCTTCTTATGGTTGCGGCTTTTTATCGAATCAGAAAAAAACGATATTACCTATTCGAACCCATTCCCTGAATCGTAATTTTAAACTTCACATTTACTTCCGCCTCTGAGAACGCTTCTCCCCAATGGTCCTTAACCTTTTTCCATTGCTGGTATTTAAAAGCTCTAGCATATAAGCCGAGTCCAATGGGGTCGATTTTGGCCTTTTGTAATTTCTTGACCATCTGATCCACTTGCTTCTGAAGCTCTTCCTCGATTTGTTTTTGTAATTCGGGTGCATTCTTCTGAACATCAAAAACAAATAAACGTTCTGTGAGGTTAATCCCCATCCTCGCTTCAATATCAAATTTAAATTGATCGTTCTTGTAATCGGTTTTTGTTCTTACTTGAATTATGGTAGGAAAAAAACTTATTTTATTTTCCTGAGCCATTCCCTCGTTTGGCTGCTGAGGAAGGCTGAGCGTAAATGAAAATACGCCGCCTGTTTCATCCTGCAAAATTTTCAGAAGTTTTGACTGATTCCTATCCAGCGTTAATTTGTATTTTCCTGAATGATCCAAGAGCGCTGTACCTGTTACTCTTATGAGATTATCTTTTTTCATCTCGGTCATGCTCGGAGTTATCCCTTTTTCCGTAAATTGACGATGAAGCTCTTGAAGCGTCGTTTTCACTGTAAGATTTTGATTGTTCGTCGTCTCAATCAGTTTCAATAAATACATCGGAAGACGCGGCTTATCCTTAGGCGTGAACATCGCAATTTCTGAAACGGGTCCGTCTACCAAGACGACTCGAGACATCGTTGTATTTTTCCCATCGCGATACATCGTGTCCAAAATATTAAACCAATCCTTATGCTGAAATACACGTTTGCCGATAAGAAATACTTGAATCTTGCCTCGCCTCGATAATGCCGTTATTGATGAATCCAATTGATCTCTAGACTCTCTAATCGTAATGGATTTAACCATCGTATTCTCTTCCTTATCCTTCGCTTCTTTATAGAAAACAGGGCTAGAGGAGGAAACAACGAGATTTCCATCCTTATCTAGATCGATTCCCAACATCAAGCTAAGAGATATATCCTCAATGTTAATCCGATCCACACAGCCCGAAAGAACGGAAAGCGATATCAGCAGAAAAACAAAGTAAACGACTTTCACAGGCTATCACTCCGCTTAAACCGATTATATATGCTTACATAGAGGTAAAGCAGAATAGGAAACACATAGGCGAACCCAATTCCTACAGTGCTGATGAAAAGCACCCAATTCCCCGTTTGATTCCATGAAGGGTGGAGAAAAAGGGTGCAAATCACGATCGAAACAAACAAGGTTATGACGATAGGCGTTGGTTTTTTTGTCCCGAGCAGATGGTTTGTACTAAAGACCACTCCGTACATATAAGGAAGCCAAGCGGTGGAAATGACAAACAAATAAAGAGCCAGAAATACCATGTCAAAGCGCTCCAAAAAGTGCAGCTCGATCATTTTCAATAAATTAAATAGCGGCTCATTATATTCGGTTATGCCGTCCGGACTAAAGTAGGCGAAGCATATAAAGGTAACGCCCAGATAGATAAATAGAGTAATGGAATTAGCTATGACAATTCCGCGAACAGCCAAATGCTTTTTTTGCAAAAAAGGATATATCAAAAAAACGATTTCAAAACCGAGAAAGGAGAACGTGGTTGCTTTAACTCCATTGAAAATAGGCATCCAGCCTTCCTTGATAATGGGAAGCAGGTGAATCCAGTTGCTGTCTCCCATAGGGATAAGCAATAGAAAAAACATCCAAAACGTCATATAAAAAACAAGCTCCGCGTAGCGTCCCAACGCATGCAGCCCTTTTCCAACTATAAAAAAACCAGGAATAATGAGTAAAACCATCACAATATAATCCGGAGTCATTTGCAAAAACCACTGTTTAATAAATAACATCGTGACTGACAGTATCGTCCATGCAAAAAAGGCGAAATAAGCAATAATAGGAATGCTCATTACCTTCCCTGCAAATTTGCCAAAGAGTCGCATTAACAAGTCTGGCAAAGTATCCTCCGGGTATTTTTCAAAAATCTTTATGATTGTAATACTGGCTATCAGGTTTACGCAGTATCCAATGAGCAAGGATATCCACCCGTCCGTTCCTGCCTTTTCTGCAAGCGTCCTTGGCAGGGAGAATACGCCTGTTCCCACTTGGCTCCCATGAACAATAAAAATAAACTGCATGATCGTAATTTGGTTTCGTTTATATTTGCTCAAGAATCTTCACCACTCCGATATTTTTTCTGTCTAGTGGTTTGTAACGACATCGTGCTCTTAGGGCGCTTAAGCATGCTCCATATCGGAAAACGAACAAAAACATCCTTCATTTCAGAATATCTAAACGGAGCTAAAGGGCTCCCATAGGGCGTTCCCAACGATTCCATAGAAACGAAATGGGCAACTAATGCGCTCGCACCAATGACGATGCCTACTATGCCAAACATCGAAGCCAAAATCATGATTGGAAATCTTAGAAGGCGTATGGAAGCCCCCATATCATAGTTCGGGATAATGAAAGAGGCGATCGCGGTAGAAGAAACGACAATAACCATAATGTTGCTCACGATTCCTGCCTGAACTGCCGCTTGTCCAATAATGATACCGCCTACGATACCAATCGTTTGACCAATCATCGCAGGCAGCCGAATTCCCGCTTCTCTCATCATTTCGAGCATGATTTCCATCAATATAGCTTCTATTATCGGCGGAAAAGGAACCCGTGATCTAGTCTCCGCAATCGATAGAACGAACTGAACGGGAATGACCTCGTAATTGAACGAGATGAACGCGATATAGGCAGATGGCAAGAATAAAGCGATAAATAGAGCAAAAAAACGCAAAAGACGAATAAAAGAAGCTATCAGCCAGCGGCTATTGTAATCATCAACACTCTGAAAAAAGGCAATGAAGTTTACAGGAGCAATCATCACAGTAGGGGAACGATCCACAACAACTGCAAATCTTCCTTGTAGAATATGTGATGCTGTTGTATCGGGTTTTTCGGTCAAAATAACTTGAGGAAATGGTGAAAAGGGATTATCTTCGATAAATTCTGCCAGCTCTCCCGTATTCATGATGGCGTCAATATCAATATGATTGATCCTCTGTTCGAGCTCCTTAAGAATCTCTGGATCAGCCACGTCAGCTAGATATAAAATTGAAACCTTTAATTTTCCGCGTTGTCCTATGATTAGCTCTTTGATTTTCAATTCACGGTTTGGAATATATCTGCGAATCAAGGCTATATTTTGGCTCCCCGTTTCAACAAAGCTCTGATGGGCTCCTCGCAGCGAAGCTTCGATACGAGAATCATCAACCGGTCTTTGCGGCCAGCCCTTCGTATCATAAACGTAAGCCTGGGATTGCCCCTCAACAAAGAGCACACTATCCCCTTGCAAAATGGCATTTTCGATTTGATTCCAGGTTGATTCGTTCCGGATCGTTCCTACACTGACTTCAGGCAAGCGGAAATATTGGCCAGAGTCGCCGTTAATTAAAGCATGTAAAATATTATTGTGAATGTATTCCTTATTGACTAACCCCTCCAAATAAACAAGAGTCGCAGAATTATCATCTTGATTCGTTTGGATCTGCCTTATGATTAAATCTGGCGTTAACGTGAACAGCTGTTTGAGGTAAATAATATTAGTTGACATATTTTTGCTAATGGGAGGATCTTGAAGAGATGAGGCACTATTCATCGGTATCCGATATTTTGATTTTCGGTTCCCTCTAAAAAATTTCATGTATGAAAACACAAGGAATCATCCTATCTCGTTTCTGTCTATGGATTTAAAATAGTCATTCCAAGGATCGACAAAAAGCGACTAAAAGATACTCCGCGTGCCTTACTGGATATAAAAAGAAGCCCTCAATCCCACTCCTATTGTGGTTTTGAAGGCTTCTTCCTTATGGCTTGCTCCTACTCATGCGGCTATTGGAAATCCAAGATAAAATATAGCACCGCCGCCCTTGCGGTTATCGGCAGTAATGAGTCCCCCGCATCGTTCCACAATCGCTCGCGATATGGCAAGGCCGAGGCCGGACTCTCCGTCCTTGCCTTTCACAAAACGATGAAATAAATAAGGAAGAAGCTCATCCGGAATGCCGCCGCCATCATCGGACACCGATATTTCTATGCGGCCTTTTTTAGCCGAAGCATGAATATAAATATTTTTATCCGCATGTCGAATCGCGTTTGTCACAACATTAAGCATCGCTTGAAGAAGCTTGTCTTGGTCTGCTCGTACAATCAGCTGTTCATGCTCATCATTGCTTGGATGCAGTGTAATTCCTTTTTTGACGAGCATAGGGTTTACACGTTCAATCGTCTCAGCGAGCAAATCCTTTAAACACACCAACGAGGGCTGATAAATATCCTCCTCGCTGTCCAGCTTCGCTAACAACGTCATTTCGGTAACCAAATTTTTCAGCCTGTCACTTTCGCTTAAAATAATGTCCAAGCCTTTATAAACACCTTCACCTTCAAACACTCCGTCTCTAATGCCTTCCGCATAACCCGCAATGGACATTAAAGGTGATTTCAGCTCATGTGAAGCATTTTGGAAAAACTGCTTTTGCGCACGGTTAAAGCGATTAAGCTCGTCAGCCATTTCAAAAACGACCTGTGCAACAGAACCAATCTCCCCCCCTGCCTTTACGCGCTTCACCTTGGAAAACTGGCGGCTCTTCACCTTTGTCAATTCTTCCTTTAATCTCATGAGCGGCTTGATTAGCTTCCTCGTGATCAAATGGCTGAGCACCAGCATGAGCATTCCGCCCAAACCGAATACAAGAAGCAAACGTTTCAGCAGCGCCTGTTCAATTTCTTTGATTTTGCTGACCGGCGTAAAGAGCGTCAAGGTACCCTGCGGAATGGCGTTCACTTCAACAAGAAACCCTTTATCCGTCCCGTCTACTACCTTACCAACGCTCGTAATGGCTGCTGTCTCCGTGCTCGATGCTTTACCGGCCTGCAAAGATTGCATCGGCAATACCTCTTTCATAATATTTCCTTGGGCATCCGTCACGACGGCTTCAATGGATGGGTTAATTGACAATGCACTGGCGGAAAGTGTCACCTGGCTATCTTTCGCTGATTGGGTCACCATTTCCGTCTTCATAGTAGCGGACAGCGTTGCGCTTGCCATCTTCAGTTCTTCCTTTTGCGCAACCATAAAATGATCTAATAACACATAGTGAATTAAAAGCGCAGTGATCGATAAAACAAGCACAAGCGCGATGCCAAATGCGAGATTAATCTGATGAACGAGCTTCATATTAATACACACCCCGATCCGTTCTCATTCGATAGCCATGACCCCATACCGACTCTATTGGTAAATGCTCTATTTTTTTTCGTATTCGTTTAATAAGATGATCGACTGCACGATCGCTGCCGAAATAATCGTCGCCCCAGACGAGTGTGAGCAGATCAGCTCTAGCAAAAGCACGGTTCGGCTGCTCAATAAACACCTTGAGCATCGTGAATTCCTTGCTCGTCATGTCCACTTCCTCGCCTTGCCAGAATACACGCCTTTCCTCCAGCATCAATTGAAGCTCACCGAGCTCCAGCCGCGACAATGGCGTTGCAGCATTCGCCGTGTTTTCTTCGGCTTGGTTAATTTTATACCAGCGTTGGAGCTGCCGCTTTATGCGCGCCATCAGCTCGCGAGGACTAAACGGCTTAACTAAATAATCGTCGCTCCCAAGCTCCAAGCCTAATATTTTATCAACCTCTGTATCTTTGGCTGAAATCATAATAATGGGCACTTCTGCCTCATTCCGAATTCGCCTGCATAGCTCATAGCCATCCATTCCCGGCAGCATAATATCGAGCACCCACAGATCCGGAGGATTGGTTTGCCACAGCTCCMATGCGTCCTCTGCATTTTCCAAACCGATTGTCTGGTAATTTTCCTTCTGCAAATAAATCTCGACTAAATTACGTATATGAAAGTCATCATCCACAACGGCGATGCGATAATTGCTGTTCACCTTCACTAACCCCCTGAACATTTCTTCTATAAGTATACCAAGCCCACAATCGCAATGGGGTCGTGCCATCGTTTTTCCACAAATACACCAATGTTCTGACACAGCCTTCTTGTAGAGTAAGACGAGTAAGACAAACCCATTAGGAGCGTGAAACCATGAACCATAAGTTGATTATTTCCAGAGTTGTCCTTTCATCTGCTTTATTGATGTCCGCTGTTGCAGGCCCTGCCATCTCGAATGCAGCGTCTAAAGCGCCAGCACCTGAAAAACTCTCAATGCTGCAAAACGTAACAGCAAGCACTTCCATCTCCGCAGATGCAACAACTGGCGTAGCTGTGGTTAACAGCTTTACTAATCCGCTCGACTTAGCCAAAAAGTATGCGCCTGACACACTCGCTGACTGGCAGGATACATTAGACCAATATGAGAAAACGATCGGCAGCACGATGAAAAATCTCATTTCATCTGTCGAAGCAATACCAGCAATTTCAGCTGGCAAGGAAACGATTTCTATCTCTAAATCGGAGAAATTGGAGAATGGCACAACTTTGTCATTGAAAGCTTCTGCAGTAAAAATCTCAGATTCCACTAAACTAAATATTGCACCAGCTGATGTCGTTCAGCTTGATAAGAATACAGATACGGCGGTTCAAATGACTGAGGCGACTATTAGCGAAGCCGACAGCGCTGACATGGCGTTTATTAGAGCAGAGATTAAGCTGGCGCAAGCGGTTCAAGCTGAAGATGCTGCTGCTATTAAGCAATCACTGAACGAGCTTCTTGTACAATACAAACAGCAAATCGCTGAATGGAAAGCAGAGAAGTAAAACCTTTAAAAAAGAAAACAAGCTCACCTCCTTGATGAGGTGAGCTTGTTTCTTTTTCGCATATGCTTACGCATCTAACGGTAGAAAATTACTGTTTCTAAGCTTTGCAGCATAATTTAAAGTGAAGTCTTAGCCAAGGATGTGTTGCCATGAAACGTAATCAGCAAGCTTCCCGAAAGCTCGATAAGCCTAATTTCCTTGTCATTCTGGTGGATGAGGAACGTTATCCCCCTGTATATGAGAACGCCGAAATAAAAAAATGGCGCAAAAAAAATCTAATCGCACAGGAGCTGTTGAAAGAAAACTCTATGGAGTTCCATAGGCACTACATCGGGAGCTCCGCATGCTGCCCAAGCCGGGCAACCTTGTTTACCGGACATTACCCATCGCTCCACGGCGTCAGCCAAACGGTTGGAATCGCCAAAGAGTCTTTCGATTCCGATGTGCATTGGCTGGATAAAAACACCGTTCCTACGATGGGCGACTATTTCCGCGAAGCCGGCTATCAGACGCACTACAAAGGGAAATGGCATATAACCAATGCAGATATTATCGTCCCTGGCACCCACAACAGCATTCCAAGCTTTGATCCTTTGACAGGCGTACCTGACAGAGAGCGAACCGACTTATATTACCAAGCTAATCGCTTAGATGGCTTCGGCTTCTCTGACTGGATTGGTCCGGAGCCAAATGGAAAAAATCCGCGTAATTCCGCCTCCTCTGCAGGTTTTGGAATAAGCGGACGCGATGTGGTTTATAGTGAGGAAACCGTGATGCTGCTTGAAAACCTTGATCGTCAAAAAAGCAATGATAAAAATGCCAAGCCATGGTTAGTCATTGCTTCCTTCGTTAACCCGCATGATATTGTTTTGTACGGTGCGCTCACTGCGCAGCTGCCCGCCTTTCGGTTCGAAGTGGAGCCTACGGTACCATCCGTTTCCCCGTCGCCAACGATGAACGAATCGCTACTTACGAAACCACGCTGCCAAGCAAGCTATCGCGATACTTACCCTAAGGCGCTGCAGCCGATCATCGACAATCCATTTTACCGTCAGCTTTATTACCAGCTGCAAAAAAATGCCGATCAGCAAATGTTAAAAGTATACGAGGCGCTTGCTCGCTCATCATTTTATGACAATACGATCGTTATTTTCACCTCAGACCATGGTGATTTGCTCGGATCTCACGGAAATCTTCATCAAAAATGGTACTGTGCCTATGAAGAGTTTCTGCATGTGCCTTTCCTTATTCATAATAAGCATCTTTTTCCGCATAATAAAAATGTGGATACCCTTACAAGCCATGTTGATTTGCTGCCTACTATGCTTGGACTTGCGAATGTGGACATCCATACCATTCAATGCTGCTTGCAAAAGAGATTCAGTGAAGCCCGCCCTTTTGTTGGGCGCGACCTCACTCCTATCATTTTGGAACAAAAACCGGCCGTAACCGGCGATAGTCCTATATATTTCATGACCGATGACGACGTGACACGCGGTCAGCACCAAGTAAATCCACTCGGGGAAGCCTATGCATCCGTTGTTCAGCCTAATCACATTGAGTCTGTCCTCATGACGATCATTACCGATGGCAAGAAACAATTGTGGAAATACTCCCGTTACTATGACAACGTGCAATTTTGGAGCCAACCAGGCGTACAGGATGTAACCTTTTTGCAAGCTGATGCTCCAAAAGGTGAACCTTACCCGCTGTGGGTGTCACAAGTGAAAACGGAGCCGGCTCCAGAAGAATTTGAGCTGTACAACTTAACCGAGGATCCGCTTGAAGCTCGCAACCTTGCGAATCCAGCCTATGCCACGCAGCATACGAAAGAAATTGAAACATGGATGATGGAGCTGCTGAATGAGCAGCGCATGCAAAAAAGACTTGTCCCAGCGGATACGGGCATCACTTAAAGCCATGAATTAAATCAAGCCTTGCAGGCGAATAATCGCCTGTGCGCGATCAACAACTTCCAGTTTGCTATAGAGATTGCTGATGTAGTTGCGTGCTGTACCTTCGGCTATGAACAACGCATCAGCAATTTCTCGATTGTTCAGTCCGCGTATAATAAGCTGTGCCAACTTTTTCTCGCGATCTGTCAGCTGGATGTGACGCTGGCTCGTTTTTTGCCATTGCTCGTGATCCTCTGTAAACCTGTTCATCCTCTCAGCCAATTTGGCTGCAACCGCGGCTGGAAGAATGAACTGCCCGGATATCGTATCACGAATCGCGGCAATCATTTTATCGATGTCCATATCCTTCAGCATATAGCCGCTTGCCCCATGCGCCATGCCCTCTACAATATAATCCGCGTCTATGAATGTCGTTAAAAACAAAATAAAAATGTTGGGCGAGCTCTGCTTAATTCGTTTTAAAGCGGTGATTCCATCCATAATCGGCATTTGAATATCGAGCAGCATAAGGTGTGGCTGAAGCGTCTCTGCCATTTCACACGCCTCTTCCCCATTTTTAGCTACGCCAACGATCTCGAAATCATCTTCCAAGTCCAATATGGTTCGAAGCCCTTCCCGTGTCAGCATCTGATCATCGGCAATTACTATCGTTATCTTATTCATTCCCTCTCTCCATTCAAACGTATCTTGTAGGGCAAATCGATTTTTAACAGACAGCCTTGATTTGGCCATGATTCAATAGAGAGGCTTCCGCCCAGCTGTTCCACTCGCTCTTTCATCGCCTTTAACCCAAATCCAAGCGCAATCTCAGGGGCTCCCATTCCGCAATCTTCGAGCCTGAACTGCAAATAGGTTCCTACGGTTTGCAAACTAAAGCGGAATTCCTTGCTCCCCCCATGTCGGATGCCATTGGTTAAGCCTTCTTGGAGCGCATGATAGATCGCCTTCTTATGCGCTGTCGACAGCTTCGGCAAAGGCTGAATCGCTGCATGAACCTCTACTTCCATATTGCGCTCTGTATCCTGAATGAGCCGCTTCAGCATTTGTCCGAGGTCAGCGAACTTGTCCTCCTTCAACATATGGACAGAGCCGCGGATCTCATTCAAGCTATGCCTTGCTAGATCCTGTGCTTCTTTCAACCGCTGCATGCCGCCCTCCATGTCCTTGTGCAGCAAACGCTTTCCAGCTTCAATCTGAAGGATCGTCGAGGTAAGTGAATGGCCGACAATATCATGAATATCATGGGCAATGCGGCTCCGTTCCTCATAAACAGAAGCTTCGGCAAGCGCAGCAGACGTCTCTTGCATGGACCTCTCAAGACTGCGAGTCCGCTCCACGACTTGTGCCTCTAAGTTATTTTTGAGATATTGTATCCCCGAATAAAGCTTAGCGTTTTCTATGGAAATGGCGCACTGGGAGCCGAGCAGCTTCAGAACATCAAGCCGCTGCGGTGTGAAGACGCTCGTCGATAGCTTATTCTCCATATAAAGCAAGCAAATCAGCTTATTCTGATGCATGATAGGGAGACATAAAACCGACTTTAATCCATTATTTTTAACATACGGATTTCGGACGAACATCCCTTCATGGGCTGCATCATGCAGGACAACTTCCTCTTTCGTTCGTGCTGCATAGCCAATAATAGCCGCTGAGGCGATTTCCGATTCCTCCGCAAGGGGCACGGTTTCAATGCGAAGCTCCTCTGCTGTTCCATACGCCTCAACAACCCAATTGTCTTCGTGACCAAAAATAAGCACACCATATTCCGCGCCAGCATTATGAAGCATGATACGCATCAGCGTGTCGAGCAAACGATTCATTTCCATTTCGCCCGATAATGCTTGCGCGGACATGACTGCTGAGAGATAATCCACACTTTCAAGGCCCGACTCCCGTCTGATGTGGAGCAAATGCCCATATTTTTGTTCCAGATCGGCCGCTTTCGCAGCCGCCCCCCATTCAATATATGCTTCATACGCTTCCGTCATATAGATTTTCGCGAGCTGCTGCCTGCCTTGACGAAGGGCAAATTTTGCAAGGCATTCCGCTGCTATTGCAAGATCATGTATATATCCATAAGCACGCGCTGCCTCAATCGACTGCTCAAACAGCTCCTCCGCTTGACGGCTCTTTCGTGTAATCCGCGCCATTTCAGCTTTAATGAGCAAATATTTATGCTTATAGTTTTCTGGGCAACGCGTAGTGAGCACTTTCATTCTTTTCATATGCTTCTTAATAGTTGTCAAAATCTCTTTTTGCTCCTGTACGGAAACATCCTCATAAAGCTGTGCCAGCACTAACGATTCATAAAAATATTGTACGGTGCTCTCATAGTTATCATTACGCGAAGAAATAATTGCGGCTGCTCTCTTCAAAGCCTCATTCGCTTCCTGATACTGGCCAAAAAAGTAGCCAGGCAAATAATGAAGCGTGCAAACCAGCTCTTGAATCGTATTAAACTGATCTCCGTGCACCGACCCGGCAAAATCCTCGCTAAAGATATCCGTTTCTATAAATGGATCATTCGGCGCGCGATATCCCGTTAAACGTACAAGGAGAGCGGAAAGCAGAACGGCTTGCTTCCAATGAAGCGTATTATTATGGCGCAAAAAATCGCCTGAATGCGCAATTAACCGGTTATAAATATCACTAAGCGGATGACCATATTGCAGCAGAGTTGCACAATTAATTAATACACTTTGATTGCTGTGCCACAGATCTCCAGATTCCAGTCCAACTTTCCCAGCATGCTCGGTAAAGGTCTTCAGCATCATCGGATCAAATTTGCGCCAGCTGTCGTAACAAAGGGTGAATGAAGTAAGCGTCTTAACATGCAGTATAGGGTACGGCTTCGATAATTCACAGGCGAGCATCCCCCATTCGAATGCGTCTTTATAATGCCGAAATTGAAAATTCAGGAACATGGCATAACCGACAAAACCGATTGATGACCCCGGGGCCATGCCGTAATCCAGTGTCATTTCGACCATGGTAAACGTAGTAGCAAGCCAGCCTTTTTGATTTACAAAAAAACTGGCATTGCTCGTATAGACCATCGAGGTCATAGCCGCTTTCCGTACTTCATCTGTCATTGGCGGCAGTTGCTGCAGCGATGCTATCGAATGTTTCTTAATTTTCCTTCTGAGCTTTAACCACTGCACAGTCAATTCGAATGTGCTTGGCTCAAAACGAGGATGAATATCCAACAACTCCAACGTTTGACGGCCTAAAGTAAGGACCTCGTCGTAATTGTCATTCGTTGCCTCCAATTGAATCTTCATTGTGCAAACGAGCGCTTTATCTAAATTAGTTTCCGCTTTGCTGATCAACAAATTAAATAAATCATGTGCTTTCGCAAAATGACCGCATAAATATTCCGCCTCGGCGCGTTCTCTGAATATTCGGAAGGCAAGCGAGTAGCTGTTTTTCCAACATTCCTCTTCGATAAGGGCAGCAGCATGACGCAAATAGCCTAGTGATGTCTCATATGCGGTCGATTGTTTGGCCTTCAAGGCCGCCTTTAAGTTCAGCTCGGCGAGTTCAAGCTTCTGCTCTAGACGTTCTATTTGTTTCCATGCCTGATTGAAATGATTGACAGCTTCGAATACATTTGCATCTTCAGTGAATGCAACACGGTCCGCAAGCAGCGATCCGATTCTCCAATGCAGTGCGGGAAGCTCATCCTCGGACACAAGATGATAGGCAGCCTGCTGAATGCGATCATGCTGAAATTGATAAATTTTTCCGTTCCCGAGCTTAACTGGCTGCAATAATTGTTCACGCTCGGCTTTCTCCAGCAATTCTTCAAGCTCCTGCAAGGATAGATTCGTAATGGAAACAAGCATATCTACATCAAAGCTGGTGCCAAGAACAGCTGCCCGCCCAAGCACATAAACCATCTGATCCGGGAAAAGCTTCATCTTATCCGATATATAATCAGCCGTATTGGCCGGAACGTTCCTTTCAGCAATTAGCTGCAAATCCCACTGCCAGCGCCTGCTCGATTCATCAAACATAACTTGCTCATCATCAACCAAATCCTGAATAAATTGCTTTAGAAAAAAAGGATTGCCTTCCGTCTTATGGAGCAATACAGCAGCCAGCTCATCGGTTTCAGCAGCTTCGCAGCCCATGGTGTCGCTTAGAAGGCTGGTTAAATCAGCGGCTTCCAAAGCCTCTAGATGAATACGGCTGTTCTTTGTGTTGTGCTCTTCAAAATGATTCTCCAAACGGCTTAGCGGATGCAGAGGCGTAATTTCTCCATCCCGATAAGCCAAGATGACGAGTAAATGATTGATGTCCCTATCCTCTAGAAGATAAGCAAGATACTGAAGCGATTCTTCATCCGCCCATTGAAGATCATCAAAGAACAAAACCAACGGGCAGTCCCGGTGAAGGAAGAGATGAATAAAACGGCTCAAAATAAGGTGAAAACGGCGCTGCGCTTCCACTGGCGGCAATGAAAGCACCGCTGGCTGCTCTCCAATCAGCAGCTCCAGCTTTGGAACCAATTCAATCAACAGCTGTCCATACCCATTTAAGGCATCTATTATGCGCAGCTTCCAAACCTCTGCCTGCAGCTTGCTCTCCATGAGCATTAGGCTAACCAATTCATCAATGGCTTGAATCCATACGTCGTAGGGTTTTGCCGTTTGCTGCGGATTGAATTTGCCCGTAACAAAATAAACTTCAAGCGGCATCGATTTTCTAAGCGTTTCATTCACAAAGGACGTTTTTCCTATTCCTCCGTTGCCGCTAACCCAGATAACCTCCGCAGCGCTTAACGACGCTCGCTGCAGTGCATCTTGCAAGCATTGCTGCTCGGAGCGTCTGCCGTAATACTGGTTTGAAGTCCTCCAAAGATCTGAAATATCACGGCTTGCCAGTGCAAAGGCTTCTACTTCTCCTGATAACTGGAATTGATTCAGACATTCTTCCAAGTCCGACTTCAACCCGAATGCACTGATATACCGCGCATCAGGCATCTTCTCCATACACTTGCTTACAATAGCAGATACCATCTCGGGTATAGAGGAATACCTCTTATGCAGAGGTTCAGGCGTGCTGGCAATATGCCGATATATAACATCCATTACATCTTGTGATTCAAAAGGAAGGCTTCCCGACATCCATTCGTATAAGGTGACGCCGAGCGAATAGAAATCAGAGCGGTAATCGGGGATCATTCCCGTTCTGCCCGTCTGTTCTGGGGAGATATAGGACAAAATGAAGTCAGGCCTGCCTGTTGTTAATGGAAGCGGACTCTTGTTAAGTTCAGTTGAACACATTCGAATATCAATAAACTTCACTTCATAGGTATCGGGATTAGCGATGAGATGAAAGGGGGTTATTTCATTGAGTATTATTTTTTCACGATGTATTTGCATCAGGCTATCTGCTGCCGATACTGCGATGGCCAGCAACGCTTCATGCATAAAAGGGTTATCGCGCGTGCGCAATACCCGATCCAGTGTACTGCCTCCGATATCCTGCAAAATCAGAACAGGTCTGTCTGCTAACATTTCCAGACTATATGCTTCTAACGTTCCTCGTCCGCCGAGCTTAACGAGCAGCTCATACTCATGCTGAAATGCAGCAACCACGTTCGGTCCTGGATAGATATCACATGTGGTTTTGGCGATAACAGGAATGTTATCCGCTTGGCGAATCATTCTATATAGGTTTATATCATCATAACTGCCTATTTCATCGATCATTTGATAACCTGATATCTCAATCAAGAAGCCGCACTCCCCAGTTGCTAGATATGGAAAGAATTCATTAATTAAACAAAGGTAATCAATTAAAGGAAGCCCAGAAGAAATTTAACTTCATTATAGCATTGGCTCTTCTACTATGAATACCACGCTCGTGCTCGGAATAAAAAAACAGACCATCCGATGGAAAGTCTGCTCGTTACATTCACTTAAACATTCGTTTTCGATGATTGCTCCCAATTTTATACCAATATTTAGTATGTTCATCCTTAAACAGTCGAATGCCTACCAGTCGGAAAGGCGTCCAAATCTCTCGAAACATGATATACTCAGCCATTGTTTTCACCTCAAAAATAATTCCTATTATCTATTTACCTTTAGCATTTCTACCATTTACATGATACTAATTACCTATAAACAGTATAATCCAAATTATCCCTTTTATATAGTGAGAGTTGTCATTTTTTTGTCATATGACAACAATCGGTCAGCATGTACGTAAAAAATGGGCTGTCCCAACCGTAGATTAATCTACTTTTGAGACAGCCCGCTAGTATGATAGAGATATAAAAGATGATCCGATTGCTTAGCATGCTATACGGATATGACAATTCCAAAATATTTACGTAATGCTTCCGCATATTCCTCTTGTGTAGAAGGTGTGACTACCTGAACGCCCAAACCCGTAAATATACGAAACTCTTCGCCTGCAATCGTATTTCTTCCTTCAGCTGTCCGAATGGCCGCCATCGGCGTGCTCACAAATATCGAATCTTGTGCATGCTCACACCAGTAGGAGGTCATAATGAAATCCTGCGGCAACTGCGGTTCCTCGGTAAAGGTATAAAGGCGGCTCCATTCCCCCTTCTTCCTCTCCAGCAGCACCCAGCCAAAAAAGGCATCCCGCTCCAGCTGATACGCTTCTTCCTTTTGCTCATAGACAACATTTTCAGCCAATAGAATCGGGTTTCGTGGTGCAATACCGCCTACTCCCACATCGCATAGATACGGCTTTCCTTCAGCTACTACCTGTAAAATATGATGCCTGCGTTTTGGCGGTGTCTGTGTTTCATCACGCCAGAACCGGGCAAAATAGTTCGTCACGTTAAAGCCGAGCTCGGCTAACAACCAACCAAACAGTGCATTCAACTCAAAGCAATAGCCACCGCGATGCTTAGTAACGATTTTATTGAACAGGTCGGGAATTTCCAATGATAGCGGTACCCGATTTATAATATCTAAGTTTTCGTAGGGTACGGTATGTACATGGCAGTTCTGGAGCTCCGTAAGTGTTGCCAAGCTGTTGTCGATCGGGCCGTTATAACCTATTCGTTCAAGATACGCCAATACTTCAGGTTTCCATAGCTTGTGGTCAACTACCATTTTATTTACCCCTCGCTGTTCGTAGACTTGTTATTTATTTCATCATATCTTCCTGCATCGACTAATGGCAAGACAAGCGCTGCAATTAATGAAAATCAGTAAAATTATTGTATTCAAAATAAATCATTTACGGGCAAAGCCACGATTTACTCCGAATAACGTTCCGATTATCCAATGGCTTATAAAAGCTGTCCCAAAAGTAGAAATCTACATTTGGAACAGCCCTTGTTATGTTTATGGAGGCTTAGACAAAAAGAATTCCTGAGTGAATCGCTGATAACAAGGCGCTCCTTTGCCCGGAATTTGTATTGGATTTTTCGCTAACGAACCCCGCAGCTCTTATTTAAGCCATTTGGAATGAATTGAATTTGTAACGAACTCCAGCGTCGCTATTTTGAGAAAAACAGCTCCTAACCCCTCATACAGCATGCCATAACGTTAATCAGGTTCGTTAAAATTTAAAAGATGCCGTTTTCTGCCTAATAAGCATATTACGATTCGTTAGAGAAGTAATCAACCGAAATTATCTGCTTACTAAATTTGAGAAACCATAAAAAATTGAGTAAACTATAGGTAATAAAGGAGGCGTTTATTTATGGCCGATTTGGCAGCAAACATGGAAATTGGAATCAGTACTTTTTTGGAAACAACACCGGACCCGGTGACAGGAGTAATCATGAGCCATGCTGAACGTCTGCGCAACGCGGTTGAGGAAATTGTGCTAGCAGATCAAGTTGGACTAGATGTTTATGGTATTGGGGAGCATCACCGTGCTGATTACGCTGGCACTGCGCCTGCGGTTGTACTGGCAGCTGCAGCTCCTATGACCAAAAATATTAGACTCACCAGCGCTGTTACCGTTCTGTCCTCAGACGACCCTGTTCGTGTATTTCAACAGTTTTCCACACTCGATGGGCTCTCGAACGGCAGAGCCGAAATTATGGCAGGGCGGGGATCCTTTATTGAATCCTTCCCGCTATTTGGGTACAGCTTAGAAGATTATGATGAATTGTTTGAAGAGAAGCTAGAGCTGCTTCTTGCTATCAGAGATTCCGAAAAGGTCAATTGGCGCGGTGGACATCGTCCTGCTATTCATAATCTACCTGTATACCCGCGGCCAGTTCAGAGCCCGCTTCCCGTTTGGATCGCAAGCGGCGGCAACGCGCAATCTGCGATTCGCGCAGGCTTGCTCGGCCTTCCTATCGCCTTCGCTATTATTGGCGGGATGCCTGAAAATTTTGCACCGCTGGTCGATCTTTACAAGGAGGCAGCTGCAAAAGCTGGACATGATCCCAGCAAGCTGCAAATCGCCACACATTCCCACGGTTTTGTTGGCGAAACAACGGAGCAAGCAGCCGATTTATTTTTCCCGCCAACTCAGGCCCAAATGAATGTCATTGGACGTGAACGCGGCTGGGGGCAGCATTACAGTCGTGCAGCTTATGACTCTGCCCGCAGCCTTCGAGGCGCTTTATATGTGGGTGATTCTGAATATGTTGCGGAGAAGATTCTTTTGCTGCGCAAAAATCTAGGGGTTACTCGGTTCTTCCTGCATGTGAATGTGGGTACGATGCCGCACCGCGAGGTACTGCGAGCCATTGAGCTGCTTGGCACTAAAGTAGCACCAATCGTGCGCAAGGAGCTTGCAAGAAGCGAAGGAAAGCAATAAAAAAGATAGCAATTATCTCAAAAAAGAAGTGTGCGGACCTGAGATGGCCTGTGCACTTCTTTTTTAGGTTGGGTAAATCTTCTAATAAAAGGAAAAACGAAAAAGACAGAGAAATAGTACACAATCCGATACTTAAGGAGCTTGTGTATGAATCATCTTTCTCGCAAACAAATACAGCAAATTCAGCATATGTTTCCCACATTCGCCCATTATATCAATTAAGTACTGAATGGCAATATATTAGCTCTTATAATGTTTCTACAGAACCATATTTAATAGCATACTCATCTCAAAGTAGAGAACCTACAACTGCAGAATGTTTGATTGGGCAATGTGAACTAAATACAGTAAGTAATACATTTGATTCATTAGCTGGTTTTCATATCCCATCAGACATTACAAGTGGAAGTTGGACAGCAACAACGACTACCTTAGCTACTGACTCAATTCAAACGAACACAACTCAAATTGAGAGTAAAACTTTGATAGAGAATCCAGAGTATACAGCTATCGAAAACAAGATACAATTGGATGAATTCGCAGCTGAGGTGAATGACAATATAAGAGAACTTAAGGGTAATGAACTTTCAGAGTTTATTATTACTTTTAACAGACCTTTATCAAGTGAAGAAGTCAAAGAATATTTAGATGATATTTCGAGTGTATTATTGTATGGAAGAGGTATTAACTCAAATAGTGAACGTGTAACTATTGGTCAAGTACTACTGTCTGATTCAGTGTTTGATGCAATAGAAAGTGATACAAGTTATGAATTTAAAGGCTATATACAATTACAAGGTGTGGCAAGTAAAGAAGTTTTAGAAAAATTGGTAGATGATTCGAATGTGTATTCAGTTGAAGTTGCTAAAGGTACAATTCCAATGGGATTATATTGGAAGCTAGAAAATAGTAAATAATAATCTTAAGCCTGGAGACTTGTCTTCAGGCTTAATAATTTTTGTGAATGTGGTATAATATATACTAAACAAACAGGGGTAAGGTGGTGAGTCATATCGAAGTTGGTCACTATAAAAGGATAATTGGAATCCTTACATGTTTGACAGGTTTACTCTATATTCCTAGTGTATTGAAATGGCTTTGGAATAGTGATTCAACTATGAGCGACCTCTCAGTTAGCTTAGTATGGAGTTTCGTTTGTGTTTTTATTGGTATTGCTTTATGCTCTAAGGACTGGAGTAATCTTCATGTTGCTTTTTTAGTGATCAATTTAATTTATCACTTGATTTGGAGTTACTTAATAATTGATCAAGTCCTACATCTTCCTAACAAGCAACTCCAATACTTACCTTACTACATTCATATCGTATTAGTAGTAGGTTGTGGAGCGTATTTTATTATTTATAACAACAAAAAAAATACAGTTTAACAATAGTATCAAGTCAATAAGTCTAGTGTATTCTAGGCTTTTTATTTTGCGATCTATTATTACTTTTTATAATTTTAATAGGTGTAATAAACTTAAAGCTCTTCGCTCTATTACGTGGGTAAGCAGAATTTTGCTCCGATGATAGAACGATTTGACATGGAGCCCCTGCTGCATGAGTAGTCGCGCCAAAGAAGAAACAGTCATTACAATATTTTCATGTTTCGGTCCCCAAACATATTCATTACTATAAATAGGTTCCTTGCCCTTAGTCTTATTGAGCTTTTGTATTAATCGAAACTGTTCTTGAAGAGAACATGCTAACTGAATATCTTCCTCTGAAAACGTTTGACTCGCAAGCAAATTAGTTAGTTCACTTTGCAGAAGTGGAATTTTCTTTGTTTGGTCTAATGTTTCAACTGCAATTCGTTCTACGTCTAATGGATTTAAATTTTCATACACTTGACCTGTAATACCAAGAACTTGATTATTTGCTAGAACATATTCTTCAAGTCTTATAAAATCTCCAGCTGCATTTTTTTAAATTCAATTTGTTGGTCAGAAGCTCTCTCTATTTCTGGAAAAATAGTTCTGTGTAGTTCCTGCTTGCCAATACCAACGGATAAAACCATTTTTTTAACTTTTTAACATTTGCAAAATGAATCGAATTCATCTAAATGGGGGCTATCTGGCTTATAGTTTTTCTAGTGTTTTTGTGTTGCAATCGACCAGTAACCCTCTCTTAGTTTGTCCATTATCATTTCCTCCGTAATTAAAAGTTACTAAATGAATTTATTAATATATTATATTAGATATCTCCAATTCCGACTTCAATTCTTCAACTGCGTTTCCACTAATAATAATCTTTGGGGAAATTTCAATAGTCATGTAAAACAAACCCTCTTTCTTAGAATCTTACAATCCGACAAAAATGAAAGAGCTCATTGCTGTAGCCGTTGCTCATGTGACAGGATGCCCCTATTGCATTGATGTGCATGTGAAGAAATACAAGGAGCTAGGAGGCATACGGGAGGAAATAGTAGAGGCCATTTTGGTTGCAGCATCCACAAGAGCTGGCGCCATTCTCAGCCATGCGACCCATGCCTTAATCTCATTTGAAGAAGACGATGACAAAAGATCACACAAGAAAGCAAACCAATCATCCTCAGCGCCGGACTGTTTCTGTTAAGTTTATTTCTTCAAATTAAAAAGCAGCAGCCCCCATTTCTTATCGTGGGGGCTGCGTCATATTCTATTAATCCAGAAACGGGCTAACCGTTATGCCTTCGACACTAATCTCACCATTTCCGCCTGTGAGCCTAATGATATTATCATCACCTGGCTCTAGCTGAACGGTAATACTAGCAAGACCGCTATAGTCCAGCAGACTTCCTGTTGACAGTGCATTAAGCAAGGAATAATCATGACCATTCACGGTCAGGTTTAGTTTGGCGAGTCGCTCTGCCGTTGCATAACGAATATGAATGGCCGCTCTTCCGCCTTTTTCTCCGTCGATAGCTTGAAACTCGCAATAAGAGCCAGCGATATCCAAACGATTAACGACACTTTCTCCTTGCTCGTTTGTTTCAACAACCGCTCCTCCGTCCACACGGCTGGCAGAGTAGGTTCTCTGATTTGTATTGGGAGCCGGAGCATCCCCTACAGACTTAACGCCTTCTTTGGTTTGAACGACGGTCTGGATTGTTCCATCTTCATTAAAATACAAATAATCAATACACATGCTTCTTAAATTGCCTTGGCCCGAAATTTCCTGATTGTGATAAAACAAATACCACTGCCCCTTAAATTCCGCCACAGAACCGTGAGTAGTTGAGCAGCCAGTCGGCTCTAGAAAAATACCTCTATAGGTCCATGGTCCAAGCGGATGCTTGCTGGTAGCATATCTCATTCGGTTGTTTCCATCTAAATTATCAGCGTAGGTCAGATAGTAAAGGTCAGCCCTTTTGAAAACCCAAGCCGCCTCATGAAAATCCTCCAGTCCTTCCATCTCGCGCATCTCGCCGTTAATGGACATCATATCGTCGTTCAGCTCGCCGCCCTCGCATCTGCTGCCCCCGCCGTAATACATATAAGCACGTCCATCATCATCAACGAGCACGCACGGATCAATGAGCGCAAATCCGCCCAGTCCTGAGATATAACCTTGATCCTTAAAACCGCTTCCTGGTTTTTGGCTCGTCGCCACACCGATTTTCCATGTATTATTCCAATCTGATCCGCTGGGATGCGGGTAATAGAAATAATAGGTTCCGTTTTTGTAGGCGCAATCCGGCGCCCACATGAAGCCGCCTTCCGGTCTGCCCCATGCTACATCGTCCGAACGAAGAATTTCGCCCTCATCCAACCAGTTCACCATATCGGAAGAGGAGTACACATGGTATCGATCCATTAAATCACAGCCTCTTGCCGGGTCCATATCATGCGAAGCATAAATATAAACCTTGCCGTCCTCCCAAACATGAGCAGAAGGGTCAGCCGTATATATTGTAGTTATTATCGGATTTTGAGATGTTAACTTCACACGTTCATGTTCTACTGGAATACCTTCATTTTTTATCATGTTCATCTATTCCTCGCTCTCCAGCCTATATTTTATAAACTTAACCAAATGATTAGCTTACTCCAGCATAACTCGACTTACCTATACGTCACCATGAGACGATATTAAACAATCTAGTCGATTTGAATAGCATCTTCGTATCCCACGTTTATTACATTTGTTTTAAAAGGCCAAATAAAAAAAGAGCACCATTAACGGTGCCCTCCAAAAAAATCAATAACTATATTCCGACACGGATCTTAAACGGTCGTATACTTCCCGCGGCAGCGTATTCCCTTCAGCTTCAAAAGCAAGCCACACCGCTCCCACAACCGGCTCAATCTCGAGCTTAACTAAGAATGCATCTGGAGCACAGCTTTTGACAGCTTGTTCGATATACGGGTGAATAAAACTTGCCTCTCCCCTAGTAAGTACGCTGCCAGCAAGGACAACATCGAACTTGTCCGCCTCCATCCTTAGACGTTGAATGACAGCCCGCGCCGACTTGCCCAGCTCCTCCCCCTGCACTCGCAAAATCGTTAATGCAACCTCATCTCCCTGTTCTGCTGCTTGAAACAGCAGCTTCACCGTTCTAAGCGGAGGTGTCTTATCGTGATTCAAATAATCATTGAACATGCTATCCACACTGTCGTAGCCTTGGTCCTGCAGGAGGAGGTTCGTCAATATAGTCGGCCGCTCGCGCCCATCCCAAGCCCGAATAACCGAGCGGAAAGCTTCAATGCCTAAGTCGCTGCCACCGCCGAAATCTCCGAAAGCATAAGAGAAGCCTCCGCACTGATAAAACTCATTCCGAGAGTTAACCCCCGCGCTGTTCGTCCCGGCACCACAAATCAGTACAACGCCATACGGCTGATCCGTTCCCGCTCGAAGAGCTATCGCTGTATCGCAATTTACTTCATGCTTCGCAAATCCCAGTTCTGCGATCATGGGTCTCAATATTTCATAATCCGCTTCCCTGTCAGCACCAGCCAAACCAAAATAAGCGTACTGAATGTCGCTGCGTACTACATTTGCTTCTTGTAATGCCATCTCAACCGATTCGCGTATGTTGCGTTTGGCCGCCTCATAATCAACCTGATGATTGCCGTTCCCGCTATTCCCTTTTCCTACAATTCTGCCCGACTCATCTGTAATCAGCGTGTACGTCTTGCTGCCGCCGCCATCTACACCCAAGTAATATTTCAACGGATACACTCCCTTGATTTCATGTTTGTTATTGCCTCAAAGAAGTTGTCTCCCGAATAACCAGCTCAGGGCTCAATTGAACAGTAACATTTCTTTTGGCTGCACCGCTTATGCTCTTCAGCAGCAGTTCAACCCCCATCCTTCCAATTTGCGCGGCCGGCTGGCGCATCGTCGTCAGCTTCGGGTGAAACTCCGTGGCAAGAATCTGATCATCAAATCCAATGATCGAAATTTGCTGAGGTATTCGAATTCCCTCAATTATAAAAGCATTCATAGCGCCGAGCGCCATATTATCATCGGACGCGAATATCGCAGTCGGCAGTCTGCCAGCGTCCATCCAGCCCCGAGCAATTCGGTAACCCGTAGATATTTCAAAATCTCCTCGCTCCACGCAGAAGGGTGTTATGCCCGCTTCTTCCAATGCAGCATAGTATCCTCGTTCACGCTCTCGACTGCTCAGAAACAGCTCTGGACCACTAATATGCGCGATATCCCTGTGTCCCAAATCGATTAAATGTTTGGTTGCTTCATATCCACCATAAAAATTGTCTACGATGACAGAGGTTGCTGGCGAATTCATCTGCTGATTATCGAGCATGACAAATGGAATTCGGTTTCTCTTAAGCTCTAATACGTACTCATCCTCACGTATGGGTGACAATAAGATGACGCCATCGACACGGCCTTCCTGAAACAATGATCGATGGATGTGATCATCCTCCTCTGTTGAAATCGATAATGCAAGAAAATAGCCGTTTTCCGCAAGCCGATCATTAACCTCCTTTACGACCGCATCGAGAAACGAGTCATGCAAAGTTGTTAACGCTAGTCCAATTATGCCTGTTTTTCCTCGTGCAAGACTCCTTGCAGACGCATTAGGGTGATAATCAAGCTCCTTCATAGCCTGAAGAACCCGTTCCCGGTTGCTCTTTCTGACACTTGGCAAATTGTTTAATACCCTTGATACCGTCACAATGGATAATCCTGATTTTTTGGCAACGTCCACAATGCTTACCTTCATAAGAACGCCTTCCTCAGACTAGTAGTAATCACGCTTTGTATAAAATGGAGGGGAGCAGCCTAAATCGCCCCTCCCCTTAACCCATTATTTATTCACTCTTGCCAAAAGATCCTTCAGCTTCTGTTCAATGACTGGCAGCACATCCTCAACCTTCTGCTTTCCGTTCTCTACACCTGAAAGTTCATTGATGAACAGCTCATTGATTTGAGAGTAATTGGAAATCAAATGATTGTACGATTCGAAGCCGTATTTATAAGCGCCTTCAAATACTTGTTTAATGCCAGCTGGATCGATGCCTTCAAAGTTGCTGTAATACTTTTCTGCAGCTGCTTGGTTGACCGGAGGATTGCCTCCGCTAAGCTCGATCGATTTCTCCTGAATTTCAGTTGTAACCAAGAACTTAATCCACTCCGCAGCTTCCTTCGGATGTTTCGAATCCTTAAGTACAAATAATGGATCCACGTAAAGCACGCTCCGCACATCGCCTTTTGGACTTACTGGAACCGCAGCAACACCTACTTTAAAGTTGAAATCTGCAGCGGCAGCAAGGCTCCATGAACCAACTATAGACATCGCGATTTTACCCGATAGGAACGGATCACCGAATTGCCCGGATACGGATTGGGAGAATGCTGGCGTTGGCGACACTTTCAAATCATGAATGAGACCATAAAGTGTTTTGTACGCATCAATAACATCAGGCTTAGTTAGATTTATTTCTGAAGGCTTACCGCCATTTGTCCATGTGTCATCGGAGTAGACATTTGCACCAAAATATTGAGGACGTTGGTCACGTTCACCAAATCCAAAGTCGACGCCATATTGAGCTTCCTCCAAATTTTCAGAGTCTACGGTCAGCTTCTTCGCATATTCGACCATTTTGTCGAAAGTCCAGCTTTTATCCTCATAATCGGTTGGAGGGTAAGGAAGTCCCGCTTTATCAAAAAGATCCTTGTTGTACAGCATGACGGTCACGTAGCTATTTAACGGAATACCATAGGTTTTACCATCAACCTTGTAGATGTTCATTACATCTTCAGGAATATTGTAGTCCGCTGCTTTGAAGTCTTCAAAATAAGGGGTCATATCCATCAGCATATCTTTATTGTAATATTCCATAAAACCGCCATAGCCCCAGTGAGAGGTTACGTCCGGGGCATTTTTCGCGGCAATAGACGATTGCAGCTTGGAATCAAACTGTTCATAAGGTGCTTTAGTCACTTTAACTTTGATGTTCGGATGTTTCGCTTCAAACTCTGGAATCAGCTTCTCTACAAACGTTCTGTCCGGCGAATCAATCGTATAATGCGTAATCGTTACCTGCTTTTCTTTGCCGGAACCCTCGTTTCCGCCGTTTGAGCAAGCGGTTGCAAACATCGATAATGCGAGAATAGCGGTAATGGATAACCATTTCTTGTTCTTCATTCTAATTTCCCCCTTGGTTTTATTAGATTTCATACAAGCAAGCTAAAACGCTTAAAAAACTATTTAATGCCTGTAAGTACGATTCCCTCAACGAATCTCTTCTGTGCTACCGCAAACAACACGATAATTGGCAGTACGGAAAGAATCGAAGCGGCCATCAGTAAATTCCAAGGCGCTAAACGAAACTTCGATGACAGCATAGCAGCCATCCCTACTGGAAGCGTGAAGTTCTCCTGCGAATCTAAGTAAAGTACAGGGGTGAGCAGGTCATTCCAACTCCAAATGAATGAAAATATAGCAACCGTAGCGAGCGCCGGTCCTGCTAAAGGCAGCGTAATATTCCAGTACAGTCTAAACTCGCTGCAGCCGTCAATCCGCCCGGCGTTATAAAGCTCGTCAGGCAGCGTAGAGAAAAACTGTCGCAATAAAAAAATCATATAAGCTGACCCAAAGAAAGCGGGAAGGATGAGCGGCAATAACGAATCATGCAATCCAAGATTCATAAATAATAGGAACTGCGGAATCATAATCGCTGGATAAGGAAGCATCAATGTGCTGAGCACTAGCATGAACATCAGCCCGCTGCCTTTTCCCTTATATCTAGCAAATCCAAAAGCAACGAATGATGAAGAAAGCACCGTTCCAATAACTGTGAATAGGCCAACAATCAAGCTGTTCTTATATTGCTGTCCGAATTTAATTTCGGTATTGGTAAACAATTCACGGAAATTTTCCCACGCAAACACTTTTGGAATGATTGTTGGGGGAAACATAAGCATTTCTTTCGTCGTCTTCAGGGATGTCGAGAGCATAAACCAAACCGGTGACAGCATCGTAATCGTTACCGCTAATAAAATTAGAAATCCGACAATTTGCGAAAGCTTTAGCTTTCTTTTGACAATAATTCGCTTTGAGCTCGCGTCATGGGTCACTTCACTCATTTACTGCCCCCTCCTTCGTAGTAAACGTAACGTTTCGACGTCCTCATAATAAAGTAGGTGACAACGAGTACTGCAACGAGAAGGATCCAGGCCATGGTTGACGCGTATCCGTAGCGGAAATTTTTGAACGCATTGATGTAAATGTTGTACACGTAAAACCATGTAGAGTAGTTCGGTCCGCCACGCGTGATGGTATAGGCCTGTGTAAACACTTGGAAGGATTCAATGACACCGATGATAAGCTGGAACAGAAAAACGGGCGAAATCATTGGAAAGGTTACGTTCCAAAATGTTTTCCACCGGCCAGCACCGTCGAGCCTTGCTGCCTCCAGCAGATGAGCCGGCACACCTTGGAGCCCTGCTAGGAAAATAAGCATACCTGCGCCGAGTCCCCAGAACGACATAATGATGAGCGCCCACAAAGCGTAATTCTCATCCAGGAACCAGTGAATGGGGTCAATTCCGAAAAAAGATAATCCATAGTTGAACAATCCCGCCTGTGGATTAAATACCCAAAACCATAATAAGGCCATGGATACGCCTGAAATCATACTTGGAAAATACATCGCTGTTCGAAAAAAACCGTTAAAAGGAATCTTCTGATTAATCAAGATTGCAAACATAAGTGATAAAAACAACGTAATAGGAACACTAATAAGCGTGTACTTGAGCGTAACCATTATCGAATTATAAAACTGTTCATCCTGAAAGAGCTCTTTGAAATTGTTTAATCCTACGAAAACAGGCGGGTTAATGATATCGTAGTCTGTGAAGCTGTAGTACAAAGATGCGCCTACTGGATATAAAGCAAATATGAGAAAACCAATAATCCATGGCGATATAAATAAATAAAAGTGTTTGTTTTCCCGTCTCTGAAATTTGCTGTTCTTCAGTAAAACCGCCCCCTTCCATTTGGTTTCCTATTCCTTTTGGCCTTAAAGAAGCAAATTTAAAAAACTCTTAATCGCTCTCTTGTATGTCCCCTTTTTTCCACCGTTGCTTTGCTTGTGCATTTCTTCAAAATCGCTTTTTCAAATCACCTCTTTTTCTCTCTGTTATTGCTTTTCATTCACGAAAGTTAAACCGCTTTAATATTCAACATGAGTTTATACCGACATTCAAAATATGTCAATTAATATTTTTTTTGTTTATTATGGATTATAGATTCCCTTTACCTAGTACAAAAACGCACGGTTTCTGTTTTTGTCTTTACTTGTCTCTTATAAGTATCAAACGTATATTTTGTCGTATATTTTGTTTAAACGTTTAAACTTTATTATGTGAAAGCGCTATTCAATTATCGGGTTTTAATTTAGTATAGGCAGAAGTAATTTGAAAACTCGTGTTAAAATGAGATAATAAAGATGAATGCGATTGTTTATCATAATACACGGTAACTCCATATCGAGGGCTTAATAGCATAGAAGAAATGAGATGAAGTGGAATGAATAAGGAAATTAAAATCTTGGCTATTTCGGGGAGTCTTCGTCAAAACTCCTCAAATACATCGCTAATGAAGGCTGTCATCGGATTAGCCCCCGCAAACATGAAATTTACTATTTATGGCGGGTTAGGCGACCTTCCGCATTTCAACCCTGACATGGATATAGATGAAGGACCGGTGCCTGTCAGAGAGTTGAGAGCACTTCTTGAGGAAACGGATGGCGTGCTTATATGTACACCCGAATATGGGAACGGTGTGCCTGGCGTTTTGAAAAACGCACTGGATTGGCTTGTATCCACAACGGCGTTTATGAATAAACCTACAGCGGTAATTAGTGCCTCACCTACTCCAATGGGCGGGGACAAAGCTCATGCTTCACTTCTGCTTACTCTTAAAATGATTAATGCTGATATTGTTGAGGGCGGGACATTAATTATTCCACATATTACTTTGAAGCTAAATAAAAGAGGCATAATTACCGATTCCCAATTAAAGCAGGAGTTAATAACCGCGCTTCAATCACTTGAGCAGGCTTGCCACTAGGCTTAATAGCGACGCAGCCAAAATAAATAGAAAGAGCCCGCGCAATCACTATACAAATAGTAATTACGCGGGCTCTTTTGCACATTATTATTAAACTTAACGCCCTCTAGGCGCTCCCGTCGATTTCCTCACCATTAACTCCGGATCAAACTCCATGATCGTATTTCTTTTTGGAGAATCCTTGATTAGCTTCAGCAAAATATCCACACCCTGCCGCCCAATTTTCTCAAATGGCAAACGGATGGTTGTCAGCGCAGGATGAAATTCTTCCGCATAGATCTGGTCATCGAAACCTACAACGGATACATCTTGAGGAATGCGAACCCCTTCATTTTTGAAAGCATCCATTACACCAAGTGCCATAAAGTCATCTGCTGCGAATACCGCTGTAGGCAGCTTGCCTGCATCGATCCAGCGCTTGGCAATGGCGTAGCCTGAAGGAATATCAAACGATCCTTGCTCCACTTCAAAAGGCTGCAAACCTGCTTCTTCGAGCGCGAACATAAACCCTCTCTCACGCTCACGGCTGCTCAGAAACGGATCTGGTCCGCTAATATGAGCAATTTCGGTATGTCCAAGGTCAATGAGATGTTTGGTTGCATCATATCCGCCTTTGAAATTATTAACAATAACAGAAGGAACCGTCGGATTGCGCTGCTGATTATCAAGGATGACAAAAGGAATCTTCCGCTTCTTCAGCTCCATTACATATATATCTGCATTAATTGGCGAGAGCAAAATAACTCCATCTACACGGTCCTCTTGAAACATCGAACGATCGAATGAATCCTCGTCCCCCTGCGAGATGGAGAGTGCCAGGAAATAGCCCTGCTCTGCCAAGCTATCATTAATTTCTTTGACTACAGCGTCAAGGACAGTATCATGCAATGTCGTCAAAGTTAGACCGATAATACCGGTTTTGCCGCTTGCAAGACTGCGGGCTGAGGCGTTCGGATGATAGTCCAGGTCCTTCATGGCCTGCAACACTTTTTCTTTATTTTTTTGGCGCACGGATGTCGACTTATTAAGAACTCTGGATACCGTTACAACCGACAATCCTGACTTCTTGGCAACATCGAATATACTAACCTTCATTGATGAACCGCTCCTGTTAAACGCAATTTACATAAACATACCACATTTACCACTAGATTTCACATAAGTTGAGACTTTATTAGAGTAAATTTATGTTTTATTCCATTGACAGGTCTATATTCAGGTTTTGTCCGTAAAAGGCACCTCATATCCCTGCTCAATTGTGGAGCGGCATATAAAAGCTTTGCATTAATTGAATAGAAAAAAAGAACCGTCACGCGGAAGGACGGTCCTTTTGTAAAATCTATTTCGCTTCGACTATGAATGGTTTAATTGGTGAAGCAAGCCGTTTAGCATTTCGTCTGTGAACGCCCCTTGGCTAAAGGACACCAAGCTGCGAAGAGGCATAAATTTCATCATCGCGGCCATCATGTCTGCCATTTCATTCTCCTCAGACATCAAGATTCCCATTCCTGCTTGAACCTGCTGCATAATGCCTTGCACGATTGGACCCTTCTCCGTATCGCTTATTAAGTCACCGAGAAGGCTATTGCGATGATACACAACTTTCAGAGGGACAGTGGATTGAACGCGCAGCGTCTCGCCTAGGATAATATCCTCCGATGAACGCCCAATAAGAACAGCAAAGTCTCCGCTCTCGACATGCCAGTCTTTTAGAGCAACATTGTAATAAGCGAAAGATCGTTTATCCAGCGTAAACGTTATCTTCTTCTGCTCTCCAGGCTGCAGCTCTACCTTGGCAAATCCTTTCAGCTCTTTCTCCGGCCGAATCACGGTGCTCTCGACATCTTGAACGTACAGCTGAACGATTTCTTTGCCGGTGCGTGTTCCTGTGTTCTTAATCGTGACGTGAACGTTTACCGTTTCCGTATCCTTTATTTCCTTGCTGTCTATCAACAGATTTGTGTACTCGAATGTTGTATAGCTCAGACCATGCCCAAACGGAAACATCGGCTTAACGCTCTTTGAATCATAGTAGCGATATCCGACAAAGATGCCTTCCCGATACTCCGCATGATCTGCCTCGCCTGGATAAAATAGAAATGATGGATTGTCGCTTAGCTTAGCAGGAAATGTCTCTGCCAGCTTGCCGGATGGATTCGCTTCTCCAAACAGAACGTCAGCAATTGCACCGCCAACCGCTTGCCCTCCTAAGTAAGCCTCCAAAATGGCTCCCACCTCGTCAGCCCAAGGCATCTCGATAGCCGAACCATTCATAAGGACAACAACGACGTTGCTTTGCACACTCGCTACAGCCTTAATCAACTGATTCTGATTACCCGGCATATTTAGATGTTTTCTATCGTATCCCTCAGATTCATAACGGTCGGGAAGACCCGCAAATACAACAGCCACATCAGCTTCGCCAGCAGCCTTCTTCGCTTCTTCCACGAGCGCATCATCAATATTATCGTTATCCAGCGAGTAACCCTCAGCATAAACAATGAATGACGAGTCTCCAGCCAGCTGCTTCATTTCCTGCAGCGGATTATCGAGCGCAGTCGGCACGATATGCGAGCTGCCGCCGCCTTGATATCTAGGTTTTTGAGCAAATGCGCCAATGACCGCCACTTTTTTCCCTTTGCTGAGCGGCAGCAGCTGTTGTTCATTTTTCAAAAGCACCATACATTCACTAGCAACCGTGCGAGCTAGCTGATGATGCTCTCCCACATTGTAAGAGGCGTTCTCTTTTTTCTGATCAACACTCATGAAGATAATTCGAAGCAGTCTTGCAACAGCTTGATCGAGCAATTCAATGGAAAGCTTGCCGCTTTGAACGGCCTCTATTATTTTTTTGTCGCCACTGCCGTTGCTGGAAGGCATTTCTAGCTCAAGCCCCGCTGCAAGCGCATCTACTCGCTCATCTACCGCACCCCAGTCGGAGACAACAAAACCTTCATGGCCCCATTCTTCCTTCAAAATATCCGTTAACAAAAATTCGTTTTCCGAAGCATACGTTCCGTTTACTTTGTTGTAGGCGCTCATGACCGTCCATGGCTTTCCTTTTTTCACCGCACCCTC
The DNA here is from genome assembly GCF_052114265.1 of Paenibacillus sp. MCAF9. Classification (NCBI taxonomy): domain Bacteria; kingdom Bacillati; phylum Bacillota; class Bacilli; order Caryophanales; family Paenibacillaceae; genus Paenibacillus; species Paenibacillus sp. MCAF9. Next base: position 84,248 of record NZ_JBFREL010000025.1, read on the forward strand.
GAAGCTTGCCAAATAAATTTCACGCATCGTCCGCTCGTCGACAATCGCATCGACTGACATTCGGCGGTGTTCTTGATTGTTGAGTGCAAAATGCTTGAGTGAGGTGCCAACACCTTGGCTTTGTACCCCTTGAATATGGCTTGCCGCCATTTCCGAGGATAGGAAAGGATCTTCAGAAAAGTATTCAAAGTTCCGTCCGCATAGCGGCGTCCGCTTGATGTTCGCGCCTGGCCCAAGTAAAACAGCCACATCCTCTGCTTGGCATTCCTCGCCAAGAGCCACGCCTACCTTTCCAACCAATTCACGGTCCCAAGAGCCGGCAAGCCCTGCCGCTGATGGAAAACAGGTAGCAGGAACGCTATCAAAAATACCTACATGGTCAGAAGAACCCTTTTGCTTACGCAGCCCATGAGGTCCATCCGTTACCATTACAGAAGGAATATGAAGTCGTTCAACACCCTTTAGATGCCAGAAATCGAGCCCCGAGCACATACCTGCTTTTTCTTCTAAAGTCATTTGGTCAATAAGCGCTTGAATATCAATTTTCATTTAAAATCCTCCTCTATTATGTTTCTCATTACACCTATGTTTAGACGCCTTAAGCTCTGAATACAGCATTAGGATTCTCATGCCTAGCCGTACTAAAGAGAATGCTGCCTGCGATAAATAGGACAATAAATGCAGGATGCTCGCCGAAGTTTTCAAAAAACTGTCCAAACAAGGAGTGTTCCTCGTTATATATCGCTTTGGACAAGCTCAAATCAGCAAAACTAAAAACGATCATGACTGCGACCCACAAGAGCACAAATCCCCAAATAAAGAGACGCATTCCTTTCGATGTCATATCCATACCCCTTTTCGAAAAATGTACATTACAGCAAGCGCTTACATTTATTCAAAAAAGATAGAAGCTGCGACTAAACCATTACTTCCAGCATGGTCATGCCTCATTTTCAAATTCCCCCTCATCCCCATTGTTACATCCCAATACGTTGATTATAAAATGCCAATTCCACAAAATATGGTATAAATTTCAGAAAAATAGTATTTTAATGAGATGTTGTGAAAACAGAAAAAAAGGAGCTCCTTTAAAAGGGCTCCTTGAGTGCCAGAATAGCGATTATACTTTTCGTACCGTTTGAAGCTGTACTAATCTCCGAAATTTAATATAAGAAACGACTCGCCATGGGATGACGTAGAAGAACGCTAAAATCATAAACAAAGCAGCCAGCGTTTGAGGTTCAATTGTGGACATGTAATGGTGAAGCTCGAAACGAATAGCAATGACAACAAGAAAAGCGACGATGAATCCCCAGTTCTTCTTGGCGTATATAAGATGATTATCACGAATTTCATAGTTCGTGGTCCATATTAGCGGAATCGAGAGGATAATACCGATAGCCGCAGCAATCAAAAATTCGTAAAACGGCGCATGGACGTTGGAATTAAATATCAACAGCAGACCCGGCAGCATAAATAGAATCGGGTACAACAGCCTTTTGCCGTCTCCTCGAATGGGGCGGTAAAAGCTTCTTGTTCGTCTCCACAGCACGAGGGCAGCAATGACAATGACAAACACATAAAATGAGCTATCCATTTCAACACCGCTTTCTACAAATTAAATATTGAATTTCCATAATTTATATTATACCTACTCGAAGGAAATACCTGCAATACGATTCCTTTGGATATAAAGGGATCACTATGTGAAGTATATGCTGCACGCATACTCTCCGCCAATTATATATATTTAATATATATAATTACTGCATGCAATACTCACGGTTTGGCTATGTAAAAGGGACTATTGTCTATCTCTTTTGCGCTATAATCCTTTAGGTCTCGAGTTGCCTTCTGTTGGAACCTTTGTCGAAACGATTGTATTAAACATAAATATATTTAATATATAGTTTAGGTACTGCCGTATGCGCATTAGCGAAGCCGCCTAGGAAGGAGGGAATGGAAAAGGCGCTATGACGATGGTATTACCCAATCAGATGAGACGAGGTGTAAGATCGTGATTCGAAAACTTACTGTCACATGTCTGGCTATCGTATGTACGCTGTCTTTAACGCTTGGCGCTTCAGCACCAGCTGCAGCAACTGCGGAATCCAAATCCGGCAATAGCTCCATTAGCTGGCCAAACAAGCAAGCGCTTCCATCCTTTGCAACCCCCAAAAAACTAGATGTAGCTGATATTTATGATGCGCCAGGGGACATTAAGCTTCTGCTTGCAACGCTGCAGGGTATCGTTAACCGTGAGGAGCCTCGAATATATCTGCTGGAAAACCAAGAAGAAGGCAAACTGACCTGGCTAAAAGATTTGAAGGTTCCCTACAATGTGCATGCAGATTACTGGGATATCGTCAAAAAATATAAAAAAGAAGTAAAAGGCATCATTGTTTACGATCCAAAGGTCGCTGATACCGTCAATGTAGCGACTACTCTTGCTGGGTTAAAAGATGCCGTTGTCGCTAGCCCTGCTCTCGCCGCGCAGTTGAAAGCAGCACCATTTAACCTAAAAGTGCTCGATGATTTACAAGGCAAATTCAAAGACCGTTTGGATGCTTACACATGGCAATATGAGAATCTATGGGCCAAATCGACACATCGGATGTTAGTTGGATTAAGCCCTGACACATCCGTTAGAATACCTCCCGGACTCCCTGAATCGTTCAAGACCATTGCGGAGGACACCACGCAGGAGCGCGATGGCAAAAATAAAAATACGTATGAGCTGGATTTGACGAGCAATTTGGGCAAGGAATCCGTATTTCTTCGCTTCGAGGRTGCTTTCCCTCAGGATGGCTGGGGATCCGCCGTTCATGAAGTAACCGTGAAGGCAGACGGGCAAACAATCGCGCAGTTTATTCCAGGTACGCCTGAGGAAGAGGCGTTTCTGTACGACCGTCAAAGCTCTCAAGTATCAACAGGACAAGGCGGACACCGATTTGCAGACAATGGCCGATACTTCGTCTATAAGTTTACGCCGCCTGCAGGTACAAAGCAGTTAACTGCCTCCGTCCTTATGTGGAATCAATTTAAGGTATCGGCAGGCAATATCCAGCCGCCAACCTCAGACCAGAAGGAGCCTTACGGCTACCTCCGTGATTATGCAGTTGCGAATAAAGCGATGGTGTTCTGGCTTGATTCCAACGTGCCGGAACAGAAAGCGCTTTTCGAAAAAATCTTATCAGGCGTCAAGCCAGGCACCCCTTACTTAGGCTGGTTCAATAATGACGTTGAAGGCGAATTCAGCTCCGTAGAAATTACATCCAATTACAGTGTCTACGTGCTTGCGGCCGACTGGTTCAGCAACTTAACGGTTTTCTCGGGAACAAAGGCAAAGGCAGTCAAAGCCAAAACGCCTAAGGCCCCTAAGCTTGCAAATAAAATTTACGTCACGTATACCTTCAGCGAGGGCGACAACTTCCAATACAATCAGCATAGAATGCGTATCCTATGGGATGATCCTGCTCGCGGAAAAGTACCGATCAACTGGACATCAAGCCCACTTCTTTATGACGGCGCACCCGCTATTCTGAACTATTTTCAAAAGACAGCAACAGAGAATGACCTCATCATTGCTGGTCCTTCTGGATCAGGATACTTCTACCCGGAAGCATGGCCGGAAGCCACATTCTCTGATTTCCTTAAGCAGTCTTATACGTATATGAAGCAAACAGGAATGACCGTTCCGTATGTGCTGAATCGTGTGAACAGCGAGAATGTTCCGCTCAGCGCATCAAAGGCAGCTGCCTATGAGAAGTTTTACAAGGCAAAAGGACTATTCCTAAGCTGGGAAGATCATTATGGTGTCGAAATTATAAACGGTACACTGCCCGTATCCACGATTCAAGGCATAAGTACCGTACAAGACGGGAAAAACATTTTGGCAGCAGCCAAAGCAAAATGGGATGGCAAATCACCATTGTTCGTATCACTCGGGCTGCTCGCATGGAGCATGACACCTTCTGATGTTGTGGCGATAACAGAATCGCTCGGAYCGGAATATCAAGCTGTACGGGCTGACCACTACTTCTCACTTATCCGCGATTACAACAAACTGCCGGCCAAATCGCAGCTAGCGGAGGACGAAGACGAGGATTAGATTTAAAATGTACGTGGCTTTTGTTAAAAGTGGAACCAAAAAGGGGCTGTCCCATAAGCATCAAGCTCGCTGAGGAATAGCTCGCTTTGAACGGGAGTATTGGTAGCAGTACAGGAGAGCTATTCCTGTACTGCTATTTTTCTATTCTGGTCTATGCTTGCTTCATAGGATTATGGGCAAGCGAAAGCCACCCGACCTCCAGACTTACCTTAGGTAAGCTGCGAAGCAGAAACGCCGGAATCCTTGGTTATTCTTTATCTGTCCTAAAATACTTTCGGGTTCAA
>NZ_JBFREL010000026.1:0-85458 GCF_052114265.1 Paenibacillus sp. MCAF9
CTCCTCGTTTTTTCAAGGGGCTTCGCCACACACTTACAATCGCCTGTCAAGTTCTTTTTCCTCATTTGGGCAAAAAAAGAGCAGGCTATCTTTTTGATAACCTGCTCTTTTGCATTCTATTGAACTTACACCTTAACTTAATGACATTGCCCTTTAGGTCCACTTTTTGCCTTTGCATTATGCATGTTCGTTATTATCGGCCAGAACTTTAAAGCTTTCACTGGAGAAACGATCGATTGGTATGGCGTGCTTGTTTCCTATATCGGAATTCCGTTATTTTTAGGTGTATGGCTAGGCTATAAATTTGTGTACAAGACCAAAGTCATTCCTCTTAAAGATTGTAAATTTGACTAGAATGCAGGGAATCATGAGCAATGGGACAGACAAGTCATGTGGAGTGCTGTGTGTTGCTCGTGAGGATGTAGCATTTTTGAGAGCCGCATTCACCATAAAACAAATATTACGAAACTTAAGAGAATCTTGCTTGAGTTTTTATTTTATTAGAGCATGAAAAGGAAGTTGAACATTTTTGTAGAAAAATGTAGTAATGAACAGTGGACATATCTCTTAATTTAATAGAGTACAAGGCCAGCATCTGGACTTCCCACAAACCTCTTTACACAAGATTAACTTGTGTAAAGGGGTTGTTTGTTTTGAAACGAAGAAAGTACGACAAGGCCTTTAAAGTGGAAGCTGTCTTACAAGTGCTAGAAGAAGGCAGAAAGACGCAAAAGGTGGTTCACATGGCGAAATCAGGCCGAAAACACATACATTCTGCATTCAGAGAAACACCGCGCAATTGAGTCCTATTATGATGAAGTCGCCTTTGCTTTGAGCAACACTTAAATGGAGAGCCGGATGCGCTGAGAGGCGCAAGTCCGGTTCTGGAAGGAGAGGTGGGGAAATAGTTCGACTACGCCCTGTCTCTTACTTCACTCCCTTTGCAGACCGGTGGTTTTCTGTATTTGGCGACATAAAAACATGAAAACGCGAACTAATGAATCAAGGAGGGTTTTCTACCGCAGGGGAAGCGAAACGTGTTGTTTTTGAATATATCGAAATGTTTATAACACCAAACGCATACACTCCGCTCTCGGTTATAAAACGCCTCTGGAGTACGAACTACAATCTAGGTGATTCTTTGGTCTTATCTATGTGTCAAGGAGATCAGGGGAATCCACTCCGCGGCTGTCGAAAATACCGTACATCGAATGTATGATCCTTACTCTCCAATTCCATAATAGAAGGATGCATGCAAATTCAAGGCATGTCATAACAGGAGGGCGATTATGAAGGCTGTAACTTTCCAAGGCATAAATAACATGCAAGTGAAACAGGTTGCGGATCCGACGATTCAGAAAAAAGACGGTATTATCGTCAGAATCACCTCGACCGCCATATGCGGTTCCGATCTTCACATCTACCAAGGAGCGATCCAAGCTCAAGCCGGGTATGTGGTCGGACATGAACCGATGGGGATCGTCGAAGATGTAGGCCCCGAGGTAACAAGGGTCAAGAAAGGCGACCGGGTTGTTCTGCCGTTTAATGTTTCTTGCGGCAATTGTCATTACTGCCAACACGACATGGAGAGCCAATGCGATAACTCCAACCCGAATCCCCAAGTAGATACGGGCGGCTACTTCGGGTTTACGGAACGTTACGGGGGGTACTTAGGCGGACAAGCCGAATTGCTGTACGTGCCGTATGGCAATTTCATGCCGTTCGTTATTCCGGAATCATGCGAACTGGAGGACGAGAAGCTCCTGTTCATGTCCGACGTGTTGCCAACGGCCTATTGGAGCGTGGACAACGGCGGCGTGAAGCAGGGGGATACCGTGGTGGTGCTTGGCTGCGGCCCAGTCGGCTTGATGGCGCAAAAATTCGCGTGGATGAAAGGGGCCAAACGGGTCATCGCGATCGACAATATCCCGTACCGGCTGAACCATGCCAAAAAAATGAATAAAGTCGAAATCTTCAACTTTGAAGATTTCCAAGACATGGGGCTCCATATAAAAGAAATAACGGGCGGGGGTGCGGATGTCGTCATCGATTGCGTCGGAATGGACGGCAAGAAGACGCCATTGGAGCAAGAAGAGCAGAAGGCCAAGCTGGTTGGCGGAACGCTCAGCCCGATCAACATCGCGATGAATGCGGTGCGGAAATTCGGCACGATTCAGATTACGGGGGTATACGGTTCTAAATACAACCAGTTCATGTTCGGAAACATTTGGGAACGAAACGTGAAGCTGACCATGGGACAGGCGCCCGTGATTCATTACATGCCGATGCTGTATCAAAAAATTATGGCAGGCGAGTTTGATCCGACGGAGATCATCACACATAAAGTGCCGCTCGATCAGGCGCATAACGCGTACAACACCTTTTACAACCATGCGGACGAATGCATTAAATTCGTCCTGAAGCCTTAAATGATGGCATGAGAAGAGGGGCTGTGCCACGGGGTATTATACCCTGAGGGACAGCCCCAAGTGTTTAGCTGATTTTTCGCTAATATTCGCGGGACCTAGTTTCGTTATAGGGCTAAAGCCGCCTGGTTTACAGCAAGCTCCCAGAAGACCCGATCCGTGCCTTCGGATAGGTTTCGAAAGCCCGTACCGCTGCTTCCGCAACTTTAATGTCGTTTGCGACCGTACTGCCGCTTGCGCCGACCGCCCCGACGATTCTCCCATCGAACGACAACGGAATCCCCCCTCCGAACACGACAACGCGTCCGTGGTTGGTCGTATTGATCCCGTACAGCTCCCCGCTCGGGACCGCCAACGGAGCAAGGCTCGCCGTGGGCATTTTTAGCGCGACCGCCGTCCAAGCCTTATTATGGGCGATGTCGACACTGGCCAGCCAGGCATGGTCCATCCGATGAGAAGCAACGAAATTCCCGCCATCGTCTAAGATGGCGATCACTTCCGCGATCCCGAGCTCCCTTGCCCGGAGTTCCGCTGCTTGAATCAACACTTTGGCGACTTCTAGAGTGATTTTCAACATCTGCGTCCTCTCCCTCTCGACTGATTCGATACATGATATGAATTATGCGCTTTAGGTATGCATTCGATCCCGTCATCATAGGCATTCGTACATCCATGAATGGAGCGGGTAAGATTCCGCTTCTTTTCTTGCTCTCTATTGTATTATCCTAAAGTGTTATGACGGAAAGGAATGGTTTGTGGAGACAATACAGGAAATGTTAAAAGTTGCGTGATTAATATATATAAATGAAGGAGACAAAATGACATTTAAGGAGTTGAATATTATACCTGCGATTTTTAAAAGCTTTAAGCAAAGATAACTATACTACACTAGGTGCGGATATTGTTATTGCAACTCCAGGCAGACTCATCGATTTAATCAATCAAAAATGTATTGATTTATAATATGTCCAAATATTAATGTTTGATGAAGCCGACAGAATGCTGGATATGGGCTTTATTAATGTGAAGAAAATCATTACAAAAATGCCCGGCAAAAAACAAACTCTATTCTTCTCGGCAACAATGCCGCCGGAAATATCCAAAATAGTCAAATCACTGCTGGTTAAATTGGAGAAAGTTGAAATTACGCCGACTGTCTTCAACCGTGGATCGGATAAAGCAATCTGTTTATTTAATAATTAAGGGAGACGGATGCTACTAAATCAATAAATGAGATGTGCCAGTATGACTCGAAGGTATTAGTTCTATGGGTAATATACACTGCTCTAAAATAGAATTAGACCAGCATTTTGTTGTAAGATTTCAATTGTGTTGGTAATCATTAATAAAGATAGGATTTTCGAGAGGGAGACTGACACAACAATAGGTGACAGGTATACAAAGGGACTGAGAACAGTATTTTCAACTATGGCATCACAATGCATTGACATATCGAGATTTAACGATATAATAATTGTCATGAACCCAATACTCATCTTTAAGGCACTGGCGAATGAAACACGCTTGAATATTCTCGATTGGTTAAAGGAACCTGAGAAACACTTTCCCACGCAAGAGGGCGGTGACAGTAAAAAAATCGGGGTTTGTGTCAGCCACATTCAGGAAAAGGCAGGGTTATCTCAATCGACCGTTTCTCAGTACCTTTTACTGCTTCAAAGGGCCGGTTTGTTACAAGCGAACCGCTATGGTCAATGGACGTATTACAAAAGAAACGAAGAGGCTATTCAAGAATTGGCTGTTTTTATGAAAGATGATTTATAGGACCGGATACAGGCATACATGGCTGATACCCTGCATTGGATATCTTCCATGTATCTAATTTCCTAATATATCGATAAAAATAGATATATAGATATACAAATGAATTATCCAAATATGGGGCATAATTTGTTAAACAATACCAACCAAATTTAAAGGAGAAATCGACATGAAAACAGCTGCTCACCTAAATAAATTTCCCCGTCTTTTGTCTGATATACAGATTGGTAAACTGAAACTAAAGAATCGTATTGGTGTAGCGCCAATGACCAGAATTAGCGCATCTGAAGACGGGCAAGCAACCAAAATCATGATGAATTATTATGAAAGCTTTGTAAAGGGCGGTTTTGGATTCTTGATCACGGAAGGCGTCTATCCCGATGAAATGTATAGCCAAGGGTATCTGAACCAGTCAGGAATTGCAAATGAGAAGCATATCGATGCATGGAGAAAAGTAACCGGGGCGGTTCATCAAGCCGGATCAAAGATCATTGTCCAATTGATGCATGCAGGTGCGCAGTCACAAGGAAATCGTTATAAGAGCGAGATCATCGCGCCCTCTGACTTAACAGCAAAAGGTGAACAGCTTCCGTTCTATGTCGGGGAGGGACCTTACAAGAAACCAAAACAAATGACAAAAGAAGACATCCAAGAGGTTGTTCATGGTTTTGCGGAAGCGGCCAAGAGGGCAAAAGAAGCAGGGTTCGATGGCGTGGAAATCCATGGTGCCAACGGCTATTTGCTTGATGAGTTCCTGACGGATTATATGAATGAAAGAACGGATGAATATGGAGGTTCAACAGAGAACCGGATCCGTATTCTGATTGAGGTCGCTAACGCAGTGCGTGAAGCGGTTGGGACTGATTTTGTCGTAGGAATCCGTATCTCTCAAGGGAAAGTCAGTGATTACTATCATAAATGGGCTGGGGCCGAAAAGGATGCCGAAATCATTTTTTCAAGTTTGAGCAGGGCGGGCCTGGATTATATCCATGTAACCGAATATGATGCGACTCGGCCGGCATTTGAAGGAACTGAACTTACACTTGCCGCATTGGCTAAGAAATTCGGTACTGTACCAGTGATGGCGAATGGCAATCTCGAAGATCCTGATAAAGCGGAACAGTTATTGATGCGTGGTGATGCTGATCTTATTACCTTGGGTAAAGGAGCGCTTGCCAACCATGACTGGCCTCAGCGCATCCTGACAGAGCAGCCTCTGCGGGAGTTTAATCCAGAAATTTTAGGACCAAAAGCCAATATAAAGGAACAGGAATTAGTAATTACAAATGATTAAGGTGGGCAAGCAGTTGGAGTATGACGGATACCCTAAAATGTATCAGAAAAATAAGTTGACGCTTGGGTTTGTGTTACCAACCGAAAAGATGACAAAGACGCCGCACATGGAGAATCAGCTGCATCTTGCTCGCAAAATCGAAGATTATGGATTTGCTGCACTTTGGCTGCGGGATGTAACCATGCAGAATCTTCACATAGACGATAATGGCCAAATGTATGATTTATGGATTTATTTAACTTATCTCGCCGCGCATACAAAAGAAATCGTGTTAGGGACTGCGGGTGTCGTCCTTCCGTTACGTCACCCGGTCCGGGTTGCAAAGGAAGCCGCATCGATACACCGCTTGTTTCCGAACCGATTGATTATGGGTGTAGCTTCGGGGGATCGCGAAATGGATTTTACGGCTTTGGGAGTCCAAAGAGAGGATAGAGGTGAGCTCTTCCGGGAGAGCTATGAATTTCTTGACGGGCTACTGCGGAATGAGAATGCAGCGATTGAATCGAACCTAGGCGTTTTTGACGGCAGTGATATGCAGTTGATTCCCCGTCCCGTAACAGCAATTCCGACGATGGTGACGGGATTCAGCCAACAATCCATGAATTGGATTGCTGAACATGGCGATGGTTGGATACAGTACCCCAGAAGTATTGATAAACAGGAAATGCTTATCCGGGATTATCGCACATTGACGGAGATGAAAGCGCCCGGCGTATTTAAACCATTCTCTCAAACTTTATTTATTGATTTATCGGAAAATCCTGATGATTCACCGGAGGAAATTCCATTAGGCTATCGTCTCGGACGCCATCATTTGGTGGAGTTGCTTCATAGATTTCAGCGAATAGGCGTCAACCATCTCGCTTTTGTCCTGTATTTTTCCTGGCGTCCTCCGGAGGAGGTCATCCAGGAGCTGGGTGAAGAGGTATTGCCTTATTTCCCTACCCATCAGATGACCATTACAACATGAATCTCACACAATAATGAATAAAGGAAATATGCCATCATGTCAAACATTGCGAATACGCCATTATCCGTGCTCGATCCCTCACCTATCATTGAAGGTGGTTCGGCTGAACAGTCACTTGCCAATACCCTTCTTTTGGCAAAGAAAGCCGAACAATGGGGCTACAAATCTAATCCGTCAACGGACTGCAACCGGGGCGGATGAAATCATGGCGCACACCGAAATCTTCGATCATGAGGCCCGTTTGCGTTCTTATGAAATTTTGGCGAACGCGGCAAAATAACAATTATGAAAAGAGGAAGACGATATGTCTGCAAATAAAACAAACAAAAGACTGAGTGATATACCATTCTCCGTGCTAGATCTATCTCCTATTGTCGCCGGCGGCAGTCCAGCCGAGTCATTTCGCAACACACTGGTCCTTGCCCAGCATGCAGAGAAGTGGGGTTATAACCGATACTGGCTCGCGGAACACCATAATATGCCTTTTATCGCCAGCTCCGCCACTTCCGTTGTGATCTCCCATGTGGCGGCTGGCACATCCACAATCCGGGTAGGCTCAGGTGGTATCATGCTTCCCAATCATTCGCCGCTAGTGATCGCGGAGCAGTTCGGGACGCTTGAATCACTGTTCCCGGGACGCATCGATCTCGGTCTTGGACGGGCACCCGGTACTGATCAGCGTACCGCTCGCGCGCTGCGTCGCGACGGCAGGAATGACGGCCAGGATTTCGATGAGCAATTGGATGAGCTGCGGGCCTATTTCGATCCCTCGTTAGCATCAGGCACTATGCATGTCAAGGCGATCCCCGGGGAGGGCCTAACTATTCCCATCTGGCTGCTCGGCTCCAGCGGGTACAGCGCACAGCTGGCCGGTCAGCTCGGTCTGCCGTTTGCTTACGCTAGTCACTTCTCGCCCGGCAACACCGTGCCGGCGATGGAATTATATCGGCGTTCTTTCAAGCCTTCGAAAGTACTGGAGAAGCCATACGCGATGGTCGGCGTCAACGTTATTGCCGCCGATACGGATGAGGAAGCGAACCGTTTGGGAACGACGCTGCAGCAGCAATTTCTAAACCTGATCCGTGGCAAGGAAGTGCAGCTGCAACCGCCTGTGGACAGCATGGACAGCTTATGGAGTGAGTACGAGAAACAAGCGTTGGAGCAGCAGCTCGGCTCATCCATCTTCGGCAGTCCTGGAACGGTGAAAGAAAAGCTGCAATCTTTCTTGAACGATACCCAAGCTGACGAAATAATGGTCATCGCCCAGGTGTTTGACCACGAGGCACGCCTGCGTTCCTACGAAATCCTCGCAGATATCATCAAGCCGTAACCCACTAGTAAGCATCATACCTAAACCATGCTAGTCGGTAGCATAAAAATGGTAGGATACACAGAGGATAGTTATCAAGTTAATTGTTTTATCTCGTTGGTTTCTCTGACTTGATATGGTGCTGCTATAGTCGGGTCTCGAACAAAGCTGAAGATAATCAAGTTAGAAATGAAAATATTTAGGCAGCGTTAACCTACCTGAATAACACAAAAGGAGAAATACAAACATGAATTCTAAATTTGAAGTTGCTTTTAAACCATTTACTTTCCGTTCTGGCATCGAAATAAAGAACCGAATTGTGATGGCACCCATGACCAATACTGCTTCCCATGAAAATGGTGAGGTTTCAGATGAAGAAGTTGCCTATTATCATGAGCGTGCCGGTGGTGTGGGCATCGTGATTACCGCATGCACTTACGTAACCAGAAACGGAAAAGGGTTCCCTGGCGAATTTGGAGCGGATTCTGATTCTTTAATTCCTAGTCTAAAACGGGTAGCAACAACTATCCAAGAAAAAGGATCCAAGGCCATCTTGCAAATTTTTCATGGCGGTAGAATGTGTCCGCCTGAGCTACTGCCCGATCTTCAGCCCATTGCCCCAAGTGCTGTAGCAGCGGAACGCGAGGATGCTGTGGAACCGCGTGAAATGACGGCTGAAGAGATAACTGATATGGTTAAGGCCTTTGGAGAAGCAACTCGAAGAGCCATCGAAGCAGGATACGATGGAGTGGAAATTCATGGTGCCAATACGTATTTAATTCAGCAATTCTTTTCTCCACACTCAAATCGAAGAACGGATCAATGGGGAGGCACGCTCGAAAAGCGTATGGCTTTCCCGCTAGCTGTTGTAGAAGCAGTTAAGAAAGCCGTTAAGGAACATGCAAAAAAACCTTTCATCATCGGCTATCGTCTATCTCCTGAAGAAAGGGAGAATCCGGGTATCACCATGGATGATACGTTGCATTTAGTGGACAGATTGGCTGATCAGCAACTGGATTACCTCCACATTTCGGTGGGAGCATTTTGGAACGGCTCGATCCGTGATGCAAATGATCAAACATCGCGTGGTGTAATGGTTCATAATCGAGTTGGTGATCGAATTCCAGTAATGGGTGTTGGGATGCTGCGCACACCCGATGAAGTGATGAAAGCATTGGAAACAGGGATACCTTTAATCGCTTTAGGGCGGGAACTGATTATGGAACCGCATTGGGTACAGAAGGTAGAAGCTGGTGAAGAAGAAAAAATTCGTACCACTTTATCAAAAGAAGATCAAAAAGAGCTGGTGATTTCAGATCAGATGTGGGAATACTATAAAAGCATACCAGGTTGGTTCCCCATCGTTTAAGCAGAGTTAGAGCAAATATAAATCTTTCTCTAAGTCCATTGAAAAAGCGTGGAGATATTGGACAGAGCCAGAACACATAACAAAATGGCTTTTTAATTTTAGTTAGATGCTGATGAAGGATCCCCATCTTATCAATTTATTGATGATATTCATATAAATTACGCTTGAACCTCGGCGATCGCTATCGGGTCAATGAGAAACAAGTTATTTTTGTGCCTGAACTGAAACGGGAGGCGAAAAGCTGTCTGGGGACATGTCCTCTGACAGCTTTTTACTCGAACTTTGAAGGTGCAACGTTATAGTATTTTTTAAAAGATTTCGAAAACGTAAACGGATCAGGATAACCCAGAAGGTTAGCAATTTGTTGAATCGTATATTTCTTTTCGTTCAAATAGTCTCTTGCCCTGTTCATTTTAATCTGGTAAATATATTGTCCCGGAGTAATGCCCAAGGCTTTCTTGAAATAAGTGATAAAGTATTTTTCTGATATGCCTACAAACGCTGCAAGCTCATTTATTTTAATAGATTTGTGCAGATTGTTATTAACATATTTGAATACCGGCTGCAACACGTCCAAAGTGCTCTCTACTTTTCTTGACGTTCTCCCATTCAGAAATGAGCCGGTATATTGGCCATGACCGTAGAGTTCAATACTTTTGGCAATAACGGCCGTCAGACAAGCCTTTAAATACAAACGGTTACCTGGCATGCTTCGTGATAAATTCGATTGCGTAAAGGCTTTGCCGAACAAAATGACTTCTTCCCGGATCAGCTCTTGCGGTATGATCCCCGAGAGCTGAAAATCGTTTAGAATTCGTTGCTGTTTGCCGATTTCAAAATCGAAATGAGTGTAAATAAACTGGCACCCCTTATCACTAGCTGCTGCCATATAGGGAACCCCTGGGTAAAAAAAGACCACATCTCCCGGGTTTGCGGTATGTTCAAAACCATCGATAGTAATGGTAACGATTCCGGATTGAACGAACCAAAGATCATAGTCGGTATGTGCCTTGTGTTCAATCCATTTTGTGTCGTGGGTAAGCTCAAAGAACGATTTCATTCGAAGCGAGATCAATTCCGACAATTCATTCAGAATTCCCATATCCGTCATATTCTTATCCATTGGCATCCCTCTACATTCCTTAACCAGAAGACATTTCTCTTATTATTTTAGTATATCACTGGATTTATTAATCACAAATATTCGTACTATTTGACATGAAGGTCAAACTATCTCATATTCTACTTTTAAACCATTCTCCTATAATTAGGTTATAACCAGTTAGGAGGAATTGATCATGATGGATTCGAATGTGTCACAACCGAAGGTAGTTATCATTGGTGCTGGGAGTCTTTTCTTTGGGCGGCAGTCAATCTGGCAAATGGTTCACTCTAAATATTTGAATAACGGAACACTTTCTTTAGTAGATACTGACGAAGAAAAACTATCCAAGATGGTAAGGCTCGCTGAAATGGTTGCAAAGGAAAACAATGTATCTCTTAAAGTGGAAGGCTCGACGAATAGGAGACAGGTATTGAAGGGAGCTGATTTCGTCGTTCTCAGCTTTGCTGAGGATACCGTCAAATACCGTGGCATCGATTGCCAGGTTTCTTTAAAATATGGAATTCGGATGTGCTCTGGGGATACCATCGGTCCAGGCGGAATATTCAGGGCAATGAGAGAGCTGCCAGTCATTATGGAATGCGCTAAAGACATTGAGGAGCTTTGTCCAGATGCGTGGGTTATCAATTACATCAATCCATCTACCGTACATGGGATCGCGTTAAGCCGATATGCTCCGAAACTTAAATCCTTTGCGCTTTGCGACTCCCATCACATGCCGAACAAGAAAGCTTACTACGCGATTAGAGCGGGTATCATTCAGGATCAAAGCGAATTCAATGAGGAGATCGACCGGAAATTTGATTTCCGCGTTGCCGGTGTCAATCATTTCACCTGGCTGCTTAAGGCGGAGTATGACGGAAAGAATGTTATGGCTCCGATTGCCGAGGCATTAAGGAGGTCGGCAGGAACGGAAAACAACGGTGGAGATAGGGGAGCAAAGGCGCTTTATAACGATGCAATCACTTATGAGCTTTATAACATTTTCGGGTATATTCCAACATGTACGGCCCATACCAAAGAATACGTCCGGTATTGGCAGGGACTTGGCAAGACGGAAGACGCCATCCCGCCGTTATCGATTTGGGAAACGGAAGACCGGTATAAACGGCATGAGGAAATGTGGCGGCAAGTGGATGACTTCGTCACAGGGAAAAATCCTATCGCCGATTATATGAAATCTTTCGGACCCGATCACGCTACGGATATTATCGAAAACATGGTGGGGAATTTGAACAAGCGTTTCTTTATTAATACGCTCAATAACGGTGCGGTGACCAACATGAATAACGACTCGTTCCTTGAGTTGTTAAGCGAAGTAAGCACGGATGGAATTAAACCGCTTCATGTGGGTGAAATGCCAAGGGGAATCCGGGGCATGCAGGAGCTGGTGCTGGATACGCACGAACTGACTGCGGAGGCTGTTGTTGAACGGAGCTTCACGAAATTGAGAAGAGCGATGATGACCGATCCGCTTGTGAATTCCATACATGATGCGGATTCAATTATTAAAGAGTTGTTGGAAAAGGAAAGGGAGATCATTCCCGAATATTGGTATGAGTAAACTAGTACGGCAAACATACAATCTGAATGCCTAAACAATATTTTCAAAACAATAGACTTGAAATAGCTCATGCTGAAATTGCATGAGCTATTTTTGTTAGGTTTAACTCAGTTGGGAGCACGAGCTGGTTGGTTACACTACCCTAAAAGTAAGACGGAGTAAGGTGAAGAAATAACACGGGGGCTTAGCTCAGCTGGGAGAACACCATTACCAGTTTAACACCCATAAAAACGGCGAGTTAACTACTAAATATGGGGTTATAGATAGGAGTGAATAGGTCGCTGGCAACGATCAGTCGGCGGTTCATTCCGCCTAGCTCCACCATACCTTATTATCAGAACGGCAGAGATGCCGTTTTTTTATTTCTTGGATATTTCAAATCCCTAACTGAGAACATTTGAACAGTTTAGGTATGTATGCTGAAATTCAGCAATTATTTTACATAATTACTAAAATGAAATCAAATGCTTGGTTCTTTGTAACGTCAAACATGCTGAGTGGACGTGGTACTAGAGGTGTAGCTAACATGCTGACCAGTAACTCTGCCGCAGTTTATCGCTAATACTGAGGCTCTTAGGGAGCTTGGGGTTGGCGATGGTGAAGAGGATCCATTAGAAGCATACACGTAAATTCAAAGCGCGATCGACAATGACCTAAAAATACATGGGCATACGCTCGTCTGGGAAAGCCAATCGATTCCGTGGCTGAACAACGCTAAGATCTCTGAATCCGACCTGACTCCGTCCAACCCAGGACTGACCGAGGCTGGGACGTATACAAACATGAATGACTATATTAACGTGGTTCTCACGCATTTTAGCAAGTTAAACAAGAGAAGCACGCAGAACATCATCTCGTGGGACGTCGTTAAAAAAGCGATGTTGAAAAATGCATTCGATAAGGCTAATAAAAACAACGGCACGAGCGAGAACGCGTACGATCCGAGTGCCTCCTCACTCGCACCGAATCGGCAGTTATCCCGCAATGGATTTGGAGTAAATAAAAGTTTCATTAACTAATAATGAGGATGGCGAGAAGGTTGTTTCCGCGCCATCCTCATTTGTTGAGGTCTGTTACAGCCTTCATATTTTTCAAAATGAAATAGCAATAACTACTGAATGATGTTCATTTATTACATATATCCTTTTATTTGTATTTAGCTGGTGGTTCATATGTTCGGATCTAATATCTTCTTTAATTTTTATAGTAGAATCTCTACTTCGTTAGGTGCCGCCCTATTAAAACGCTCATTATAATTGAAGATACGGGAAGGAGAAGCCATTCAACACCAAGAATGAAAGCGCTTTAGGTGACATCAAAATCCATTATAGGGGGAAGGACATCAAATGAGTAGACGCTTCAAACAGCTATTGCTATCACTGTTAGCCGCTGCACTGTTAGTGCCGCAAATTTGGTATGCTCCAAATGTGAATGCAGCGAGCGCAACGGTACCTGTCATCCTGTACCATGTAATCACCGATAATCCATCCGGAGATTATCAATACAGCACAGCCAACTTCAAAAAACAAATGAAGTATCTGAACGATAACGGCTATACCACCGTATCCGCGGAACAGTACGTCGACATTATCGTGAACGGGGCAACCGCTCCTTCGAAACCGATCCTGCTGACGTTCGACGACGCAACACCGGACTTTATTACAAACGCGCTTCCAGTATTGACGCAGTACAATATGAAAGCGGTATCTTTCGTCATCCAGGACAATATCGGTTCTTGGGGAATGACGCTGAGCCAATTGAACACGCTTAAAAACAACCCGAACATCAGTCTTCAAAACCATACAAAGACGCATGATCAAGCCGTGTGGACGACTAGCATCACCAAAGCGACCGCGGCCGCGGAAATCCAATCCGCTAATACGTTCCTGAAAGGAATTACTGGCAAAGATCCGATCCTTCTTGCCTATCCTTACGGCAACTACAACGCGGACGTAAAAGCAGCCGCGACGGAGAACGGAATTAAAGTCGGTTTCAAAGCCTGGAGCGGCGATGACGACGCCTTGGCGATGGGACGTATTCTCATTAAGAAAGACGATACTTTAAATACCTTCGCAGCCGCGATCGGCGGACCTACGTCTCCCACACCGGAAGCGATCGGGAACGTCGTCGTTTCGAACGACTTCGAGAACGGCACGCAAGGATGGTTTAAGCGCGGTACCGAGACGGTAACAGCTTCGACCAATACCGCTCATAGCGGAACTGGCAGTCTCTTAGTGCAAGGAAGAACAGACAACTGGAACGGCCCGGGCTTTAACCTCGCCGCCACCGGCAAACTGAACAAGGAATCAGTTTACGAGCTTTCCGCATGGGTTAAACTCAAAGAGGGAACGACCGGCTCCGAGACCATTCAATTCGGCGCTCAACAGACTGGGGCAGCCAATGAGTACCTGAATCCAGGCTCCGCGGCAACGGTAACAGCCGATGCTTGGGTACAAGTCAAAGGCGAGTATACATACGACATGAACGCCAATGCCCTGCAAGTCTACTTACAGAGCAGCAGCAGTAAAACTGCTAGCTTCTACGTCGACGATTTCCAAGTGAAAGTCGTCAAACCGGCCGTTCTTGTCGAGAAATTCGAAAACGGCATAAATGGGTGGACCGGCAACGGCGCTACGGCGACCGTAACGAATGCTGTCTCCCACTCCGGATCGAACGCGCTTCTCGTGACGGGACGCGCCCAAAATTACCACGGGCCTAGCCTAGTGTTGACGAATATGCTTGAAAAAGGCGCTGAATACGAAATTTCCGCCTACGCTAAGCTGGATACCGGAGCGGCTTCTACGCAGCTAAAGGCATCGATTGAGCAATCTGGATTAACCGGCAACGACCAGTTTAAGGAAGTAATCGGGTTGACGACGGTCACCGACGGTGCTTGGGTGAAACTGAGCGGTACTTATACGTATAACACCGCCGCTACGGGAATTAAACTCTACTTCGAATCCGAAGACGCCGGTAAAAATACAAGCTTCGCGATCGACGACATCGTCATTACCCAGAAAAGCGCAGCTCCTCCTCCAGGATTCCTCGTCCTGTCCCAAAGCTTTGAGGATGGTCAGCTCGGCGGTTGGACGGATCTGGGATGGAACGGCACCGGTACTGCGGTAGTATCGTCTGACTACGCATCCGAGGGAACGAAATCGCTTCTGTATAAGGACCGTTCGGACAGAAAGAGCGCCGTATCACTCAATTTGACCAGCAAGTTGGTATCCGGTCATAAATACGATATCTCGTTCAAACTCCGGTCCGCTCAAGGAACCGATAACTATCACTTAGGCGCGAAAGTCAAATCCGACGGTACGGATAACTACCCATGGATTATCGGCAACCAAGCCGTTACGGACTCCGCTTGGAAGACGTTCGAACTGAAAGGCTACGAAGTACCTGCCAGCACGACCGAATTCCTAGTTTGGATCGAAGCTAACGTCTACAGTCCAGATGAAACCGCCACAGCGAAA
Source organism: Paenibacillus sp. MCAF9 (assembly GCF_052114265.1). Lineage (NCBI taxonomy): Bacteria > Bacillati > Bacillota > Bacilli > Caryophanales > Paenibacillaceae > Paenibacillus > Paenibacillus sp. MCAF9. The sequence continues at coordinate 15,311 of NZ_JBFREL010000026.1, forward strand.
GCCGACTTCTATATGGACGAATTCGTAATTAAAGACGTTACGCCTGGCGCCGAACCTCCAAGAACTCCAGCTGTGCCATTCACTACTATTACGTTCGAGGATCAATCGCAGGGCGGCTTTGATGGCCGCGCTAAAACAGAAACGTTGACCGTTACGAATGAAGCCAACCATACCGACAACGGTTCTTATGCTTTGAAAGTAGCAGATCGTACAGACTCTTGGCACGGTCCGACGATTCGCGTCGAGCAGAACGTAGACAAAGGCAGCGAGTACAAAGTAACGGCATGGGTCAAGCTGATCTCGCCGACCAGCTCGCAGCTTCAGTTGTCCACGCAAGTCGGCAACGGCAGCACCGCCAGCTACAACACCATACAAGCAAAAACCGTGAATGCTGCCGACGGTTGGGTGAAGCTTGAAGGCACCTATCGTTACTCCAGCGTAGGCGACGAATTTTTGACCATTTACGTCGAGAGCTCCAGCAACAAGACTGCTTCTTTCTACATCGACGATATCAGCTTTGTGAACACGGGCTCGATCCCTATCTCCGTACAAAAAGACTTGACGCCAATCAAGACAAAGTATCAAGACAATTTCTTGATCGGCAACGCGGTATCCGCGGCGGATTTCGATGGCACTCGCCTGGAGCTTCTCAAATTGCATCATAATGTCGTAACGGCGGAAAACGCCATGAAACCAGATGCAACGCAGGCGGTGAAAGGTACTTTCACTTATGCGGATTCGCTTATCGATAAAGCGATCGCCGCAGGGATGAAAGTACACGGCCATGTGCTCGTATGGCATCAGCAGACGCCTGCATGGATGACTACTTCGAACGGTTCGCCTTTGAGCCGCGACGAGGCACTCGCCAATATGAGAACGCACATCCAAACGGTTATGACGCACTACGCAGAAAAATATGGAAACAATTTGATTTCTTGGGACGTCGTCAACGAAGCGATGAACGACAATCCCTCTAATCCGACGGATTGGGTTGCTGCCCTGCGCACCTCTCCTTGGAAAACGGCAATCGGTAACGATTACGTGGAACAAGCGTTCTTGGCGGCAAGAGAAGTGCTTGACGCGAACCCGTCTTGGGATATCAAGCTCTATTACAATGATTACAACGATGATAACCAGAACAAAGCTACGGCCATCTACAATATGGTCAAAGAGCTCAACGACAAGTACGCACTTACGCATCCTGGCAAGAAGCTGATCGACGGCGTCGGCATGCAGGCGCATTACAACGTCAACACGAAGCCTGACAACGTTAAAGCGTCGTTGGAGCGGTTTATCTCCTTGGGCGTTGAAGTCAGCATTACCGAACTGGACATAACGGCCGGCAACGGCGGCACGATCACCGAAAAGGAAGCAATCGCGCAAGGCTACTTGTACGCGCAGCTATTCCAAATTTACAAAGAGCACGCCGCGAATATCGCAAGAGTCACCTTCTGGGGTCTGAATGATTCGACGAGCTGGAGAAAAGAACAACCGCCGTTGCTCTTCGATAACAACCTGCAAGCAAAGCAAGCCTATTATGGCGTTATCGATCCGAGCAAGTTCATAGCGGAGCACCCGCCTTCTTCGGCAACCGCTAGTCAAACTTCCGCTAAATATGGTACGCCAGTCATAGACGGTACCATTGACGCGATCTGGAGCGATGCGCCTGAAGTCTCGATCCAGAAGTTCCAGATGGCCTGGCAAGGTGCACGCGGTGTAGCCAGAGCGCTATGGGATGATCACAACCTGTATATGCTAATCCAAGTTACTGGTAATGCGGAACTGGACAGCACTAGCCCTAACGAGCATGAACAAGATTCCGTCGAAGTGTTCGTAGACGAGAATAATGGAAAGACAGCTTCCTATCAATCGGATGATGGACAATACAGAGTAAACTATAACAACCAGGCATCTTTCAATCCATCAAGCAAAGCAGCTGGTTTCGAGTCAGCGACCTCTCTTTCCGGAACGAACTACACGGTAGAAATGAAAATACCGTTAACATCGATCACACCGGAAAACAACATGAAGCTAGGCTTTGACGTGCAAATCAACGATGGTAAAAACGGTGCTCGTCAGAGCGTTGCCGTATGGAACGATTTGACCGGCCAAGGTTATCAAGACACGTCCGTTTTTGGAGTGCTTACGCTTTCCGGTAAGAATCCTCCTGCAACGCCACCGGTGGCGCCTGCGAACGTAACGGCTTCTGCCGTGAACGCTAGCTCGATCAAGTTGAATTGGAACACCACTTCAGACACGAGCGTAACGTTCTCCGTCTATCGTGGAACGTCCGAATCCGGTTCGTTCACGGTAATCGCTTCCGGCGTACCGGTTTCCGAATTCACGGATACGGGTCTGGATGCTTCAACGAAGTACTACTACTACGTGAAGGCAGTTAAAGGGGAACTGGTATCGGATGCATCCACAGTCGCAAATGCAACGACGATTCCTCTGGTTGTAACGCCGCCTGAGGAGGTTTTGGAGGCACCTACGGGATTGAAGGCTGATGCTCAAAGCCAATCCTCAATCAAGCTGAATTGGAACACCACTTCAGACACGAGCGTAATATTCTCGGTATATCGCGGAACGTCCGAATCCGGTTCTTTCACGGTAATCGCTTCCGGCGTACCGGTTTCCGAATTCACGGATACGAATTTGACCTCTTCGACGAAGTACTATTACTACGTGAAGGCAGTTAAAGGGGAATTGGTGTCGGATGCATCCACAGTTGTGACTGCAACAACGAGCGACGCTTCGCCTCAACCCGGTACAGACACGCCTTCTCCGGTGACTGAACAACCGGCTGAAAATGGCCAGATCACACCAAAAGTTACTGTGAATAACGGTAAGGCATCGTCCAACATCTCTGCCGCCAATCTACAGAAAGCGTTCGATCAAGCTGTAACTAACGCTGCAGGCAAGAAAAAAGTTACGATCAACATTCCTGCAACAGCAGGCGCAAATTCATACGACGTGCAATTGCCGCTTCAAAGTCTGAAAGATTCCGGATCGACAGTACTTGTGATCAAGACGGTGAACGGCACGGTCGAGCTTCCTGGCAACATGCTGGCAGGCACGAGAGTCGGCAGCTCCGAGTTCGTATCGGTTCGCTTGGGCAAGGTCTCGACTGAAGCACTCAGCAATGATCTCCGCCAGCAAATCGGTAACCATCCGGTCATTAGCCTCGAAGTTTTGGCAGGCGACTCCGTTGTCGCTTGGAACAACCCGAACGCGCCTGTAACGGTATCCGTACCTTACACGCCGACGGCTGAAGAGCTAAGCAACCCGGATCACATCATCATCTGGTACATCGACGGCAGCGGCAAAGCGACACCTGTGCCGAATGCCCGCTACGATGCAGCAAGCGGTACGGTCAAATTCTCGACGACTCACTTCAGTATCTATGCAGTTGTATTCGTCGTGAAATCGTTCGGAGATCTTCAGTCCGTACCATGGGCGAAGAAAGCAATCGAAGCGATGGCATCTCGTGGCATCATTAACGGCACGAGTGAGAACGCGTACGATCCGAAAGCTTCCATCAAGAGAGCGGACTTCCTGTCGCTGCTCGTTCGCGCATTGGAGCTTAAAGGTAACAATGCTTCCGTAACGATGTTCTCCGACGTGGATTCCTCCGCATACTACTACGAAGCGGTCAAGATCGCTGCGCAGCTCGGCATCATTCAAGGCACGGGCAGCAATCTGTTCGATCCAAACAGCAAGATCTCGCGTCAAGACATGATGGTCATCGCGGCGCGCGCGGCGAAAGCCGCAGGCAAAGCGTTGCCGACAGGCGGCACTTTGGATGCGTTCAGCGACGAGGCTTCGGTAGCTTCTTACGCGAAAGACAGCGTTGCAGCACTGGTCAATGCCGGTATCGTGCAAGGATCGAGCGGCAAACTAGCGCCGAACAGCTCTCTCACTCGCGCCGAAGCGGCAGTTATCCTGCAACGCATTTGGAGTAAATAAGAGTTTCAGATAGCCTAAAGAGGCTGCTCTGCAGATTGAATCTTGATATGCTCCCCATACGGTAGACAGGTGAAATAATATATAACCTGTTTGCTGTGAGGGGAGTATTTTTCATGTCCGAAAATAAACTTAGCGCCTCAGAGAAATTAGCCATCGTGCAAGAGATTGAGAGCGGTCGAATTGGATTGAAGTCCGCTGTTAGTAAATTTAAACTGAGTAAAAACACAAGCAATTCAAATTGACACTTATTAAACCTATGCTATTCTTAAAAGTAATCCCCCACATAAATATCTTATGCATAAAGGCGTCCTCTCCACACCCTTCAGATTAGCCTACTCTCATAGTCAGGGTTCCCACAAAAAACGATTTATGGAAGAGAAAGGAAGCAATCGCGCTATGAAAGGGTTCTCGAAGTATATAGGCGGTATTTCCATTAAAAATAAAATATTCATCGCTAACTTATTAATCATTGTCGTATTTATTTCCACTCAGTCGTATTTTTCCAACACGATTTCACAAAAGGCCATTATTGAGAAAGAGATCAATAATTCATCTCGAGAGCTTGTGCTCATCAAAAATAACCTTCACACCCTGATTTCTACAATGGAAGATTATTCAAAAATTTTAGCCAGCGATTATCGATTGCAGAACGTGCTGTATAACGATTTATTATTAAATAATGAGTTCTATGCGAGCAAGCCGGTTGAAGGTTTAAATAACCTATCGATGAAAAAAACTCTTTCAGAGACGATCAGCAATATTGTGGAGCCTAACACAAAAATCAAAGCGGTAAGCATTCTCACCTCGAATCATCACTGGGTGGACGTCGGGTTTGCCGATAACGCTTATGCTTCCCGCATATTCGGCGATGGTTATGGAGCGGATGATCGTTTCTATTTACCTTCTTGGACAGGTTTGATCAAGTTCGGCTTCTTGTATGAAGGTGAAGACAACGTATTTGCGGTTTCTAAAACGGTCATTCACAAAGATACCGGTAAAATGATAGGCAGAATTTTTTTGTACGTGAAAGAAACGACTATTGCCTCGATTTATGAGGAAGGGAAAAACAAGGGCGGCGAATTTTATATCGTCGATTCCGCGGGCAGAATTATCTCTTCACAAAATAAAGCTATGTTATACCGGGATTTTAAGGAAGCTGTCTCCATAAGCATTCCCGAGAATGGTAAAGACACAACATTTACCCAGGGCAGCGGAAGCCAAGAAATGTTGCTATTCACCCATCGCTTCGAACCGTTGAAATGGACAATTGTAAGCGCTATCCCGATGAATAATATTTCTTCTGATCGGAAAGAAATCAATCAATTGATTATAGGAATCGGCGCAGCATGCTTGCTGCTAGCATTAATTGTGTCCTTCCTATTGTCCCGGTCGATCACGCGACCCATCTTCCGGCTTGCCAAGACCATGAGAGAAATCCGGACGGGAAAGATGCAAGTCAGAAGCTCCTACCAATCAAAAGATGAGATCGGATATTTAAGCGAGGGCTTCAATAGTTTAATGGATCGCATTGAGGCGCTTATGACCGAAAACGTCGAGAAACAAAGGACAAAGGCCGAGATCGAATTCAAATTGCTGCAATCGCAAGTGAAGCCACATTTTTTGTACAATACGGTTGAAACTATTATTTCGCTCATTAAGCTGGGCTTCGGGAAGCAAGCCATACAGGCAGCCCAATATATGGCGAATTTCTATAAGATTTCGTTAAGCAAAGGCAACGATATCATATCGATAGGCGAAGAAATGCGTTTAACGGAAAGCTATTTGGAAATTCAGCAGCTGCGTTATGTGGAATATATGGAGTATACGATGGAAATCGACAATGAAATTTTGTCCTATTCGATACCGAAATTGACCTTGCAGCCAATCGTGGAGAATGCCATCTATCACGGATTGAAGCTCAAAAAGGAAAAAGGAATCATACGCATTACAGGAAAGCGCAGCGGGAACAATGTGGAAATCGAGATTTACGATAACGGGGCGGGTATGGACAAGAATCAAACCAAGGCGATAATGGCAGGATACAGCATTCCTGATGAAACCAGCGGGTTTGGGATCACAAGCGTATTTAATCGAATTCGAATGCTGTACGGGGAAAGATACGGTCTGCAAGTTGAAAGCGAGTACGGCGTTTATACGAAAATTATAATTGTACTGCCCCTTCGTCATCATTAGCTCCTGCCCGCATCCATGAGACAGGCATATCTATTATCCGCAAAATAAGAAATGAATAGAATAGGAGGAAAGAGCATGTACAAAGTGCTAATCGTCGATGATGAATATTACTTCAGACAAGCCTTAAAGATTTCGCTACCATGGAGTGAGCTGGGCTTTCAAATCGCGGGGGAGGCAAAAAATGGGGCGGAAGCGCTGGAACTGATGACCGAGGTAGAGCCTGATGTTGTGTTGGTCGATATGAATATGCCGATTATGGATGGATTGGAGTTTATACACAAAGCCAAGGAGCGCGACCGGAAAACAAAATTTCTGGTGTTGTCAGGTCACAGCGAATTTGTGTATGCCAAACAGGCCGTGCAATTGGGCGTTTCTAATTACGTGCTGAAACCCATTAACGAAGAAGAACTTCAAAGCTCCTTACTGGATATAAAGGAGCTCATACGATCGGAGCGTTTGGGCAAGCTTGAGTTGGACGATCTAAGGAAGCAGGCAAGCGATGGCTTGTCTGTCATGAAGGAGCAAGTGCTGAACGGTTGGCTGCAAGGCAACGTTATTACTAGATCCAGTTCCGATTGGGATCGATTACATGATTTGGGAATAAAGTTGGAAGGGTTGCATTACCTGGCAATTGTCATCGACCTGGATTCAAGCGAGGAGAGGAATCTTGAGGAGGGTATGCTGATTCGTAAAGCCAAGGTACAAGAAATCGCTCAAAATGATATGCAAGGCGCCTTTCAGTGTGTCAGCTGTCATGATCATGATGATCGTCTGGTTCTGATCATAGGATCGCCTGACGGCTCCTTCAACAAGCTGGAATCGATTTGCGAACAGATTCGATTGAACGTAGAGAACGATTTGGCCTGTACGGTAACGATTGGCTTAGGGAATGGCTGCGAAACGTTTGAGTTGATCTCAGTTTCATACAAGGAAGCGTTAATTGCTTTGAAGCAGCGGTTTGTATGGGGTGGCAACAAGGTGTTCGCTCATTCCTTGATTGCGGAAACCGGGATAAAGGTCGGATTGTTCTCGGTGGAAAAAAGAAGCGGCTTGCTGATGCTCATGCGAATCGGGAACATGTCCGAGACAGAAGAATGGCTCTCGCGTTTTTTTCATGATACTCGCGTCCAACAAGCGTCTATGGAAATGCTGCTTCTCGCCGGAATCGAATTCGTATCCACATGCCTGGAATTTTTGGCCGAAGCGTCGCAAAGCTTTGAAGATGTCTTCCGAAATACGACACAACCCGATATGATAAAACACGTTCAGCGGATGAAAACCTTCAACGAGTTGGAGGACTGGATACGTACTTTAATTCTAAAGTCCATGGATCATGTACATAGTCGCAAAACGAATAGAGCCGTCAAAGTGATAGAGGAGGTCAAATCGTATATTACGAGGCATTACGGCAATGAAGAACTGCGAATTGAAGATATCGCAAAGAGTGTTCATATGAATTACAATCATCTTTGCTTCGTGTTTAAGAAAGAAACGACCTTTACGATCAATGACTACCTGACTGAAATACGGATTATTAAAGCAAAGGAACTTTTTGATCAGGGAGAGAAGGTTATTCAAAACGTATCGAACCGGGTGGGATATGCGGACGCCAACTATTTCAGCAAATGCTTCAAAAAATATATGGGAATCACGCCTAGCAAATATGTGAATCAAATCCGATAGCCTATACTTCAATACAGACGTTAGGGGGAAAGTGAAAACTTTGCCTCTATCGTCTATTTTTTTGCCGTTAATTTTACTGCTAGCCCGAGAATAGTCTCTGTACTAAATATGGGAAGATTCGTAAAATTATCTCAAGGTTGATACCGCTTTCAATATCTAAAATCAATCCGATATCCGCTTTGACAAATAGGGGAGGTAAACAATGAAAACGAAGTTAAAGGCAGCAGCTATGTTCCTTATGGCAAGTACTCTTCTGGTTTCATCGGCATGCAGCAGCGGGAATGAAACCAAGTCCAACCAGCCGTCCGACAATCCGTCGCCCTTGGCAACAAGCAAGGAGGATAACAAGAATACGACGAAGACGGACAGCAAAAAAATCAAGATGAGAGTCATAACGCTTACGACGGACGAGAATCGCAACAACATTATGGAAAAATTCATCAAACCGAATATTGCTGCAGCGCTTCCCAATCTTGAAGTCGAGTTTGAGCCCGGCGGCGGCGGCGAGGATATGGCAAACAAATTGAAGACGTTGAATGCTTCTGGGGATATGCCGGACGTATTCTGGAATGATGCGGGCTACTTTACGCCGCTCAAGAGCACTGGCAGCATTCTGGATCTGTCACCTTATATTTCGAAAGACGGTTTCTTGGACAAATATGCGGTGCCGGATGCGTTAAAGCATGTCGATAACGGGATCTACAGCTTGTCTTCCGGAGCGGACACGTATTTCACCCCTGTTATCTTCTATCATAAAGATATGTTCGAAGAAGCGGGGGTTCAAGTGCCTACCACGTTCGATGAACTGATTCAAATCTCGAAGACGCTCAAGAGCAAGGGCATGGTACCGGCTGTGACTCCCGGCAAGGACGGGTGGGGACCGAAGCTCTTTATGCTGCAGCAAATGATTCAAATCGGAGATCCGCAGGCGATGGCAGACCTTGTCAGCAACAAAACGGACTTCAACAATCCATCCGTCAAGGAAGGAGCGGCTCGCATCGAAACGCTGGTCAAGGAAGGCGTGTTCCCAGACGGTATTGCAAATGTGGATTACGGTCCGGCGATGGAAATGTTTACGTCCAAAAAAGCGGCTATGTTATGGATGTTTACTTGGGAGCTGCCAAATCTCGCAAAAGACGAAACGGTTGATTTCTTCCCATTCCCAAGTGCCAGCGATAAGTATAACCCTGCACAGACCGTGCAGTTCTGGGGTTCCCCGCTTAACGGTTATGCAGTCAACGGCAAAACAGAGAACCCGGAAGAGGCCGTCAAGCTTGCCGAATTTCTAGCCATGGCGGATGCGCTATACTTCGAGTCTACCGGTGCTCCCATATCTTTGCAGACAGGCAACCAGGCGATGGATAGGAGCCCGCTTATGCAGAAGTTCGTTGACTGGTACAATCCGATTCCTAATAAAATCGCGTCCATGGCTCTTAATTCCCTAGATGCGAGGACGTCATCCGAAATATCTACGCAAGGAGCGAATTTACTAACGGGTGAGTTCGCAGCCGATGATTTTAATGTGGCGATGAACAAGATCTGGAGCGAAAATACGTGGTTTGACAAGTAAAAGATGCAATAACAGCTAAATCCCCTTTGGATTGATCCAAGGGGGTTTAGACACAAACTAAATGGTGGAGAGAGCGATGAACAAGTACTTTAGCACCAAAGTGTCTATATTTGTGTTTGCTTTCCCGGCATTACTGCTGTTTTCCTTATTCTGCGTATACCCTTTGATTCCGGAGATCTGGATGAGCTTGCATAAGCATGACGGATTTAGAAACTTGGGTTTTGTTGGTTTAAATAATTACAAAGAAGTGATGGCTTCCCCATCCTTTTGGACCGCTCATAAGAATACGTATCTCATTGTAGCCATTTCATTATTGCTGGGGCTGCCCCTATCCATGATGCTTTCGCTTTTTATGGATGCTCAAACACCGAAGTTTCGTCGATTCTTCAAGACGGTGGCGATGTTCCCTGCTATCTTGTCGGTCACGGTTGTTGCACAGATCTGGTTAGCGTTCTACGAACCAAATTGGGGTTTATTTAACGAGATTCTCCGATCGTTAGGGCTCAGCTCATGGACGCATTCGTGGTTAACGGAAAAGAAAACAGTAATGCCCAGCATCGGAGTGACATTCCTGTGGCAATATATTGGACTGAACGCGTTGCTGTTTTATACAGGAATCAAGACCATACCCAAGAGTTACTATGAAGCGGCTTTGATCGACGGTGCTAATTATATTCAAGTTTGCTTACGAATTACGATCCCCTTGCTGCAGAATGTAATCAAATACGTACTAATTCTGTCTACATTAGGCTCAATGGCATTTTATTCGCATGTACGAGTCATGACGGCAGGAGGCCCAGGAGATCTATCCAGGACGGTCATCTACCAGATGTATTATACGGCATTTGATACTTCCGAATTTGGCAAGGGTACTGCGATCGCCGTTATTTTTATTCTGGAATGCCTTTTGATCTCCTTTGTCATTCAAAGGTACGTTGCCAGAGAAAAACTGGAGTTTTAAGCTAGGGGGGAGCTTTCTGAAATTATTAAATCGAGTGTTTTGGGTAGCCGTGGGATGCACGTTTTTGTTTCCCTTGTACTGGATGGTAACGATGTCATTGAAGTCCAAAAGCGAAGCTTACGACAATCCTTTTGGATTGCCGTCTTCCTTGGACTGGCTGAACTTCAGCGAAGCGCTGTCCAAATATCATTTTTATACGTATTTCGAGAACAGCGTGATTTATACCGCAGGCACAATCGCCATTACGTTGACAACGGGCAGCATGCTTGCTTATTGCCTCAGCCGCATGCAGTGGAAATTCAATTCGATAATGCTGTTTTATGTATCTATGGGTTTAATTGTCCCAATCGAAGTAGTCGTTATTCCTTTATTCCAGCTCGTTAAATGGATGCATATCAAAAATAGTTATTTGGGCCTTATCTTGCCGTATTCCGGCTTCGCCATCGCTTCCTGCGTACTGATGCTGTATGCCTTTCTTCGTTCATTGCCTAAGGAGCTGGAAGAGGCAGCATGCATAGATGGAGCGAATGTCTATCAAACGTATATTAAAATCATATTTCCAATCGTAATGCCAGCGCTCGTGACGCAATGCGTTCTTATATTCATTCGAATCTGGAACGAATTTCCGCTTGCTTTTATTATTGCTTCCAAGGATCAATTCAGGCCGCTTACAGTCGGGTTGCTTGGTTTCTTTATCAATGTGGGAGTTACGGATTGGGGACTCATCGGCGCGAGTATGCTGCTGTCCAGCTTGCCAATGATCATCGTTTATTTAATAGGCAACGAAAAGATCGAAAATGCATTGACTGCAGGTGCAATTCTAAAGTGACGCATGTGAAGTGGGAGAAGGGACATCTGATAAGGTGTCTTTTCTCCGTATTTTCAGGTTGGCGCAGCGCACTATGTTTACTTATTGTCCCGTGAATTTTACTTACAGTCCAATAATAGTCTCTGGGAATATTCTTAGAGGCTGGTATCATAAAAGCATTGATTGACAGCGCTTCCATTATTGGAAATAGAATTGCTCAGTCAAAGGGAATGTTAAGGTTTGCAGCCAGAATTCTGCTCCATGAACAAGGATGGTAATGCAAGGGGGGTGAAATAAAGTTCGGAATCTGCTCAACATTTTTACCTAATGGCAACCAGAAGAAACTACCTTTCGTGGAAGTTACGGGCTGTATTTATTATTGACAAATACAGCAGAGAAACCGGGACTAATACCGCTTAGGCGGCAATGTGTATAAGATTTTACTTATATCCAGGGAGGTTTTATGAAAGTGAGAAAAAGAGCATTCATTTGGATTATGACTTTGGTAATGGTATTTCCCATGCTACCATTCTCAGGGTCGGTAGTAGTCGCGGCTGACAGTGCGCCAATTGCAAACGCGGCTGACACTACACCAAGCGCAACTATCTATGTTGCTACAAATGGCGATGATCACACAGGTGAGGGAACACAAGATAAGCCGTACAAAACGCTTGCCAAGGCAAAAGCAGTAGTAAGGACTTTGCCTAAGACCGGCGGTGATATCGTTGTTCAAATTGCAGATGGCTATTATTCGCTTGATGAAACCCTGGTTTTTAACAAGGATGATTCCGGAAGCGCAAGCAGCACGATTCGCTATGAGGCGGCGCCGGGTGCGAAGCCGGTAATCAGCGCTGGTGAAATGCTGGAAAAAGGCGTATGGACAGAGGCTTTAGGCCTAACCCAGACGGGCGGCTTAACGGCGTACAAAACGACCCTTAACCGGAACGATAAGTTGCGCGCGATCTATGTAAACGATAAGATCGCCAACATGACGCTGAGCCCGCAAATCGCTTCGACCAACAGAACCGTCAACGGCACCCCGACAGCCAGCTTTTCCGGTGCCAATAACCCTTGGGCGTGGCAAAGCGGCAGCAACATCCGTGCGGCTATCGTATTCGATGCCAGCGTGGGTCTGACGACGGCAACGAAAAATCCCCAAAACATCGAAGCGGAAAGCATGGGCGGCTCCACAGCCAGATGGTCGAGGCCTTTTGTCACCTTCGCGTCGATCGAACAGGCGCCGGCAGCCAGCAATAAGCCCGGCGGTGTCATGCTCCGTTTCCAGATGCCATATGGTGCGATTTCACAGTCTTTAAGTAATAACACGCAATACAATCCAGGTAACAACCAAGTCATCCGCAACGCTTTTGAATTTTTCAATAAACGCGGAGATTTCTATTTCGACCAGGCGGAAAGCACACTTTATTATATCCCGCTTGCAGGCGAGGATATCAATACCGCTGACGTGGTCATTCCAAGGCATGAGAAGGTCCTCGACATAAGAGGGATTGCTGTAGGAGATCGATTGAAGCCTGCCCAGGGCTCGGACGATGGACGTGTCAAACACATAACCTTTAACGGGCTGAAGTTTGCCCATACCGACTACAAGCTATTTGAACTAACGGGCACCTATACACTTAGCGACGGATCCGGTCCGGTAACGACCAGCTCCCGCGGCTTCGCGTCAGTACAAGGCTCTATCGTGAACACCGTTTACTTCCCAAGCAGCATCAACTGGCATGAGACTTTCTACCGAGGGTATGACATACCGCCAGCAGCGGTTATGATTAACGCGGCGAGGAACATCAAAGTGCTGAACGGCGAGATCGGGCTTACCGGATTTAATGGCATCCATGTAGAGAACGATGTTAAGGACATCGAAGTCACAGGCAACTATATCGCAGATACGCTCGCTTCTGGTGTTGTAATCGGACATCCGCAACATATCTATGAAAACGATGAATCGATTAAGCATGAATCTAGTATTTCGGTCTCTGGCACGCCAATAAGGAACTGGGCCGGCGTTGATAAGGAGAAATTTAAGGCGGGTACGGAAGCTGTACCGGAAAATATTTTTATCACAAATAACTTTTTGTTTAGGAACTGCTACGGATTCCCGGGGGCCAACTCCCTAACCTCATTCTATACAACGAACATGCAGGTACTGCACAACTACTTCTATGACGCCACTTACGGCGCCTTGAGCATCGGCTGGGGCTGGGATGAATACGATGGATTCGGCTTTACTGCCCAAGGGTCCAACAAGACCGGCGGCCCGTACCACGGTACGCATGAAACAAGTCTCGCGAGGTCCCCAGTAATCTCTACAACCTCCAGAAATAACAAAATAAACTATAACCGGGTAGAGGAAATTTGCACGATAGTTAACGACTCCGGAGCCATTTACTCATTGGGCCGGCAGGGCGATCCGGGGAATTTGCCGGGCGGAGGAACATGGGACACCGTCAACGATCTGACAAACAACCCTGTCACCGACAAGAATAGTAACTGGCATTCTGACAACTGGACGAATTTCACAGAGATGAACTATAACTTCCTTGATCCGAATCCAACGGGCAAACCTACGACCTCCAACAACTGGACGAACGGTTTCCATCCCGACGAAGGCAGCACGTTCATCAAAATGATCGGCAACGTCGTGCAGTCAAAGCTCTCCCATGCTGTTGGACAGAGCCGTCTTTATGAATTTAACAACTGGAAGCGCAAAAGCGATATGATTGCTGTCGAAGGTTATGTGGACGGGAATAACAACCAGAATGGCGGCCCTAGGATTACTTACGATAATTACAAAAGTGAAGACCGCATATGGCCGGTTAAGGGCAACGAAATCGTTTTGAATTCGGGTCTTACCAACGAATACACGCATATGATTCCAAGAATTCTCATTGCCGATACCGAGTTTGAGCTGGCTTCCAACGTCATCATGGGTAAAGGTGAAAAACTGAGCCGCAGGGGTCTGCTAAAAGCGCAAGATACGGTTTGGCTTGCGCCTGCGAACACAACGGTCTTTAAAGAAGGCACTACGATGACAAAAGCTGCCGGCGACGAAACGTCAATCCTTGCTCCGTCTGCCGCAGGCGAATACAAACTTTATATCGTATATGGAGACGGCAGAGCAACAGCCACTTCCAAGCATACGGCATACGTCGACGCGAGCGCGTCAGCCACCAACGTGGAAAATGGGAAAAGCTATGAAGTTTCAGCGGTACAGCCTCTTAAATTGACGTTGAGTAATGATTACAGCTTTACACTTAATGGCAAGCCCGTGGCGAATGGGTACGAAATCCGCACTGCAGGAAGCTGGAACTTGGTAGGCAGCTCTTCGATGCCTGCAATAACCTTCAACTTTACAACCACAGTATCAGTGGCCAATAAGTTGCTCCCGGCTAACGTGACAGTAGCCCCTGGCGGGACAGTCAGGTTTGCGCACGATTTGAACGATGCGACTAAGAAAATTTGGATTTCCTCATCGAGCGGCGGACATTTTGATGGCGGCGACGATGAAACAGTGACCTCTGGCGACATGCTCGGAATGGCTGCACCTATGTTACCAGGTCCCTACATTATTTATGTACTGGCGGCAGACGGCGAAGTGCTAAGTCAGTCGCACGCTCGTGTTGTGGTCAGCGATACGGCACCTGCTGATATTCCTAGAAATGGTCTTGACTTATGGCTCAAGGCCGATGAAGGAGTGGAAAAAGATAGCAGCGGCAACGTGATTGGTTGGACAAATATGGGAAGCGTTGAAGCGAAGCTTGTCCCGGCGAACGTCCCTGGCAGCGGCGGCGATAATCTTGGAACACCAAACGGGAACCCCTCGCTAAAAAAAGATGTATACGACTATGTAGAATTCACGGCGAACTCAAGGCCGCTAAAAGCTGCAGGCTTCAAAGATTATAATGGCAGTACGCAGATGACGATCTACACGCTGGTTAGGCCAACTAGCACAGCCAACAACTCCAGCGATCAAAATGGCCTTGTTTATTTCGGATTGAACGAGTCGTACCAAACATGGGCCGCCAACGACGGCTGGAGTGGTATTAATCTTGGTATAGGAATAAACAGAGTTAACGTCCGCTTTGGTAACGCGGATGGCGGCGTATCGGGGGGCGGGCAACAAATTACAACCGCAGCCACTGACAATCTGGTCAGCGTTCGGGCGCAGCTAAACGGAACCAATAGAGCTGTTTTTGTTAATAACAACGTCATCGGCACCCCTGGAACTAATGCTAAGGCGCTTACAGGGAACAGATCGGATCTGGGCATTGGGTACACAATGGCGGCTGCAACCCCTTACCGCTTCATGGGTAGAGTCGTACAGATCCTCATCTACGACAGGGTGCTGACAGCAGAAGAAATTGCGAAAGTAGAAGCTTATTTTAACGAGGTCAAAGTCGGCCGCGGTGGGTCCGCGAACCCGATTGCTCCTGTGGGGGTCGACAAATCCTTGCTGACCGCTTTGATTGAGAGCGTCAAGGATAAGGACGCTGCAATTCATACAGTCTCTTCGTGGAACGCTTTCGCAAGCGCATTAAGTGAGGCCAAAACTGCCGCCTCAAATGGTGAGATTGGGCAGGCAGCAGCGGATCATTCATATTACGCTCTGCGTAACGCAATCAAAGCGCTTCAGCTGTTACCTAGCGGAGTTGGGACAGCCGTATACGGTACGCCTGTTCTCGGCGGCTCCGAGCTCGACCCACGCTGGAATACGACCGCTACGCTGCCGATCCTTAAGCATCTTACAATGGTGAATGGTCCGACGGATGGCTCCGCTAAAGTGCTATGGGACGATACTAACCTGTATGTTCTGGTGCGTGTAAAAGACCCTGTGCTGAACAGCAGCAGCAGCGAAGCGCATGAGAAGGACTCAGTCGAGATCTTTGTGGATGAGACCAACAGTAAACAAACCTCCTACGGCACAGGAATGGGACAATACCGTATTAACTATCTGAATGAGAAAAGCTTTAATCCAGGCAGTATCAGTGCAGGTGTTGAGTCTTATGCCAAGGTCGTGGATGGCGGTTATTACATTGAAACTAAGATCCCCTTTAAAGCGGCTGTTCCTGCGGTTAATCATGTCATTGGATTTGATTTGCAGATCAATGACGCGAAAGCATCTGGTGGCCGTCAGGATATTATCATGTGGCACGACGTGACTGGACAGTCTTATGCCAACGGCTCACAATGGGGTGTGGTTACACTTGTGAACGAGCCTACGCTGGCAGTCTCCGGCGAGGCCGGAGCGACTTCCATCACGACGAAAGACGGCACGCTGCAAATGTTGGCGGGAGTGCCCGCCGTATGGTCGGTAACCGCAGAAGACGGTTCGGAGACAAATGCGGCGATCATTAGCGAGACGGGGTTGCTGTCAGCCAAAATGAATGGCGTCGTGAAAGTAACGGCGAAAGCCATCGGGTCCAGTTTGAGCGGCAGCGTGCTGATCTCAATCAGCGGTCAAGAAGGCGCGTTGCTGACCGGACCGGGGACGATTGAAGGCGGCAAAAACTTTGATGTTGATTTCAGCTTGGCGCATTCTGAAGAAGATGTCAAAGCGCTAGATATTACGATTAATTATGATGCGGATAAGCTGGATTTTGTATCAATGGAATCGCTCCAGCAAGATTTCAAGCTAGTTGGCGAAGTTAATACGGATGGCAAGCTTAGAACCATCGCGACTAATATTGGAAATACGAATATGACGAATGGATTGATTAGGCTGAAGTTTAAAGCTGTTGCAACGGATAATTCGCAGATCGCTTCCATTCGTGTCACTCAGTTAACGGTTGCTAATGGCGCGGGCCAAGAGGCAGATTGGGCTGGTGCAACCCACACAGTCCAAATTAATAAGATGGATAAGTTGGGCTTGGTGCTTCTTATTGCGGAAGCGCAAAGCGCGCACGATGCAGCAATTGAAGGTGTAAATCCTGGCCAGTATCCATCAGGCGCGAGAGCAACTCTACAGGCAGCAATTGATACCGCTAAAGTGGTGGTGTCAACTCAGGGAGTAAGCCAGGCTGATATTGAAGAGGCGATCAAGAACCTGCACGCAGCTCTGCAAAGCTTCAATGATTCAAGAATTAAAGCAATCGATGGAGATTACAATAACGACAATAGAGTAAGTGTTGGTGACCTTGCGATTGTTGCTTCAGCTTATGGTAAAAATGATCAAGATTCAAATTGGAATGAGTACAGAAGGTTGGATTTGAATGGCGACGGTAAAATTGACATCGTTGATATCTCGATTCTGGCTCGTAAAATTTTGAATTAATTGCATGTAAAAATAAAGAAATGGTGGCCTTGGTTGAAGGTAACTCTGAGCCGCCATTTCTTTATTTTTGGCTTCATAATTGACAAAAAGATGTACGATACGGCACTTGCAACTAACCCTTTAGTTGACGGATTTGCTGCGGCAGAGCGTGAGGTTTGAATCGCAAATATTAGCTTGATCAAATCTTAAATCTCGAAAGGATGGGGATTCTCTTGAAATATCGAGTCGTAATGATGCTTCTAGCTGCTTGGTTTGCACTTTCCGTACTGCCGGCGTACGCAATGGCCAAGGACGCCTCCTTTAGCTTATCAGTCTCCACTCATGCATCCATTAAGGGAAATCAAGTTGTGGTGACGGTGACGGGATCGGATCTTACCGATGTATATGGCTTCGAAATCAATTTGAAGTACGATAAAAACAAACTATTGTACAAAAAAAGCGCAAGCTTGCTGCAAGGGTTCTCCGTTCCGATTGCTCCTGAGGCTGGCCTTGTCGTGTTCGCGCATACGAAGGTTGGCAAGGTTGACGGCCTATCGGGAAAAGTCGAGCTCGCAGCAATCACGTTCGAAGTAATTGGCAATAATACGGCAAAGACGACAGTAGAATTAACGCGCGTGAAGCTGGTGAAAAGCGATCTTACTGATAC
This sequence comes from Paenibacillus sp. MCAF9, assembly GCF_052114265.1. Taxonomy (NCBI): domain Bacteria; kingdom Bacillati; phylum Bacillota; class Bacilli; order Caryophanales; family Paenibacillaceae; genus Paenibacillus; species Paenibacillus sp. MCAF9. The sequence continues at coordinate 33,427 of NZ_JBFREL010000026.1, forward strand.
TGTTGTCGAGCCGACAACGAAAGTAGACATCACAGTGCAAGCAGCGGGAAATTCCGGAACATTCAAGGATATTGCTGGTCATTGGGCCAAAGAAGGGATAGAACGCGCTGTCAATATGGGACTTGTAAGCGGTTACGGTGATGGAACTTTCCGTCCGGATTTGAAGATTACGCGCGCGGAGTTCGTTGTCATGGCCGCGAGGGCGTTTGATTTCGAAGCTAAAGGCGGTATGTCGCTAAATTTCAGCGATGTAGATAAGATTCCTGTATGGGCAAGGTCATATATCTCGGAAGCGGAGCAAGCTGGACTTATTAAAGGCTACGCGGATGGTAGCTTCCGTCCGAACCAATTGATTAGCAGGTCCGAAATGGCTGTCCTGATTATGAGGCTGTACGACGGCGAGCTTAACCCGAACGCTAAGGTCTCATTTGCCGATAAGCAGCATATTAAACCATGGGCGCTTCCGTCCGTCGCTGCCGCCGCTGATTTGGGAATAATTAAGGGCAAGAACGGTAATCGTTTCGCGCCTACGGATTCTGCTACTCGGGCTGAAGCGACGATTATGCTGCTTCGTCTGATTGATGCAAAGAGGTGATACTTGATATTCAGTAAATGAAACTAAATGGCAGAAATGTCGTTTGATTTTTTTACTGTTTACACTCTCGACACATGTGGAGTGCTTAATATTGATGGTTCGAAGCGATTAATTGAGATGTGACAGTATTGCTCAAATGTTCAACTATGTGAATACCATACAAGTGGAAAGAAATTTCTGTTTGAAATTGTAAAACTATGTAGAAGAAGAGGGATACCAGAATTTCCCTCGAATATATGAATAGGGCTATCGGACTATTTGAACTATTCGAGGGGGATATAAGTATGAAACTACATTCATTCAAAAAAATCATCACAAATATTGAATTGCTTACAATTTGTTTTGGAAAAAGTTCAAAAAAACGAAAAAACTTTGGAAGTTGAATCTATCAGAGTAAATCCTTTTAACATAAGTAAGGCATTTAAATCTTTACATGAAGACGATCAAACCTACGTTAAAATGCTATTTAAAATAGATGATTCAATTGCAAAGGTCTTTTTCGCTAGGAAAATACTAATAATTGAGGGTGACACAGAAGATATTGTGTTCAGAGAGACAATCAATAGAATGAGCGAGGATAGAAGGAAAGATGTGACTTATAATTGGGAAATAGTTAAAGCAAGAGGTAAAGCGACTATTATTTCTCTTGTAAAGTATTTGAAGGCAATGGGCTTTCAACCGTACGTAGTTCATGACCTAGATATTGGAACGGAACATGCTATGAAGTTTAATGAACCAATCCAAGTAGCCGTTGGAAGTGTAATTCACGTGTTTCCACTAGCAAACTGCATTGAAGATGTGCTAGGATATCCTGCTCCTTCAAGTAATAAACCAGTCAAAGCGTATAAACATATCTTAACTACTTGGAATCAAGATTGGGAAAGTGTTACTGAAGATTGGAGAAAAATTGTAGAAAGTATATTTTTCAGCTCGAATGAAGGACAAGAATCCGTGGATGTCGTATTGGAAGAGATATCAAGAATTTGGGAAGCTGCACCTGCAAGCGAGTAGTCTGAAAGTAGGCACGCTTTCTTATTTTATGAGATCATGGAAGAAGATAAGAAACATGGAAAATATGTCGGTCCGCTTCCCTATGGATTGTTACAAAGTGATTCAAGAGCCCAGATCGAAGCCAAGCAGGGCACACCCACGAGGATAGCCGAGGAGTTGGATAACTATTATTTGGATGGCCTCATGTGGACGGCAGCCTTTGAGGGGGAAAGGTTTCAATTTCTGAAGTTGGCTGTTCCAACAAACGGCAAGCGAAAATATGGCCTCTGCCCATGATGCATTGCCGAACCGACACAAAGGTTGAACGTTCTTTCCAAGCTGATTTGCGATTAATGGATATTAGTCGTTATACATACGGCCATTAGGGCAGAAGCCTTTGCTCCCTTTGGGGACATGTTGAGCCTGCGACAGGAACGAAATACTTTTGTTTTTCAATAACGTCATATTCAGAAGCCATCGAGACGGTGGACGGTTATTATCAGAAAAAAGTTTGCTCCACACGCAACGAATTCATCACGTTGTGTGCATTGAGTGAAGCGAAAGGAATGGAATTAAGCATGAAAGAACCATCTGAACAGCTCATTGAGATGCTTGGCCATCCGTACAATCCTAAGAATGTTCAAGCTTTGCTGCAATCATTCGGCGTCAAGCGAATGCCGACTCCGAACAGCTATTTCAGCGATGATATCATTTGGTCGGTGAAATCATCGATACGCATCGATATTTATCGCGCTCCAAAAATAAATGATCTAACTGGACTTCAATATACAACTCAAGATGGATGGATCATTGGCGCCTTACATTTTCTTGCACCCGGGTCGGATGATAGAATTAAAGCTCCGTTTCCCGGAAAGCTTCCCAATGGAATCACGATGAGCTCAATACCGGATGAGTCGATAAAGGCATATGGTCAACCTGAACTGGATGAAGAATGTGACTGGCCTGGATTTTTCGGTCGAATTTTGGCATGGCGCAAGCCGGGCATAAATATCGTAATTGAATATGCGGATAGTGAGATTGATAGAGTGATGAGAAGCTACACGGCCTGTTTAATTGGCTGCATAGGTGCCTGGCGAGACGATAATCCGGAGGTCTATGCTCCCTGATTGCATGTCGACAATTTCTAGTTGGGTAGACGTGGAATCATTAAATTCACATATCGGTAGGGCCGTCCTTACCAAATATCTCGGATACAGATATTTATTAAGCCAAAAGTTTAGAAACCGACACACAAGTCATGTGGAGTGCTGAGTGTCGCTCGTAAGGAAGTAGTAGTTAAGAGCCGCATTTACTTGTATATTGAAGTTCGAATGTATTTGAATCTACCGCTATGATCTGCATCGGTGAGTCTGCTTCGTTACCCGTTATATTCTTCTTGCTTAAAACAGGGGTTTACACGTTAATTAACCGTCCGGGGGTGGACGGTTTTTCTTACGTTCAAAAAAGGACCTCATCGTGATGTTTGTGTTCAACGCCTCATAGATATTTGCAGGGTACATTTTCCTATAATGATGATATGATTTAGATAATCTACTTACTTATTGTGCTCTTGCAGATTGGGGTTTGGTTCATAATGAGGGGAATTCTCCGATTCGGTTCTCGTACTATCTTGTTTTATATAATTGCTGCCCTTGTTTTTGGTTCGGTTGTAAGCTATGTCGTCGTCCCTGCACCGGACTCCCCTAAGTTCCAAAGTGAAAAAGGCATTCTGGATTTAACGCAGGCTCATGTCAGTGAGAACCCGGTAAAGTTAAAAGGGGAGTGGGCGTTCTATTGGCAAGAGCTGCTGTCGCCTGAGGACATACAGAATCGCTTAGCAAGGGACGGAAATCATGATCGCTGGATCAGCATCCCTGGCTCATGGTTAGGCTATCAATTAGATGGTCAGCGGCTGAACGGTACAGGCTTTGCAACCTTTCGGGTGGTCATAAAGCTTAGCGAGCAGGATAGGAATGAGCGGCTTGCTCTGCGGATGCCTACCATCTTTCATGCGTATAAATTATGGGTTAATGGCGAGCTGTTGGCAGAGGTTGGTGTGGTTGGGCAGGACAAGAGCAGCGTGACACCGCATCTGGCAACGAAGCTGGTGTTCTTTCAGCCCGAAAATGACAGGGTAGAGCTGGTTATGCAAGTAGCCAACTTCCATCATAAGCGAGGCGGCATCACCAAGTATATAGAGCTCGGCGGCAGTGATGTGTTAACGGTTAGGACAAATCTGAGAATCGCCGCAGAAATGTTCACCACCGCAGGCCTGCTTGTGATTGGCGTATATCATCTGCTATTGTTCGGACTGCGACGCAAAGACAGGGCTCCATTGTATTTTGGTCTGTTCACCACGTTGTCCGGTATCCGATCCTTGCTGGTCGGCGAGCTCTTACTCACACAATTGTGGCCATCTTTTCCATGGGGATTGCAGTTCAAGATCGAATACCTGATTCTTTGCAGCATTGGTTATATCATGACGATGTACTTTGATAGCATTTTTCCGAATTATGTGTCGCGTTGGTTTCATCTTGTCACGCGGATCGTTACCGGCGCATTCTGTATCGTTGTTGTGGTGACCCCTGCACTTCTATATACCAAAATGTTAATGATGATCGGTGTGATGGTTTTTCTGCATATGGTTTATCTGATGGTTGGTCTAGTCAAAGCGGCTATGCGGCGTATGGAGGGAGCGCTAATCTTCCTGCTCGTGTCGGTGGTTGGTTTAGTTACTGTCGTCAACGATTTTTTATATTACAACGAATGGTCGCTGATCGGAAATACATCTCCGCTTGGTTTGTTGGTGTTTACGATCGCACAGATGATTCTGCTTTCTTCGAGATTTACGAGGGCGGCATCCAACGAGGAGAGGATTGCACGTGAACTGCAGGACGCTAACAACAAGCTGACCGAAATGAATATGAATTTGGAACGAACCGTGCAGGAGCGCACACAGGCCTTATCCACTGCTCATGATGATCTCCGCACGTCGTATGACCGGTTGCTTCACTCCGAGGAAGGGAGGAAGAAGCTCCTTGCCTATATAACGCACGATTTGCGTATGCCGCTGTCCAGTATGCTTGGTTATGTAGAAGCTGTGCAGGACAGGGTCAAGCCGGAACGTAATGAACAGTACTTGAAGTATATCCGGGATAACACGATAAGGGTTAACCGCATGATCGAGGAGTTGTCCTTCTTGTCGCATTTGGAGACGGGACAAGTCTCGTACCGAATGGAGCAGGTTCATGTGGTTGACTTCTTGCGCCGGTTCTATGAACAATATGAGCTAGTTGTGCGTGACGCAGGGTTGGATTTCACGCTGGATTTCAGAGATATGGAAGATCAACGCCCTAACGTGCTTGTTGTCGAAATGGATGCGCAAAGATTAGAGCAGGCATTGTTTAATCTAGTGTCGAACGCGATGAAGTTCACTTCTAGCAGTGGGTCGGTGCGTATTGCATTAGCTGTTGAAGAAGAGGATCATATCCGCCGTGCAATCATTAGCGTGCAAGATTCAGGCATAGGTATTCCCCCAGAGCAGCTCGAGCAAATCTTCGATCGCAATTACAGGTATGATCGACCGGGCCTGGAGAAGGGTATAGAGGGCAGCGGGCTCGGGCTGGCGATTTGCAGGGAAATCGTCCAAGCGCATGGAGGGACGATTCGAGCGGAGAGCGACGGCAAGACGGGGGCAATATTCTATGTATCGCTTCCTTGTATTCTTGTATTGTAGAAGAAAGAAGGTGACAGCATGATGGACATGCACAAAATTATGATCGTCGATGATGATCCCAATATATGCGAGATTGTTCAGGTGTATTGCGAGCGTGAAGGCTTCATATGCTCCTACAGCTACAGCGGGGCAGAAGCCATGAAACTGCTTGCGTCGTTCGAGCCGGATTTAATTGTACTGGATGTATTGTTGGCTAATGAAAACGGCATAGATTGGTGCAGAAACGCACGTATCTTAACGAATGCGCCGATCGTGTTTCTGAGCAGCCGTGAGGAGGACGAGGTCAAAATCAGCGCATTATCCTATGGCGGCGACGATTATGTGACCAAGCCGTTTAGTCCAGGAGTACTCATGGCCAAGATCAAGGCTCACCTTCGCAGAGTGTCGACGGGCAGAAGGGAACAACTGCTAGAGTTACCGGGTTTGACGCTGGATTACTACGCACAGTCCGTCATCACGGGTAGTGAAACTATTTTTTTAACGAAAAAAGAGTTCAGTCTACTGTCCTATTTGGCACAAAACGTTAACCGTGTCGTCACTGTTGATATGTTGTTTCAGCTCATCTGGGGAATGGAGAGTCTGGAGGATACGAGAACCGTCGCTGTACACATCAGTAACTTACGTAAGAAGATCGAGGCTGACCCTGTCAATCCTGAGAGAATCATTACGATTCGGGGGGCCGGATATATGCTGGTTGCCAGAAGTGCGTTGCAAGCGAGAACATAGCGTTAAGGTTGGTAGTGTGACCACGACTGCCGCTAACACACTACAGCTAGAAGGGATAGAACCAAGCTGCCTTAAGTGTAGTGAGCTCAACCGTATCATAAATAGAGCGAAATCCGTGGCAGACGTTCTGGAGAGAAACCCAGACTTCATGCAAAACAACCTCCAAGTCCACCTATGATAAAGTGGAGATGGAGGTTGTTTTTATATGAAAAATTAGTAATAAGTGGAAAGCGAAAAGTTATAAATGGGCCTTTGGGAAAGCCCCTTCGGGATTTTGGGAAATTAACGTAGCAATTGCAGTACGCCTTGCGGCTGTTGGTTGGCTTGAGCCAACATAGATTGTGCTGCTTGAGTAAGAATGTTGTTCTTAGTGAACTCCATCATTTCCTTCGCCATATCCACGTCGCGGATACGCGACTCAGCGGCAGTAAGGTTTTCAGAAGCAGCTCCAAGGTTGTTAATGGTGTGATCCAAACGATTTTGGTATGCACCTAATTTGGAACGTTCGGCGGATACAGCATTAATGGAATTGTCTAGTACTGCAATTGCTCCAGAAGCTTTAGTAGCATCCGAAACATCAAGGGAGTACTCAACATTAACGTTATCAGTGCCATTATTGGTTTGTTTCGTAGTTGTCCAAGCAGCGCCTGTAATCACTTTTCCACTTTTATCTTTAATTACTGCAGATGTATCAGAAGAAGTTAAACCGAGAGCACTTGCACGCATGTCTGCAACATTCATGGACAAGGACTGACCTTGGTTTGCTCCGACTTGCATCGACAAGGATTTGTCCTCAACACCGCCTTCAACTGTAAAAGCGGCTTGACCATTCGTGTTTGCGCCAATATTTACTTTGAGGCCATTTCCAAAATCGATCGTGGAGTTGGCTGCAATATCAGATTTCTTAGTTGTATCACCAGTTGTTGTATTTGTCAGCGTAGCGGTTTTCGTTGTTGCGGCAGTAACGCTAAATCCATGTGTTGTAGGGCCAGTAAGTGTACCGATAGTAAGATCTACGCCATTACCCAGGTTATAAGTGCCGCCATCCTCAAACGTTAACGTTTGCGTGCCAACCACAACGCCGCCATTGGCATCGTGGACTGTTGCAGTATAAGCATTTGCGGTACCAACGGTAAGGTCAAAAGTGTTAGAAGCGCTATACGTTGTACTATCAGCACGTGTATCAATGCTTACTCCGTTTGCGAAGGTAACTGTGCTGCCGGCAGTAAAGGTTACGTCAGGTCCGCCGTCAAATGATGCTGCAAGCTCATTAGTGACAGTAAAGCTATCAGTTCCATTGATAATTGTGTTACCAACGCCGTGGGCAATCGTGAAATCTCCAATTGTTACACTACCTGCAGCAGCACCTGCAGCAATAGATGTAGTACCTACAGTGCTGCCGCCTTGACTTAATGTAACCGTGCTGCTTACATCAAATGTTTGGTGATTTCCGGCTGCGTTAGCTCCAGTTAATGTGGTATTAACGCCAGTAGCGGTTTTAAAGCTTACACCGAAGTCATTAGATGTTCCCAATGCCTTGAATTGATAATTTTGTACGTTGTTATCAAGAATAACTTTGTCTGTTAAAGCTGTAGTGCCGTCGGTATCCATTAATTGAACACTAAAAATACCGTTGCCTTCATCTGCATAAGCAAGTTGATATCCTACTCCATTGCTCAGTGCCGAAGAATTATCTAAACTCAAAGTAAGGGCACCAGCCGCACCTGCGGCAACAGTACCATTGTTTACCGCACCTAAAACGCCTACAGTTTTTATATCAAAGCTTCCAGACACTGGGTTGTTACCTGTAACCGTAATACCATCGGCCGTAAGGCCTGTATTGGCACCGGTGAATGCCCCGGTTGCAACAGAATCTGTTCTTGTAATTGTTACTTCATGTGCACCGTTAGCCAAAGTAGAAGTAGGAGCAATCGAAACGCCTGTTACAGAGCCGACCGGAGTATCAAGCAATGCATTCTTCGTTTGCGTTTGGCCAATACGAATTTCATAATCGCCGCTGTTAAGACTTGAGTTTGCCCCAACGCTAACGTTTTTAATTGCATTATCAGCAGTATGGGTTGCGGATTTCGTTACAGTGTCTGTAACATCTACTGTATAATTTCCTGCCTTCAGAGAACTGTTCTTATCTAAGTCCGGATTCGAAATAGTCGTCGTTCCCGCATTGAAAGGATTAGTGGTTTTATCAATCGTTACAACACCGGATTTTTCCGAAATATCCCCATTTAACAGTTTTTTCGTGTTGAACTCGGTCGTATTACCAATACGGTTAATTTCAGCTGATAATTGGTTGATTTCCTTCTGAATTTCACCGCGGTCATCAGCAGTGTTCGTATCGTTGGCAGCTTGCGTTGCGAGTTCTTTCATACGTTGAAGGATGCTATGTGTTTCGGTCAAAGCTCCTTCCGCCGTCTGAATCAGGGATATCGAATCTTGCGCGTTGCGCTGTGCTTGATCCAATCCGCGGATTTGTGCTCGCATTTTTTCGGAAATCGCAAGACCTGCAGCGTCGTCGCCCGCACGGTTAATACGAAGACCGGAAGACAATTTCTCTAAAGATTTTCCTGCTGCTCCTGTGTTGCCTGCTAATTGCCGATGGGTGTTCTGTGCTGCAATGTTGTGGTTAATTCTCATTTCTCATTACCTCCATGTGGTGTGTTTTAGGTGCCTATCCGTTGGCATCCTTTGAAGCGCATACCCTGTACTCACAAGTCGTTGATGGATTGCGCGCTAATCCAAAACAAGGATTTGTAAGTCAAACTGTTATCTTCCTTGACTTCACCACTCGTCCTTAAGTGGCAGGAGCATCGACCTTTTTTGCCGTTTCTAAGGCTATATTGTTTTCTTCCCATAACTCTCCACGAACAATAGAAATATGCTTTGGTGCTTCAATCGCCAAACGTAAATGGCCTTCATCGCTCTTAATGACCTTTACCATAATGTTGTTGTCGATCAGCACATATTCTCCGGGTCTTCTCCCTAACATGAGCATTAGCTCATCCCCTTATCCCGCTCAGTAAATTGACATAAAAAAATGAGCAAACAAACCACTGTCATTCTTCCTCCTGAAGAATGACGGCGACTCATTTGCTCATCCTAAGTCTCGTAATTATTAAATAAGTATTCATTTGTAAAAAACTACATTTAAACAGCAAAAAGACGAATAAATAGGCATCTGTTTCAAATGTTCTTCCTTGAAACTACATGCGTATTTACTCGTCCATGAGTAATCGAATATGAGATTAATTTATATATCGACAATGTATTTGAAATGTTTAGTCTTTTTGAAAAAAAAATTTGAAAGTTATTATCCTAAATTACGAAAGCCTATGGTTTCAGTTGTTTGTGAAAAATGGGATAGGGCATCTCATAGGCTTTTGCCCATACGAAGCAAGTCCTTGTTTAAATATCTAAGGAAAGCTGCAAGTAAATAGAAGGGTCACTACTGTTGCATAAATCTTTAGAATTATTTAGTCGGAAAATTCCGGAAGTAATTCTCCACGAACGATAGAGATATCTTTTGGCGCTTCAATAGCCAAGCGTAAGTGCCCCTCTTCACTTTTAATTACCTTTATGATAATTTTTTCGTTGATTACTATGTATTGTCCGGGTTTTCTTCCAAGAACCAGCATCAGACTCACTCCTTTACAGTGAAGGACCTTTATATGATTTGAACTTATTTTACGAGAATTATCATTTATTCAATTCAATTGAAGTTTCCAAATTGCCTCCTGCAGCATTAAAATTCTACCATCCCCATAACCCTTAATGAGAGTCTGACTTTGTATTCTCGCTTGCTGTATAGGCAGCAGGGAGGGGGAAGCTCAGTAGCAACGCTAAAAACAAGCTGACCATTCGCCTTTTCATAAAGTTTTTCCTCCATGTATATTATCATGATAGATTAGCCCATTAATGAAACTCAAAGAAAACTTTAAGTTCGTGCTAGATATAAAGCATACCAAAGAAAAAGATTACAAAGATAATTGGCTGTAAGAACGTAGATTCGATACGATATGAAGCGATTGTAACAGATGTCGCGGCAAAGCGGTCGCTTCCCGCATACGGGACATGTGGAGTGTTTAATATTGAAGGTGCTAACAATGGTTGAGATGTAGCTGTATCGCTCGTACACGTTATGACATGCTGGATTGGTACTTGGCTAAATTAGCCTTGGATGTTTTGGTTTCACGCGGAGGGAATTGTGTGTAGTTTATGGAATTGAGGGGATTATCGGGGAGTATCAGGTTTCGCGTCGTCACGGATAGCGACAATGGATAGTTTCCTTCTTTATAACAGGGCCCGCAGATACCTGCGGGCTGTTATGCTATGGTACAGAGCTCAGGTGAACAACTGGGCCACGTCCTGCTGGTTCCCGTAGGTCATGAAGGCTGTAGGTGACATCGAGGTGTGTTTTTTGAATACCCGGAAAAAGTAAGAGGTGTCATAGTAGCCTAAATAGTTTGAGATATTGGAGATGGACATGTCGGAGTTCAACAACAGGTTACATGCTTCTATCACGCGCAATTGATGGATGTATTTGATCGGCGATTGTCCGATAACCTCTCGGAATACGGCAATCGTATAGTTCGGTGAACGCTGAATTAATTGTGCCAGATCCTTGATCTCAATCTGTTCGCGGTAGTGGTCTAGCAAATAGTGTTTTATCATATCGGCATATTTCATTTTGATCGGTATAACCTCGGGCTTCTCTAGTTCTCTTGCGATGACGCCAATCAGCTCTTGCAGGATGCCGTGACAAATGAAGGTTCTAAAGTTCTCCCCCTGCCGCATTTCCTCATATAAACGTTCAAATCTTCTATGCAAGTACTGGAGCCTCCACAGCTTGAAATGTACAAATTTCTTATCGTGAAGAAAAGGAATGAATGGCATAGCATCAACTTCATAGTTGAAGATGATCGTAAATTTTTGGTGTGGGCCGGAAGGGTGATTTTCTCCGGAACGACGCGAGCCATGTGGGATAAACAAAAAGTCTCCCCGTTCACCGGTATATTCTTCGTTTTCGATCCTGTAAGTAACTTTGCCCTCCATGACAAGAACAAGCACATTGTAATTAATAACCTCGGAATGCGTACGCCAATTCGGGATGAAATCGTCAAAATGTACAGCTCTAATTGTCAGCATAAGCATCACCCGTTTTGTGAAAATAGTTGCCTTTATTATAGCATTGATGATTATCACACTGTAAACGAAAACGTGCTGAAATTTTCAATTTAGTGTTGAAATGTACATCTTCCGGAGATTATGTACATCGACAAAGAAAAGGGCTGACTCTTATACTGAAGATAACGCTTAAAGAAAGCAGTTGCAGGGACGAACGACTAATAATCGAAGTAAAGGGGATTGAACGATGCGAGTATTGCTGCTTGATCTTGATTCCACCAGACCTGACCATCTTGGCTGTTACGGATACCATAGGAATACTTCACCTCATATTGACCGGATCGCCGCCGAAGGAGTCCGCTTCGATAATTATTACACGTCCGATGCACCGTGCTTCCCCTCTAGAACGGCGCTTATGACAGGGAGATTCGGCATTCATAACGGGGTTGTCGGTCACGGAGGGACAGCTGCGGATGTGCGCCATGAAGGCGAATCCCGCGATTTCCGCAGCAGGCTGGCCAGTGAAAGCTTCCCTTCGCTGTTCCGCAGCGCGGGGATGAAAACCTCACTTGTCAGCCCGTTCGGAGAAAGGCACACCGCCTGGACGTTCTATGCCGGCTTCAATGAAATTTACAATACGGGCAAGGGCGGCATGGAGTCGGCCGAGGAGGTGACGCCGGTCGTGCTCGAGTGGCTTGAGCGTAATGCCGAGCAGGATGATTGGATGCTTTACGTAAATTATTGGGACCCGCATACGCCATATCGTGCGCCGGAGAAATTCGGGAACCCGTTCAAGGACGATCCGCTCCCGGAGTGGATTACCGATGATATATTTGCAGCGCACCGGGAAAAGGTGGGACCGCATAGCGCGCACGAGATCAACATGTATAACAACCGTGTCTCGCCCCAATATCCCCGTCATCCCGGGGAGCTTGTGGACCGCAATGATCTCCGCCGTATGATCGACGGGTACGATTGCGGTGTGCGCCATATGGACGATAACATCGGTATGATTCTGAACGCGATGGAGAAGAAAGGCATTCTGGACGATACCGTAATTATTATAACGGCTGATCACGGAGAGAATATGGGCGAGCTTGGCATCTATGGCGAGCATGGTACGGCAGACCAAGCGACATGCCGGATCCCAATGATCATCCGCTGGCCGGGCTGCAAAGCCGGTCATGTGGATAAAGGCCTTCACTACCATCTGGATTTGCCGCCGACGATGGCGGAGCTGCTGGGACTTCAGCAGGCGCCGAGCTGGGACGGCCGCAGTTATGCCGACTCGATACTGACGGGTGAAGATACGGGACGCGACAGCCTCATTATTTCGCAATGTGCACATGTGTGCCAGCGCAGCGTAAGGTTCGACGATTGGCTCTACATCCGAACCTACCACGATGGCTATCATTTGTTCGACAAAGAGATGTTGTTTCATATCAAGGATGACATTCATGAGCTGCATAACTTGGCTCCCGCCCGCCCTGACATATGCAGAGAGGCTGCATACCGCCTGCTCGACTGGCATGATCAGATGATGATGTCGATGGAGCACGATGTTGACCCGCTCTGGACCGTCATACGAGAAGGCGGGCCTTATCATGCCAAGGGCAATCTCAGCGAATATGCCGAAAGACTTATCGAGTCGGGCAGAGGACGTTATGTGGAGGAATTGAGAAAGAGACATCCACAAGAGAATTAGCAGTGAAAATGTTGAAAAAATTAATGTTTGAAGAAACGCCAGCAGTCCTTTTAAATCAATTTTCATGAGAGAGTTGTTCACTTTAGTGAAAAAATGATTTGAAGGATTTCTGGTGGCTTTCATGTGGAGGGAGACGAAGGAGTGGAACAAATGAAATCCTGCTGTGCGGCAAGCAGGCTGCAAGCGAACATTGAGCACAGTGTTATAGCGGTCAAAGCACCGTCACTAACTGCCGTTCCGGAGCCGGATCACATCGACTTGGATTGGGCTATCATACCAGGCGGTTCCTTCGAAATGGGAACAATGACTAGCGAAGGGTTTCCAAGCGATGGTGAAGGTCCGGTTCGGAGGGTGGAACTCGAAGCCTTCAAAATCTCGACTTGCCCCGTGACGAACGCGCAGTTTCGGGCATTCGTGGATGCAACCGGATATCGAACTGAAGCAGAAAGCTATGGATGGTCATATGTCTTCCATTTGCTGGTATCAGACGAAACGAACATCAGGGTTAAAAATGTACCTCGGCAAGTCCCCTGGTGGCTTGTCGTTGATGGAGCAAATTGGAACAACCCGGAAGGGCCGGATTCGAGCATTGAGGGTCGTATGGATCATCCGGTCGTTCATGTCTCTTGGAATGATGCCGCGGCGTTCTGCTCCTGGTCTGGGACAAGACTGCCGACGGAAGCGGAGTGGGAATATGCGGCACGAGGCGGTTTACAAGGCAGGACCTATCCTTGGGGGGACCTGCTCAAGCCGGACGGTAGGCATATGTGCAATATATGGCAGGGAAAGTTCCCAATTAAAAATAATGCAAGCGATGGTTATATCGGTACTGCTCCTGCTCAGTCGTTTGATCCGAACGGTTACGGACTGTATAATATGGCAGGAAATGTATGGGAATGGTGTGCGGATTGGTTCAGTCCTGCCTATCACCGTCAAACGTCTTCTGTGAATCCACGATACACACATGATACAGGCAAAAGGTCGATGAGAGGCGGCTCGTATCTGTGCCATCGCTCCTACTGCAACCGCTACAGGGTAGCGGCGAGAAGCGGCAATACACAAGACAGCTCAACGGGCAACATTGGCTTCCGCGTGGCCGCGGACCTAGTCCCTAAAGTAACTTAACGGCTATCGAAACGGAATAAATGGAGTATCTTAATACCCTCACGGTAACGGTGAATATTATGCCATGTGATCATGGAGTTTAAAATCACGATTAACCGGAGGATTTTTTGTCGTCGCTCTTGTGCTGAAGCGTTCGGCGCGCAGGCGAGCCTGCTGCGAATTTTCTCCAATAAATTAAATAATCAACTGGAAAATATCATGCCTGATTACCAGAGGTTGGCGCTGGAGAATGAGAAGGATATCGATCTAATTCAGGGTTGTTTTTTCAACTGTTGGAGCAATGGTCAAGGCATCATAATCGAGATGAAAGAAAGAGCCGCTTGCTACTTATTTGAATATTTTCCGAATCGAAAAAGCGAAGCTACTGCTGCTGTATTCGCATCTGAAGGTGTATGAGGTCGCGGACATGTCGGCTGTACCTACTGCCTTGTTTTGACAATTGTTTGAATGGAGAAATCATGTTATCCGTTAGTCAATTCCCTATGGGGGCAGAAGATGAACGATATGTTCATTTCTGTCCTTTTTTGTTTTAAAAATAATGAGAAAGTGAGGAGTTAGAAAAATGTAATCGACTAAGTTTAGAAACAGATGAACCTAGATGGATGGCGATAGAAGATTTGGGAAGTGTTAAATCTCCTCCACCTGGTGTAAATTGGTCGCCAAGGGTTGCGGAGGCATTAGCCAGAATCCATACCCGTAATATGCATAGAGGTCAAGAGATGCTGTGGCTCCCCCATGCTGATGGTCATTATTTATGGTGTTCCTCTATTTGCCTTCCAATCAGTTTCCTTGGTAATGTCAAATAGCCCACTTATGATTTAATGAATTAGGAGCGGTCGGTTTTGCTTAAAGATGAATAGCTTCCTCCTATGTATTTTTTAATTTTAGCTCTCGCAAGTGGAGTCGTTCATTAATATACAGGAATAACAAATGTTATCCATTATTAAACTCCAATTTATTTCTAGCGCTGATATTAGTGATGAGTTGAACTTATCCACATTTCACTTCAAATACATAACGCTGCAATCCCATTGGCAACGATGAAGTCAAAGGTTCGAACCCAGCGGAATCCATAATAATTAAAGCCTTTAAACACAGCATATCGGGTGTTTAAAGGCTTTTGTATGGTGAGTAGGTTTAGAAATCTAGTTCGAGGTCGCATTTGCACTTTTTTTATTATTCGGTTGCGTTTTGATATGGATTGCATAGGGTGGACGAGCCGCTATAGGAATGTAATAATTGACTTTAGGCAAATAGATATTTAGAATTTTAAAGGGAAAAATGTTTACATTTAGTGAAGTTACAGAAACGAGACTAGGAAATGAGGTTTAAAATGAAGAAAGAAAATAAACAGACAGCAGTATTGGTCGCGGTGCTGCGAGGACTCATCGTTGTCATTGGTGCTTTTATTACGGCCTATGGCCTTGAGGCAGTATTAATTCCGAACAACGTATCGGACGGCGGCGTGACGGGTCTTAGCATCGTAGGATCGAATCTTTTCGGGTTGCCTTTGGGACTTCTCATTGCGATTCTGAATATACCGTTCGTATATTTAGGGTATAAACAGATTGGAAAAAGCTTCGCGATATATTCCGTGATCGGTATTGCTTCACTGGCCGTGGGTACCGTCGTTATGCACCATATTACTCCGATCGTAGAAGGTGATACGCTCCTCGTCACTGTTGTCGGAGGCATCATTATCGGTTTGGGAATGGGTCTTGCTCTTCGGAACGGCGGCGCACTGGATGGCATTGATATGCTGGCGGTATTGCTTTCCCGGAAGCTTCCTTTCGGTACAAGCGATCTTATCTTATTCCTGAACGTATTCGTATTTATCGTCGTCTCGACCGTATTTGGCTTGCAGGGTGCTATACTATCGGGTATAGCTTATTTTATAGCTTCCAAGGTGATACATATCGTCGAAGAAGGCCTCAGCGGAGCTAAAACGTTTAAGATCATTACCAAGCATCCTGAAAGCATGATTGAAACGATTCGCGATCGCTTGGGTCGCGGCGCTACGTATAGTGTGGTGCAAGGCGGCTATTCAAATGAGCATTTTAAAGAAATCACATGCGTCATTAACCGTCTGGAAGAGCGGAAAATGAAAGAAATTATTCGTGAGATTGACGAGAATGCTTTCATCATGGTGTATGAGGTTGCAGAAGTAAAAGGTGGCAGCTTTAAGAAAAAGGACATCCACTAAAATATTTTAATTTCTAATCCCCTTTTGAAGTGACTCCAAAAAGTTGGACAGGTTATTTTATTAGGCGAAATGAAAAGGAATGAGTTCGGTACTGTACCGGGCTCATTCCTTTTTATTTTGCCTTCACTAGCTCATCTCGAGTGCGGCGATAGCCTTAGCACTCTTTTTTAATCTATCGTCCATAAAAAAATTTTTAGTGTGAAAAATAATAGGCCCTTCGATTGTATTTCTAATGTAAGGGCGAGATCAGAAACAACGAATAGAATAATTGAATTTTAACTAAAAACTCTACGAGGTGAAAGAAATGAAAACAAAATTCAAAATGATTACGATGTCCACGATTACCGCATTATCATTAACCTTTGTAGGTCACAGCTATGCAGCTGCTAACCCTTTCTCGGATATAACGAATATCGCGGTAAAGGATAAAATTGTTGCCTTACAAGAACAAGGCTTAGTCCATGGTATTTCAGACGACTTATTTGCCCCGAATGAAACCATCACAGCGGCACAGGGTATTCAGCTTATTGTTAATGCTGCGAATCTGAATCTAGATCTAGTAAGATTCCTTGTAGAACCTAAAGCTACGGATTATTTCAAAAACGCAAACAACAATGCCTGGTATGCGAATGCCTTAATTACGGCTAGCGTTAATGGAGTCGTACTGCCAGCCGATCTGAATCTTAACAAGAAATGGACGCGTGAAGAGTTCACTCACCAGCTTATTAGCACGATTGAAACGCATAGCAATCTACCAAAGATTAAGCTTGTTCCTGCCCAGATTAACGATAGCACGGATATAACCGTTGATTATGATGGATCCATCCAGCGCGCGCTTGCTTATAACGTAGTGAAATTAGATGAACAAGGGAACTTCCATCCTAAAGCTGAAATCTCTCGCGCTGAGGCAGCGGAACAAATCTACAATGTACTCGAATACATTAAGGCACATCCCGCTCCATCGCCACAACCAGATCTAGAATCAGAAACAAACTCAAAAAGATCACCATCGTCAACAAGTCTACAAATACCAGGAACAAAATAAGATCTACAAAATCGGTTTTCTCAAAAATAAGCGATCTCCCTGATCATGGGGGATCGCTTATTTTTGACTTTAATGAGTATTAACTTTTTTATAAAAGTGAGTGTTCCTCTTTGGAGCCAGCTTCATGGAATGATACTCCTTCATTATCGATTTAGGCAGACTCTGACCATTTCTTGTATGAGTTGTTATATGGATTCCGACCCGAGAGTTTGGTTCGCGGGAGGGCACGAAGCGGGGCGAATTTCGTACCAAACATTGGATGCCATTCGATTAGAACCTATGAGTTTTGTAAGGCGAAGAGGACTCACGCTGATGGCTTTCGCCCAATTAAGGTTTGCATTCAATGAATACAATATAAAACTTAAAATAATAAACATTCCAGATTTAGCAGCCTGGTTGCTGCTACCTGGAATGTTTAATTATCAAAATTATAAGGTTGAAATCGCTCGTGAAAGTACTTTGTATTTCTCATAGCGATCCTGATAGAGGGACGTATTAGATTCACTTGGGTAAAATATCCGCAGCGGTTTGACAAGTATGTTTACGGCTTCCTCATAAGTTTGGTAAACCCCTGAAGCTTTTCCAGCGAGAATGATGTTACCCATCGTTCCAGCTTCACTAACGTTTAATCTCTCTACAGGACAATTCATAATGTCAGCTTTAATCTGTAGCCACAGGTCGGATTTAGCCCCACCGCCTACCGCGCGCAGCGACTCAATAGGAATGCCCGCTTCCGCAAGGCATTCGAGGTTGTAGCGCATTTCATACGTAACACCTTCCATTAAGGCTCGGTACAGATGGGTGGAATCTGTATCAAATGATAATCCATAAATCGTACCCTTTGCTTCGGGATTCATGTATGGCGTACCCGATCCGGCAAAATGAGGAATCACGAGCAAATCGGTAGGCGATGCTGCAGATGTTGAATTCAAATAGTCGTAAACGTTAATGCCTAATTTGCGGGCTTCTGCTTCGGCGATTTGACCGAACTTGTCTCGGTACCACCGAATAAGGGAACCGCCAGTAAAATTGAAGGCATATGTCAAATATAAACCTTCAATGACATGCGGTGCGCAATTGAATTGATACTGGAGCATCTTCGTATTCAGAATTGGTGAAGAATAGGCAGGCGTAATACATTCCACGGTCCCGATACCGTCCACCGCATGATTGTTATGTAGTATTCCTGCACCGAGAGCTGCACAGGCTTGATCATGGCCGCCGGCTACAACTAACGTTTCTGAACGGAAGCCTAGCGATTGTCTTATTTCATTGCGAATGGGGCCAATGATTTGACCAGACTGAATGAGGTCAGGAAATTTGTGTACTTCAATTCCGGCGGCATTAAACATATCAGAGTCCCATTCTTTTTTGGACACATTAAAGGCCATTGTGCGAGAGGCCAACGTGTAGTCTGTAACCGAAATACCCGTGAGTACAAAAGCGATGAAATCGCCAAACGGCATGAACTTCCATACTTTTTGGTAAATCTCAGGCTGGTATTGTTTGATCCACATGACCTTCGGAAGGGAGAACATCGGATGCAGCGGGACTCCGGTAAGCTCCATCGTCCGTTCCTTACCGATTTTTTGTTCAATGATTGCAGCTTGCTCTATACCTCTTGAATCCGTATACAAAATGGCATTGCTTAATACATTTCCATGATGGTCGACGGGAACAACCGTCTCGCCCAAGGAAGAAATGCTGAGGGCGTGAACATTGACGCCGGGAACAGCTAAGAGCACATCCGCGATAACCCGTCTGACGGACTCCCAGACTCGTTCTGGATTTAGCTCAAAAGCTCCTGGTTTAGGCTGTTCCAAAGGGTATTCCATATACGCGGCTGATAGAAGAGTTCCGCCCTCATCAAAGAGCGAAGCCTTACATCCAGTCGTTCCGATGTCGAGTCCCATTAGTGACAATTTATAATCCCTCCAATAATAAGTGTATGTTCATTATAAACAATTTTTGTTTGTTTGTATAATAGAAATTTTGAAAATAATCTTTTAAACAAAATAGCTGAAAACTTTGATATACAGCGATATTAATGGAATTTTGCTGTTCCAAATACTATATTCGAAAAAAACGAATTTAATTATTTAAACTTCATGGTTGCTTATTACATAGGAATTAACTATAATATGTTTGAAACGAACATTAAATAATATAGACTGATAGAAAGGTGGAAGGTAATTTGTCTAAAGTCTCCATGGGTGAAATGCTGCGGGATGCTTCTCGTAGGGGCTATGCGGTCCCATGCTTTAACGCGATAAATTTAGATATGGTTCGCGGAATCATTGAGGCCGCTGAGGATGAACAGTCGCCAGTCATCCTATGCCATGCTGAAATTCATTTTAAGTATACACCGCTCGAGCAGATTGCACCCATTATGGTAGAAGCGATGAACCGTGCCAAGGTACCGGTCAGCATCCTTCTCGATCACGGAAAGAGCTTCTCCGCGGTAACGAATGCGATGCATTTAGGCTTTAACGCAATCATGTTTGATGGTTCGGAGTATGAGTATGAAGAAAATGTTCGCAGAACCGCAGAGGTCGTGAAGATTGCTAAAACGCTTGGCGTTTCGGTGGAAGGAGAGCTTGGCTACGTAACTCGGCCAAAAAGCGGCGGCGCGGAAGGTGAAGATGATGATTCCATCATTGACGATACTTCGCTTTATACCGATCCCGAGCAAGCAAGGGAGTTTGTTGAGCGAACCGGTATTGATGCGCTTGCCGCTGCATTCGGTACTGTGCACGGCGTTTATATGAAAAAACCAGTTTTGGATTTAATGCGCTTGGAGCGAATTCGGAATACGGCAGGTGTTCCGATTGTGATGCACGGTGGGTCTGGATTGTCGGAGGAAGACTTCCATAAGTCGATCGATCACGGTGCGTCTAAAATTAATTATTACACAGGGATGGCGCTTAAGGTTGTTGACCGGGCTAAAGAACGTTTTATCCAGTCCGAAGAGAAGACTTTCTATCACGAATTCATGATGAATGTCATTCAGGACTTTAAAGAAGATGCGCAGCATATTATGCGCACGTTCCGCAGCAGCAACAAAGCGTAATCACCAATAAAACAAGTATATGGGGTGTGTCAAATATGTCCGTTACCGCTCGTTTAAATCGTTTATTTAGTGAACAAGGCAAGTGCTTTGATGTCGCGATCGATCATGGCTTTTTCAATGAATATTCATTCTTGGCTGGCATTGAGAATATGAAAGCAGCAATCGAGACCATTGTACGTGCCAATCCCGATGCGATACAGCTTAGCGTTGGTCAAGCAGAGCATCTTCAAGCTATTCCAGGCAAAGAAAAGCCTTCACTCGTGCTGCGTACAGATGTTGCTAACGTATACGGCACGAAGCTTCCTTCACACTTATTCAGTGAACTCATTCATAATCCGGTTGAACAAGCAGTTCGCCTGGACGCAGCATGTGTCGTTGTAAATCTGCTGCTTCTGCCGGGACAACCGGAGCTTCATCGTCAATGCGTGCAAAATATATCAAAGCTGAAAACGGAATGCGAGCGTTATGGCATGCCACTTATGGTTGAACCGCTCGTTATGCTTCCGAATGAGCAAAAAGGCGGCTATATGGTCGACGGTGACATTACGAAGATCGTTCCGCTTGTTCGTCAAGGTACGGAGCTTGGCGCGGATATCATCAAAGCCGATCCATGCGATAACGTAGAGGATTATCATAAGGTTGTAGAAGCGGCATCAGGCAAGCCGGTATTGCCGCGTGGCGGCGGACGGGCTTCTGACGAAGAAATATTGTCGAGAACTTACGCGCTTATGCAGCAGGGAGCTTCAGGAATTGTATATGGACGCAATGTCATCCAACATAATAATCCAGAGGCGATGACTCGCGCATTTATGGCTGTAGTTCACCAAGGCGCGACGCCTGAGCAAGCATTAGCTATTTTGAAAGGAGCGTAATCGGCATGGCGAAAAAAGTCATTCGCTTCGGCGTTATCGGCTGTGGATTAATGGGAAAAGAATTTGCAAGCGCCTCAGCGCGTTGGTGCCACTTGAGCAATGTGGATTATATTCCTGAGATTACACATGTATGCGATGCGCATCTGCCTGCGACAGAATGGTTCGAGAATAACGTGCCTAGCGTGAAGAAAACCACTTCCGATTACCGCGAGCTCATTGCGGATCCGGAAGTGGATGCTGTCTACTGCGCAGTGCCGCATAACCTGCATGAGCAATTATATATAGATATCATTAAAGCTGGAAAACATTTGCTTGGTGAGAAGCCATTTGGCATCGATGCAGAAGCCAATCAGTCAATTATGAAAGCAATCGCGGAGAATCCGGACGTGATCGTTCGCTGCTCCTCTGAATTTCCATTCTTCCCTGGAGCACAGCTGATTGTCGAATGGGTTAATCAAGAAAAATTCGGACAAATTATCGAGGTTGAAGCCGGCTTCTGGCATAGCAGTGACCTCGATCCGAACAAAACAATCAATTGGAAGCGTCGTATCGGAACTAATGGTGAATACGGCTGCATGGGTGATTTGGGCATGCACGTCGCACATCTGCCGTTCCGCTTCGGTTGGAAGCCAGCTAACGTAAGGTCACTGCTTAGTAAAATCGTGCAGGAACGTCCGGATGGTAAAGGCGGCATGGCCGCTTGTGAAACATGGGATAATGCGATATTGGCATGTGACGTCAAAACAGATAAGTATAATTTCCCGATGGTGCTTTCCATGAAACGGATTGCTCCAGGTCATGCCAATACTTGGTTTATCCGCATTAACGGCACAAAAGGTTCTGCAGAGTTCACGACCAAGAACCCGAAGCAAGTCGCATTCCTTCCATACGAGCCAGGGGGCGAGCAGGCATGGCATATTTCAGATGTTCCATATAAATCAACCTATGGAACGATTACTGGAGGTATTTTCGAATTCGGTTTCTCGGACTCGATATTACAGATGTGGGCAGCTTTCTGCGATGAGATCGCAAATGGAAAAAACAACCAATCTTCCTTCCAATGTGCGAAACCTGAAGAAGCTGCCATGAGCCATCGACTATTCACGGCGGCTTTGGAGTCAGAGAAAACAGATAATACGGTTTCGCTGAACTGGGAATAGCACTGCTTAAGGGGGATGAAAACGTGGAGCTTTACGGAAGGAAATGGAAACGTCGCGAGCTGGAAGCGAGAGTTGGCCGCATTGAGCAAATTGGCGGTGTTGAACGTTATACAAGAAGTGAAGGGCCTGAAGCGGGAGTAGACACATTCCGAGTGCGAACCGGAGGGGGGTTATGTTACTGGGTAACGCCAAGCAAGGGAATGGACATCTCACTTGCTGAAATGCATGGCATACCAGTTAGTTGGACCTCGTGCAATGGAGAGCCTCACCCTTCTTATTACGATCAGCGAGAAACGGAATGGCTGCGAACAGCATCTGGTGGATTGCTTATGACCTGCGGATTATCACAGGTTGGATCGCCGGGTAAAGACAGCGACGGTGCTTACGGTCTTCATGGCCGAATTCATCATACGCCAGCACGTCAAATTTCATCTTGGTCTGAATGGGCGGGCGATGATTATGTGCTGCGAGTCCGTGGAGTCATAGAGGAGACCACGATTTTTGGAGAGCATCTACGCCTGACTAGAACAATAACTAGCCATTTAGGTGAAAATCGCATAACGATCCTAGATTCCGTTCAGAACGTTGGATTCCGTCCTGCGCCTCATATGATGCTATATCATTTCAACTTCGGGTTCCCGCTGCTTGCCGAGGACACAACAGTGGAACTTCCCAAAGGAAGAACGTCAACTCGCGACAGTGATATGGATATGAGAAGGATGGGATTATGGCAATCCCCTGATCCTACCTTTAGAGAACAAGTGTATTATCATAAACCTGATCAAAGCAAGGATGCGGTCTTTGCACGTATTCAGAGTCCCTCATTCCCGATTCGTCCTGCAAACACCAATTCACATGGCTTATCGGTAGAATTGGAATGGGATCCTGTCACACTTCCGAAATTCGTTCAGTGGCGAATGCCAGGGTCAGGTGAGCATGTACTCGGACTGGAGCCGTCTAATTGCTGGACGAGAGGAAGGACGGATGAAAGGGAGAGAGGATCGCTCCGTATATTAGAGCCGAGTGAAACCGTCGATTATCGATTGGAATTGCGATTTGTTTAAACACATTCTAAGGAGGATAAAGGTATGCTGCAGACTAAGCCTTATGTATTTTGGTTCGTAACCGGAAGTCAGGGACTGTATGGTGAAGAAGTTTTGTCGAAAGTGGAGGACAACGCGAAGGAAATGGTCGCTGGGCTGGATCAAGACGATGCTCTTTCTTATAAAATCATATTTAAAGCAGTCGTAACAACGCCGGAAGCTATCCGTCGTGTCTGTCTGGAAGCGAATTCAGACGATCATTGTGCGGGAATCATTACTTGGATGCATACGTTCTCGCCAGCAAAAATGTGGATCTCAGGCCTTACCCAACTGCGTAAGCCGTTGCTTCACTTTCATACGCAGTTTAATGTAGATATTCCATGGGACAGCATTGACATGGATTTCATGAATTTGAATCAAGCGGCACATGGCGACCGAGAATTCGGATTTATTGGAGCCCGTCTTGGCATAGCCCGTAAAATCATTGCAGGTCACTGGAAAGACGTGCAAGTACGGAGCAGAATCGGTTCTTGGATGAGAACGGCTGCCGGCTTTACGGAAAGCCAAACGATGAAGATCGCTCGTTTCGGTGATAACATGCGTTATGTCGCCGTCACGGAAGGCGATAAAGTAGAAGGACAAATAAGGTTCGGTTGGTCGGTGAACGGTTATCCTGCAGGTGATCTGGCGGAACGTGTGCAGGATGTCACGGATGGACAAGTCAAGGAATTGATGGATGAGTACACAGAGCTTTATGACTTCACAGAGAACGGCCAACGTGAAGGCACCGAGCGTGATGCGATTCGGGAACAAGCACGTATCGAGATAGCATTAAAAGCGTTTCTTCAAGAAAGCGGTTACAGTGCATTTGTAACAAGCTTTCAGGATTTACACGGCTTGAAACAGCTGCCCGGGCTAGCTGCGCAGCGGCTTATGGCTGCCGGATACGGCTTCGGAGCAGAGGGTGATTGGAAAACGGCCGCTCTTGTTCGCATGATGAAAATAATGGCTGAAAACAAAGGCACGTCCTTTATGGAAGATTATACATATCACATGCAGGAAGGCAATCAGCTTGTGCTCGGCGCTCATATGCTAGAGATATGTCCGACAGTTTCCGTCAGCAAGCCAAAGATTGAGGTTCATCCGCTGTTCGTCGGCGGTAAAGCCGATCCGGCTCGTCTCACTTTTAATGGGAAAAGTGGTAAAGCAATCAATGCTACCGTAGTTGATCTTGGAGACAGATTTCGTCTGATAGTGAACGAAGTAACTGCTGTGAAGAATGAGAAGGAAATGCCGAACCTGCCGGTAGCGCGTATTCTGTGGAAACCTGAGCCGTCGTTATCAGATGCTGCGGAAGCGTGGATTTTGGCTGGCGGCGCGCACCACTTTGGTTTCTCTTTTCATGTTACAAGCGAGCAGATGGCTGACTGGGCTAAGATGGCCGGTATCGAATGCATCATTATCAATCAGAACTCTACGATGACGAGCTTGGAGAACGAGATTCGCTGGAATGATCTATATTACCGTTTGAACCATAAATTTTAGATGTTTTTATGACGAGAAACCAACGCTCCTGTCTGTTGTGCGCTATAAAGAGCCGTTTGTGTTTCTCGTCCATTTTCATTCCGGGGGGACTTGCGATGTTGAGTATTGAAGTTAAAAGTGAGTTAAAAATGATTGTAGGCGATTCCTATTTTAAAGACGATCCCCAGTCGCTGATTACCCATTCCTATGACGGTACGCCGATGCAGCAAGCACTGCCTGACGGCGTCATTTATCCGGAAACGACCGATCAGATTTCAGCAATTATGAAGGTTCTCCATCGTCATCGTATTCCCTTGATCACCCGCGGCTCGGGAACGAACTTATGCGGAGGAACTGTTCCTGTTACTGGTGGCGTTGTAATGGTTATGCACAGAATGAATCGGATATTGGAGATTGATCTTGAAAATTTGACGGCAGTTGTACAGCCCGGCGTGAACACGAAGCAGTTTATCACTGAGGTTGAAAATCTAGGGCTTTTTTACCCGCCTGATCCGAGCAGTATGTCCATTTCCACAATCGGTGGAAATATTGCAGAATGCTCTGGCGGTCTCCGTGGTCTCAAATACGGAACGACCAAAGATTATGTTATCGGACTCGAAGCAGTTTTAGCCAATGGTGATATATTGCGAACGGGCGGAAAGCTGATGAAGGATGTGGCTGGTTACGATCTTACGAAGCTTCTTGTCGGCTCAGAGGGAACGCTTGCCGTTATTACGGAGGCTACACTTAAGCTTATTCCGCCTCCAAAAACAAAAAAAACGATGCTGGCGATGTACAGAGATATCAATGGAGCTGCGAGAACGGTATCCAAAATCATCGAGAACCGGATAATTCCTGCAACGCTGGAGTTTATGGACAGTCCAACCATTCAGGTAGTCGATGATTATGCGAAGCTCGGATTGCCAAGGGATATGGAAGCGATTTTGCTTATCGAGCAGGATGGCGAAGCTGAGACAGTTGAGCGAGACATAGCTATGATTGAAGAAATATGCCGAAGTGAGCAGGCTGATCGTATTGATGTTGCAGAAACCGCAGAAGAAGCACTGAAATTAATGACAGCGCGCCGCAGTGCATTCACGGCTTTAGCGAGACTGAGGCCTACGACGATACTTGAGGATGCAACTGTCCCACGTTCAAAGATAGCTGACATGGTTTTGGAAATAAACCGGATTGCTAAGAAACATAATGTTCAGATTTGCACCTTCGGGCACGCAGGCGATGGCAATCTACATCCTA
The DNA here is from genome assembly GCF_052114265.1 of Paenibacillus sp. MCAF9. Classification (NCBI taxonomy): domain Bacteria; kingdom Bacillati; phylum Bacillota; class Bacilli; order Caryophanales; family Paenibacillaceae; genus Paenibacillus; species Paenibacillus sp. MCAF9. The sequence continues at coordinate 59,617 of NZ_JBFREL010000026.1, forward strand.
CGGCGACTACGGATGCTCGAGATCATGAAGAGGTGCATCGCGTGGAGGCCGCGTTCGAGGAAATCTTCGAAGCCGCTATCCGTTTGGGAGGTACAATTACGGGGGAGCATGGAGTTGGTATCGTGAAGGCTCCATTCTTAGAATGGAAAGTAGGTGCGGCAGGTATTGAAGTGATGAAAGCGATCAAGTCGGCGTTTGATCCACTGAACATTCTTAATCCAGGAAAAATGTTCGCGAAGGAAACAAGGAAAAGGGTGGTAATCGGACATGCATGAGAAAAGCATAGACAAGCCGAGAAGCCCGATGGCTTCTAAGCTCGCAGCCAAACTGGATTATGAGCAGCTAACCAATTGCATGCGCTGCGGATTTTGTCTCCCTGCTTGTCCGACTTTCAGGGAAACCGGTATTGAGGCAGAGTCACCAAGAGGACGAATCGCCTTAATGAAAGCGGTTGTTGACGGCATAATGGAGCCTGACCAGCAATTTGAGGAGCAAATGGATCATTGTCTTGGCTGCCGAGCGTGCGAACCTGCTTGTCCCGCCGACGTGAAATACGGGCAGCTTATCGAACAAACGCGGGATGCAATTGAAGAACATACCGATCGGCATCGTTGGTGGGTAAAAGGGATTCGCCGCACCGTATTAAAAGAAATGTTCCCTCATCAAAAACGGATGCGACTGCTGGGTGGCGCTCTTAAGGCCTACCAGAAAACAGGGCTTCGCAAAGTCGCTCACGCCAGCGGGATGATGAAGCTGTTTCCATCGCATTTGCGGGAGATGGAGAACATATTACCTGAAACATCATATAAAGGAGTGGCCGAGAAAATCGGGGTCAGGCACTTGGCTAAAGGGGAAAGAATCGCTACCGTTGCATTATTTCGAGGCTGCCTCATGGATATGATGTTTACACAAACCAACATCCATACCGTTAAATTGTTAACGGAGTCGGGATTTGACGTGCTCATACCCGTGACTCAAAATTGCTGCGGCGCCTTGCACGCCCACAGTGGGGAGTCCGAAGAAGCCAAATCTCTGGCGCGGGTGAATATCAGAGCCTTTAAGGATGCGAACGTCGATTTTATCGTAACCAATGCGGGAGGCTGCGGAGCAATACTGGTCGAATACGATCATTTACTCCATGATGATCCGAATTGGAAAGCAGATGCCGTATGGTTTGCCGAGCGGGTCATTGACATTTCCGATCTTCTGGTTCGGATAGGCCGCAAGCTGCAGTTCTCAGAACGAGGTAAAAGTAAAGCGGAGCAATCGCTCCGTATAACATATCAAGATTCTTGTCATCTCCGTAATGTCATGCGTGCATCGGATGCACCAAGAAAGCTTATGGGAGAGATTGATGGCGTAAATTATGTTGAAATGAAAGAAGCGGATCGCTGCTGCGGCTCTGCAGGTATTTATAATGTGACTCAACCGGAAATGGCAGGACAAATACTGGAGCATAAGATGGCGCACGCGAATAATACACAGGCGGAATACATTGTGACCAGCAATCCTGGCTGCTTGCTGCAAATGAAGCATGGGATTGAGAAGCATGGCTCTCCTGAACGAGTGAAAGCTGTCCATATCGTGGATTTTCTATTTGATCGATTGAACATCGATTAGTAATGAAGTAGTTTCAAGTAGTAAAATGTTTAAAATAGACGAAAACATTATGAAATGAAACATATTATGTTGATTTCCAAGAATTCATTCCATACAATAAAGATACAACCTTTCGGAAATGTAATCGTTTATTGCTTTTGCTTAAAAACCATCTGCTGGAGATATGAGGGAGTGCCATGAAGGACGACTTGAATGACAGACAAAAACAAATAATTCAACAATTACAGACCAAAGGTGAGGTCAAAATATCGGAATTGAAGGAACACTTCGACGTAACGGATATGACTGTGCGAAGAGATTTGGAGAAAATGGAACGCAGCGGCCTGCTTAAAAGAACGTTCGGTGGCGCCATTCTTGCATCGAAAGATGTTGCCCTGGGAGAGCGTTCTATTGTACGAGGAGTAGAGAAAGAACGAATCGGGCGTCTTGCAGCCAGCTTAGTGCAGCCTGGTGAATCGATATTTATTGATGGAGGTTCTACGACGCTTCAGATTGCACGGCATCTTCCGGAAGATGCCAATATTACCGTTGTTACGAATGCTATTAACGTAGCTGCCGAGTTGTCAGAAAAAAGGATTCCGACCATAGTTCTTGGTGGCATATTAATGGATACGACCAAGTCAATGGTTGGGCCTGTCACACTGGAGACGATTTCTCGTATGGCATTTGACAAGGTGTTCTTAGGAGCAACGGGACTTCATCCTCAGCACGGATTCAGCAACTCCAATATGCATGAAGCAGAAATCAAGCGTGTTGCCATTCAAAAAGCAAAAGAGTCGTATATTGTAATTGATCACTCTAAGTTCGGTACGAGCATGCTGGTTTCTTTCGCGGATTTGAAAGTTGTCACAGCAATAATTACGGACGAAAGACCGAATCAAGAAATGGTTTCCGTTTGTCAAACTGCCGAGACAACCATCTTCTTAGCATAGATATCATTAATTGAATTTATCTCTACACTTATGTTTTATGTATCACTTAATTGTTATTGAAATGAAATCGATAAGGATGAATGAACCAATCTTTGTGACATCACAATGGTTGGTTTATTTTTATTGCCGAATATTATACAGAATCTACGTTGTCTACCAACCATACTAGTTATGCTTGATCAGATTCATCAAATATTGAAGCCAAAATACCACCAAAACACATAGCAGTTTCAAAGATAAGTACATGTTAATAGAGATGGACGAAGTGATAGGATAATGATGTTAAGAGGTCCAATCACGGGGGGTATTAAATTGAAAACAATGATTTGGAATCGAGTTTTCCTAGTTGTGATGATTGTGATGTTGTTGACGACGAGCTGGCCGACGGGAACGAATATTTCATATGCTCAAGCAGGTGAAAGCTCGATTTTCTTTGACAATTTTGAAGACGAAGAAGCTGCAGCCTGGACGCCTGAAAGCGGAACCTGGGCTACTGTCGAAAGTCCGAGAGGAATTTTATTTTCTGATGAATTCGAGAATGGAAGTGCTGCAGGGTGGACAAATAATGGAGGCGAGTGGTCCAGCGTACAAGGCGAATCGTCTAAAGTCTATCAACAGAGTTCCAGCAACGGGGGAGCAGAGCTAATTGCAGGGAGCGATGCTTGGACGGATTATTCCTTTGAAGCGGATGTGAAGCTAATCAGCGGTGCTGGAGCGATGCTGGAATTTCGGCATCAGGATAACCAACACTTTTACTTTTTGTACATGAGTGAATCGTACATCAGGTTGATGAAGCAGAACGGCAGCGCTCAAGAGTGGTTAAAGGCATATGATGGTCCTTCTCTTGATGTCTCAAGGTTTGTGCACATGAAAATCGATGTCATAGGGAATCAAATCCGTGTATATAGAGACGGTGATCTGGTTATAGAGACTACGGACGATAACGGTTATATTCCATCCGGTAAGGTAGCGATTGCTTCATGGGCAACATCGGTGCAATTCGATCATGTTGCCGTGACTGATCTGTCCGATAATCGAGTTTATTCGCAGACGGATAGTAGCGGCGGTATTTCCCATACAGGCAATAGCGCTTGGGCTGATTATTCTGTACAAGCTCAAGTTATGCCGACAGCCATCAGCCAGGATGGAACGGTTGGCTTAAGCCTGAGATATCAGGATATTCATAACAGATACGATCTACAGTATATCGAAGCTGGGAAAATCCAGATTGTCAAAGTATTGGACGGTGTAGCGACAGCGCTATCAGAAGCGGCTTTCAGCATGGAAAATGGAAAATCCTACATATTCAAAGGCGTAGCAGCGGGTAAAGATATCGAATTTTATATTAACGGCGTAAAACTACTGTCTGCTTTAGACACAACTCTTGCAACCGGAAAGATTGCTTTGAATATGTCGCGGGCCACTGCTGTCTTCGATACTATCGAGGTACAAAAGGTATTAGCGCCAGTTAATTCGGATGGTCATACAGCTTACTATGTCAGTTCCAGCACTGGCGATGATGCGAGCGATGGCTTAAGCGCTGAACGCGCATGGAAAACGCTTAATAAAGTCAATATTTCGACTTTCAGTGCAGGGGATTCCATCCTTTTGAAATCGGGCGACGCATGGAATGAACCGCTTGTTTTGAAGGGCTCCGGCTCGAAGGAATATCCGATTACTGTTTCTTCTTATGGTTTAGGCGATAAGCCTGTCATCTCGTGGAATGCCCCGAGCGGTGGAAATGTTATCACTGGATATAATTTAAGCCACTGGACGATTAAGGGATTAGCCGTTAACATCCTAACATCTTCAACGTTATCGTCGAACAATATTACAGTAGGAATTAACGTTATTTATGATAATGCCGAGCGGTACGAAAATATTCGAATTGAAGAGAATGACGTATACAGCGCTAATTACAACAGTAATAGCAATGGAATTATGATAACGGCATTGATTCCGGGAACCGACATCAAAGAGGTTGCAACTGATGTTTCGATTGTCAACAATGAGGTCCATAATGTGGGGTGGTATGGGATAACCACTGCTGGATGGGATATCGCGAAAAACGAGGATTTGCGCTCCCAAATGCTTTTTGGAAACTTTAAAATCAGCGGAAATTACGTGCATCATACTGCCGTTCAAGGAATCGTTCTGCAAAATGCTCATCATTCCGTTTTAGAAAGAAATGTTGTGCATGATGGAGGTCTCGGCATCGATACTTGGGGGCCTGGAGGCTTGTGGATCATCGCCTCTCGGGATTCCGTAATTAAATTTAATGAAGTTTATAACATGAGGGACGCGGGATCGGGTTATGACGGATCAGGGGTCAACGTGGATTGGTACTGTGACAATATTACCGTTCAGTATAATTACGCGCACGATAACAAAGGCAACGGAATAACGACAATGAGTAATTACGGCACAAAAATATGGAATAACAAAGTCAGAGGCAATCAAGGGCAACAATCGAACGGGGATGGTCAAATCGCGCTCGGTAATTTTACGGGAAGACCCGATCTCTCAACAGGAGAGCATGATCTGGATGTCGCAAATAATATGATCATTGTAGACGTAGACAATACGGCCGCGATCAACAGCGCTTCTAATCCGCATGGAACGTGGACGGGAAATAAGATTCATGATAATCACATTGCGGTTGCCAGAGGAATAACGAACTTCAATATTTTCGATATTGCTCAAAATACGAACTTTGATGTTATTGATCATAATTATGTCGCTAGTGAAGCGCTAACCTTCAACTCGATTTATCATGGGACAACATATAGGAATCTTTCTTCATGGCAAGAGGGTACAGGGTTTGACGTCAATACCCAAATGCTGCCGATTGATGAGTCGATTCCTTCGACAGTAAATCAAGTTACCGCGACGCTTGACGGTTATGCGGAGTTAACCTGGTCGGCGGGAGAAGATCAGGGGAACGGGATACTGCACTATAACATCTATAGAAGCGAGGACGCGGCGTTTACGCCAGCTTATTCCAATATGGTGGGAGAATCCGCTACGACATCTTTTATTGACAGAGAAGAAGCAAAGCCAAACACGACGTATTATTACAAGGTAGAAGCAGAAGATCGGAGCGGAAATGTAGGGGCTGCTTCAGAGGCTGTCCATCTAACAACCGGACCGACTGTCCCGGAAACCGAGCAACCGAAGATTGTTGATTTCGCAACTTTTCGCGATGGTTATCAATTAAATGTGGCCGATTTACAGACTATGCCTTATATCGCGGGAATACAACCCATTCAAAAGGTTGAGCTGTACGTGGATGATAGATTGATTCAGGAAATGACGGTATCGCCTTATGCATATACCGTAAAGGGCTTAAGCAATGGAGAGCATACTCTGCAATACAAGGTTTACGATATGACCGGGAGTGTTACCGGGTCGAGACGGATTAAAGTAAACAAACAAGTTACCGCCCTGCGCAGCTTATTCACACAATCTAGGCCGACAATTGACGGCTCAATCCAAGAATGGGGGACGCCCGAGTTTGTCATGGATCAGAGAGCCCAGGTGAAAAGTATTGAAAGCACTTTCTCTGATCAATGGACTCCGCAAAGGTTAAATGCACTAGGGCATACCCGGTGGGATAATGACAATTTGTATATCGCAATTAAGGTTATGGAAGACGTACATCGTTTGCCTATCTCGAATGCGGCCGATTTGTGGAAAGGCTCCAGCATTCAGATCGCCATAGATCCCGATAGAGGAACTATTCCGGGAAGCAAAGGATACACTGAATTCGCATTTGGGTTAACAGATGAAGGCCAGGCTGTCGGGTATCGTTACAATGCTATTGCCGGCAAAGCTGCAGGTGAGTTTACCGCTGGCGAAATGGAGATCACCAGAGACGAAGCGACGAAGTCTACTAGTTACGAATTGAGTATTCCTTGGGGCGAAATCATCCCGGGAGGAATTTCAGTTAAAGACGGTTCCGCCTTAGGGATCTCTGTACTTGCCAATTATAGCGACGGAAGCTTCATCAACCCAGGTAATGGAGATGCCCGAAATGGATGGATTGAATACAACAGTGGGATCGGTGCTGGAAAAGCCCCAATTCAATATGGATATTTGATTCTTAGCAAACAGATATTTGAAACTCCAACGATTAGCGCAATAGCCGGAAATGGAGAGGCGCAATTAAGTTGGAGTGCGGTAGCCGGAGCAACAGGTTATAACATTAAGTACGGTACAGCCAGCGGAGTGTATTCGAGCAAGATTGATGCGGGAAGCGTGACCCATCTTACTGTATCTGGGCTGACAGGGGGAACGACCTATTACTTTATTGCGGAAGCCTACGATGCATATGGCGAAAGCGGTCATTCTAACGAAGTAGCAATCGTTGCTTTAGGCGATAAAGGTAGCGGAAGTCATGGAAGCCAAGTCGGCAACGCTCACTCTAAGGTAGAGATTAAGGACGGGGCGGCTCAAGTGAAGTTGGATGAAGGTCAATCGAAAGCTGTCGTCCTCTTATCGGAAGTCGGGAATTATCCGCTTCAAGTGCATCTTGGAAAAGTGGCGATTACCATCAGTCAAGAGACGCTGGATGATCTCAGAAAACAATCAGGCAATATCACCGGTACTTTGATTGAAGTGACCATGAGCCCTATTAACGATTCTGCTATATTAAACGTGCCGATCAGCGGCAGCAAAGCGACGATGAAAATCGCAGGTGAAGTTTATGATTTCGAAGTCAAACTCAAGACTGCCGATAATCGTGAAATCCCAACCGATATAGTCTCAGGCGGCATTACGCTATCTCTGCCTTATGATCCCGGTCAAGTCGATGAGAAGCTTCTCGGTATTTACTATTACGATAAGGCGAAGAGGCAATGGGAATATGTCGGCGGTGAAATCGATGAGGCCATGAATCAAGTTAAGGTAACGCTGCAGCATCTTAGCGTGTATTCGGTTATGGAGTATAACAAGACTTTCAGCGACGTGAAGGAAGGTCACTGGGCGAAGCGGGTGCTTCAAATATTGGCAGCAAAGCATATTGTCAATGGTGTGGATGAGTGGAGATTTAACCCTGAAGGAAAAACGACCAGAGCAGAATTCGTAACTTTACTGGCGAATGCTTTAAACCTAGAAGCCGATGGTGTGAACAATTCGTTCATCGACGTCAGAGAGGAAGCATGGTATGCGGATAGTGTAGCGGCAGCAATTAAAGCTGGAATCACTTCAGGCATAAGCGCAAATCAGTTTGCCCCAGACCAATTCATCAGCCGAGCGGAAATGGTCACGATGATCGTGCGTTCGGCCGGCATTCAACCAAAGCCTGTGGCGACAGTCGGCTATATCGATGCGCATGATATTCCGAGATGGGCTCTACCCTACATTGCCGCTGCCGAAGAAGCGAACTTGGTGCGTGGAAGAGGAAGCAACTTGTTTGCGCCTCAGAGCAATGCGACGCGGGCGGAAGCTGCCCAACTCGTTTACAATCTATTGAATAAATAAAGGGAGCGATGGCACATGTTGCTACAGGAAGGACAGAAAATTATATTTATTGGCGACAGCATTACGGATTGCGGCAGAAAGGATGACCCTGAAAATATAGGAGGCGGATATGTACGCATCGTTCGGGATTACTTATCGATCGTACGACCGGAAATCTCTTTGCAGGTAGAGAACCGTGGAATAAGCGGTGAGACGATATTGGATCTAAAGGCACGTTGGAATGAAGATATAATTGAGTTAAAGCCGGACTGGGTATCCGTATCAATTGGCATAAATGATGAATGGAAAAATGTCAGCTGCGATGATTTCAGAGAAACCTACCGGGAATTATTGGCTGAAACGAAAAGCAAAACGGGGTCATCGTTGATAGTAATGGAAACGACAATCCTATCCGAAGATTCGAACGACGGGAAGAATGAACGACTTCTTCCCTATAATCAGATAATTAGAGAAGTCGCGGCGGAATTTGAAGCCATTCTCGTGCCTCAGTATCAGTCATTTACAGCATATTTAAGGGAGCAGCGCGGCAAAACACTAACCGTGGATCAAGTTCACATGAATTCTACCGGGAATTTGCTAATGGCCATCAATTGGTTGAAGGCTTGCGGGTTCGCACAATAAAAAAACACATAAAAGCACACCCGAACTCACAATAAAACACATAGACAAACCGATTATATTGTGACATTATTGAGTCGTTAACCCTTGTCCGAACTGCTGAGAAATTGTTGCCATCATCATATGTCTCGGAGGATCTCATGTTTAAAGAACTGGTGTCCTATACAAGAAAGTATAGATTAAGCTTTCGGATGATCCTCACAAATATTTGTATTGCCGTTTTGCCCATTCTCCTTCTAGGGACAGTGGGCTATTTTTCTTATATTAATATTCTAAAAAAGAACGCACTCGATAATATTAATATTTTCGTGACGCAAACTAACAATCGTTTCGACGAATATTTTTACCGAATGGATCAGCTTTCAAAGTCGATTTTCTTTAACCGGAACGTTCAGTCCATTATGCTCGAGAATAAATCATGGCAGGAATCCGATATTTTGCTGAAAAATTTAAACTCGTATTTGTCACTGGAACCTGCCTTAAAATCCATCGGCATGATTAGTTCAGAAGATTTCCGCTTAGTATCCACAGGAGAACTGCTTATGCATCCTATGGTGGCGTATTTAAAAGAGATGGAAAATAAGAACAGACTAAGCAATAAGCTGCAGATTTCTCCTCCATTTTTAAAAGACCAGGGCATACTGGCTTTCAGGAAGGTTAAATCCGTTCTCCCAAACCGATACCTGCAGGAAATTTACATAGGCGTTTTGTTATTGGATACGGAGTGGATACAGCAAATATTACGCTCAGCGGATTTGGCGGATAAAGCAGAGCTTTATATTATGAACGAGAGCGGCGATCTCATTGGCTCTTCGACTAATAATCCCGATTTTGAACAAATATATGCCCAGACTAGAATGAACCAGGATCACAAAGTCATCGATTTTCAAATGAACGGCATCAATTACTTGTACCAGTCACTCCCGATCAAAAGCTTGGGTTGGAAGTTCGTTGCATTAATTAATGAGGATAAGCTGGTGGGGAAGGCATCAATCATTCAGTATATCGTGATTTCGGCTATAGCGATCATGGTTCTAATCGTCATCTGGGTCGCGATCTCCTTTAATATTCGTTTAACCCATCCCATTACTAAGATGGCTGATATTTTCGATAGCGCAGCGAGCGGTGACCTGGATGCCCGGTTGAGATTCGGCTATAAGAATGAAATTACTATTATTCAGGACCACTATAACAATATGATGAATGAAATCAAGAAGCTTACGGACAATCTGCTGCAATCCCAGCAGCAGCTCTATGAAACAGAAATGGAGAAACGAATGTTTCAGTTAAACGGGCTCCAAAGCCAGATTAATTCTCATTTTTTGTATAACGTGCTTCACTCTATAAGAGGCATGGCCTTGTCCAACGCAAAGAGGGAGGTAGCTGTCGCAATTGACAATCTCGTCTCTTATTTCCGCTACATTACACGTACGGATGAATTTGTTCTTCTGCACAAAGAGCTTGAGCACCTGGAGCGATATATAGATATTCAAAAAATAAGGTTTGGAGAACGGCTGCAGTTTAAAGTAATCATAGATCAGGGTCTCGGAGCTCGTTCGATCGTGAAGCTCATTCTTCAGCCGCTTGTGGAGAACGCCTTGTTTCATGGTCTCGAAGGAAAAACAGGGCGATGGATCATTCACATCCATGCGACTATCAATGAGGAGAATCAATTGCTAATTAAGGTGATGGATAACGGAGTCGGAATGAGCGAGGAACGCTTGATGCGCATGCGGCAAGAGTTTGAAAGCATGAATAAGAACTCATCCGAAACCGCAGGGCTGGGACAAGGAATCGGGCTCGTCAATATTCATAAAAGAATTCAAATCTATTATGGGAAGCCCTATGGACTATCCATCAAGAGTTGGAAAAATAGGGGTACGATTGTGACGGTCAGCGTACCGCTTAAAGCGAAAGGGTGAGTAAACGATGTACAAGTTGATTCTCGTTGATGATGAGCCGTGGATATTGAAGGATATGGAACAAATTGTGGATTGGGAAGCACTCGGCTTTCAAATTGTAGCGAAATTAAACGACGTACATTTGGCTGAAAGCCTGTTGAAGCGGCAATCGATCGATATCGTGATCAGCGATATTCGTATGCCAGGGAAAAGCGGCTTGGATTTATTGTCTTTCGTGAACCGTGTTTCTCCCCATACGCTGGTGGTGTTCATGAGCGCATACAGTGAATTCAGCTACGCGAAACAAGCGCTGGAGCTTGGCTGCTTTGCCTATCTGCTAAAACCTGTCAACGAACAGGAATTGCGGGATACATTAAATAATTGCAGCAATCGGTTAGCTAAACGTGATCGGGATCAGCGCGTACTTCAAACCTACCACAACTCCATGCTGTTTTTGGAAATGATCGAGAAGGGATTAACTCTGCAACAAGTATCCAAGTTGTTAAAAGGATTGGGAGTTGAAATGGGAGCAGGAGCAGGAGCAGGATATGCCTTTGCTATCGTTAAGAGCAAAACAGCCATATCGGAGCAATCCTTGCTGAGATCGGATCGATTGCTGCAAGAGCATGGTGTTGCTTTATTCCGTGCCATGGCGAGTCCACTCAAATGGACGTATTTATTAAGTCGTTCCGACATGGATTCGAATACGTTTAAGTCATTGTATAAACACATACTAACCATGGCCGCAGAGTTTCAATGGGATGTAGGAGTAAGTCTGTCGAACGACTCCGACAGTCAAATCGCAAAATATTACAACCAAGCGAATATGATGGCTGAAACCTCGAGCTTGAACCGCAGGATAGGCGTTTACCGCTATAGGCCGAGAGTAAACGCGGCATTGCCGTCTATCATGGAGCGGATAGGCAAAGCAACAAAGCTTGAGCATCTGGAAGCGGCGTTATTCGATTTACATAGAGGAATCGCCAAAGATCAAATTCATTTAAGTGGGCTAGTTGAAATCTATAATTTTTTTGTCGTGGTGATCAAGAACTTCGCTTCGTCGACCCAATCATTAGCTGAGGACTCCATTACCGTTCAAGATCTGGTCCTCCACTACGGCAATCCCCATGATTTGCTTGTACAAATGAGAATGTTAATTGACGAGCATAAGAAGAAACCGTCGGAGTTAACAACATTTCCAATCGTTGAGGAGATTATCAAGGACATCGAACGACGATATGCGCACAAACTATCTCTCAAAGAGTTTGCCCAGCAGTACTTTATTAGCCCAAACTATTTGAGTCATCTGTTTAAACAGGAGAAGGGCCAAAGCTTTATCCATTTCCTAATTCAGAAAAGGCTTGATGCGGCTATTACGCTATTGAAAGAGGATATATCACTATATGATGTCGGAAAGCTAGTTGGATATGAAGATTATGCCCATTTCAGCAAGCTATTCAAGAAACATCTTGGTCAATCGCCGCTAGAGTACAAACAGCGCATTGACAATAAAAACATCGTACACAAGAAACCACAACCAAATCTCTTTGATTAATACATAGAAATGCCTTCGAGCCCGTGTCACAATGAGAACCATCAATCAAGAATAGAGGGTGAACGAAAAGTGACAAGGGCCTATGGTATGGAGATGGATACGATGGAAGTGCTGAGTTGGATTAGAATTTATGAAAATGGAATTTATTTGGAGATACAGATTGCCGAATGCGGAGATGTCCGTCTGGTTCATTTGTCTCCCTTCCCAGCGAATGAAGATGTACGAGGAACAGAGGAGGTACGAGGAACGCGCCGAATCGTCGAACTGCAAGTGACGGGCGAAGATCGGAACGATCATCATGCGTCTAAATACACAGGGACAATGCCGGGAGGTAGGCTGAAGTACGATTGCCACAGAGATTTCTATAACGAAAGCGGAAGAAAACTTGAAGTGGTTATGGAAGATAGGGGTATGTGGGTGACGGTTCACTATCAATTTTATAACGATATCCCTGTCATCCGAGCTTGGACGGAGGTCGTCAATCAGAGTTTGAATTCCATTCCGATGGAATACGTCTCCTCGTTTACATTGACAGGTATCTCGGGCGGAAGCCGCGGGTCATGGGAAACCAAAAGTCGACTTCATATTGCACATAATGCTTGGCACGGAGAGCTGCAGTGGAGAAGTTATAGGCTATCCGAGCTAGGTTTAACGAAAGTAAATGATTATTCGATCAAAAGACTTTCGTACAGCAATTCGGGAACCTGGTCTTCCGCCGATCTTCATCCGATGGGTGGATATGAAAATACTGAGGCGGGAATGGCCATGTGCTGGCAAATCGAGCATAACGGTTCTTGGCATTGGGAGATTAGCGATAAGGCGAATGATCAACTCTATTTGCAATTAAGCGGCCCTACAGAGAATGAAAGCCATTGGTGGAAAAATGTCGCGCCAGGTGAAGCATTTATGTCCGTTCCTGCGGCAATTGCGATTGTCAAAGGAGGGTTCGAACAGGGGATTGTGGAATTGACGCGTTATCGGCGAGAGATCCGTCGTTGGAACGAAGACAATGAGCGGCTTCCCGTTATTTTCAACGATTACATGAATTGTTTATTTGCTGATCCAACGACCGAGAAGATTTTACCCTTAGTCGATGCGGCTGCTTCGGCGGGTTGCGAATATTATTGCATCGATGCTGGCTGGTATGCGGATGGCGAATGGTGGAGCGATGTAGGGCTTTGGCAACCGTCACAAAGGCGTTTCCCAGGCGGATTGCAGGAGGTGCTGGGCTACATTCGGGCGAAAGGTTTAATCCCAGGACTTTGGCTGGAACTTGAAGTCATGGGCATTCATTGCCCTTTAGCGCAGCAAGTGTCGGATGAATGGTTTTTCATGCGACATGGCAAACGGGTCATTGATCACGGCAGGTATCAATTGGATTATCGACATCCCGAGGTCATTCAATATGCAGATGAAGTAATCGATCGCCTAGTGACGGAGTACGAGGTCGGTTACATCAAAATGGACTATAACATTAATGCAGGCATTGGAACTGAGGTTAACGCCGATAGCTTCGGCGATGGCTTGCTTCAGCATAATCGTGCCTACCTGCGCTGGCTTGATAGCGTATTTGCTCGTTATCCGGATTTGGTCATCGAGAATTGCGGAAGCGGCGGTTTGCGTATGGATTATGCTTTGCTCGCCAGGCACAGCGTGCAGTCCATTAGCGATCAGATGGATTACCGCAAGTTTGCGGCGATATCTGCTGCTGCTCCTACGGCGCTCACACCAGAGCAATCCGCTGCTTGGTCATATCCGCTCAAGGAAGGAGATCGGGAAGAGGTCATCTTTAACATGGTGAACGGCATGTTAATGCGAGTTCATCAGAGCGGGCACTTGTCAGACATTGCATCGGATCGCTTTGAATTGATTCGCGAAGGAATTTCCTATTACAAGAGTATCCGGGCATTAATTCCGAAGGCTCTTCCATTTTGGCCGATTGGCTTGCCTAAACACGGCGATCATTGGCTTAGCCTTGGACTTAGAAGCGGTGAGAAGGCTTATGTGGCTGTATGGAGATTGGAAGGCGGAGCGAAAGAGGCGAGATTTCCTATTCCGGATTGTGACGGCAAGAAAGTAACGGTTCGATGTGGGTTTCCTCAGAATGAGAATCGTAGTTGGAGCTGGAGTCAGCTTGAGAATGCGTTAGTTGTTACACTTCCAACGGAATTTACGGCACGCCTGTATGAGTTGCACATTGAGGAGGAATAGCCAATGGCCAAAAAGTGTGTCTTTGTTGCATTGATATTCGTTATAGCAATGATTGTCTTCGTTCATAATGACAGGGCTTACGCAGCGGGTACGACCTATTATGTAAGCAATTCGACGGGCAATGATAATAATAACGGGACGAGCGCAGGCACTCCTTGGCAAACTTTGGCTAAAATTTCTAACCTTACGTTTAATCCTGGCGATAAACTTTTATTAAAATCAGGTGACACTTGGAATGAAAGCGTTACCTTAAACGGTTCGGGAACGGCTCTGCTTCCGATCCAAATGACCGCCTATGGCAGCGGGAGCAAACCTATCATTCGATCTTCGGCTCCGGCTGTGGTGAGCATGACGAATGAGAGCGGTTGGATCATTTCGGGATTGGACATAGCGTGTACAACGACGAATGCGCTAACTAGCTCGACTACAACGAACAGAGCGATCGTTATTACTTATAATGCTGAAGGGGCTTGGTCCAATATCACGATAGATGGAAACCTTGTTCGCGGACCTGGTATAAATAGTAATTCGGAAGGCATTCTGATTTCGGCGGTTTATCCGACAAACAAGCATAGCGAAGTCGCACGAAATATCGTTATTAGCAATAATGAAATCTATAACTTGGGTTGGAGAGCAATTGGAGTTGCCGGTTGGGATAGCACATTATCGGACAATCTTAAAAGCTCCGCGTTATTTCGCAATGTTAAGGTTCACAACAATGTGGCATACCAGCTTGGAAACCAAGGGATCGTCATCGGGAATTCGAATCATAGCACGATAAAATGGAACCTTGTACATGATGCCGGTCAATATGCCGGAACAGGGGTCACCTGGGGACCGGGAGGAATTTGGCCAGTCGCAAGCTCCTATATTGATGTCATGTTTAACGAGGTTTACAATATGTCCGACAGCAACACGGGGCATGATGCATCCGGATTAAACATTGATTGGTCTAATGAATATGTCAACGTACAATATAATTACGCTCATGATAATAAAGGCAACGGCGTGACGACGATGGCGAACATGAATTCGAGAATCACGGACAATAAAGTGAAGGGCAACCGCGGAGAAACCTCGATCGGATCGGGCCAAATTGCATTAAGCGACTTTACAGCGGATACGGGGAGATATTCAGGCTTGAAAAATCTCGTTGTCGCAAATAATTTAATTGCAGTGGATCAAGCGAATACGAATGCGTTAAGCAGCAAAGATGTGTCACCCGGGGACCCTTGGTCGGGAGATTTGTTCCAGAATAATCGGATTATTATGGCGAACGGGATTTCGGGAACTTCAGCTTATAAAATTGGGTTAAGTGCACCGGTTGATCTTATCAATGACAATCGATTCTATCAGGTAAGCGGGACGGCATTTCAAGCTGAAAGGTTTGGGGTTAGCTACAACACGATGGCGGCATGGAGAAGCGCATCCGGATTCGATCTAGGCAGTACGATCTCCGCATTGGATACTGTGGCGCCAAGCAATCCGTCCGGGGGATTGGCAGCTTGGAATAGCGGAAGCTTAGGCATATCGTTATCTTGGACGGCAGCTTCCGATACGGGTTCAGGACTTAATCACTACAATATTTACCGTTCAACGAACCCAAGCTTTACGCCTGCCTACAGTAATATGGTTGGAGAATCAACGACAGCAAGCTTTACCGATCGGCAAGAGCTTCAAAGCGGCACGGCCTATTATTATTTGATTGAAGCCGAAGACAACAATGGAAATATTAGTTCAGGCACAACGTCGGCAGGTGCGACCAGCGGAAGCATTCCGGCATCCACAAGGAAGTATGAGGCGGTTAAGGACGTTGGGGCGATCTCGCAGGGACCGGTTTGGTACTATCACAAATGGAATGGCACGACTTATACACCATTGGCAAATTACTACGCCCCATGGAGAATGTGGCGGGATGGTTCGACTTTTTTAAGCGTAGGGGAAAATCTGCAATCTCCAGATGGCAGCGATTCTGTAAGAACATGGTTAGCGCCGGAGGACGGAGAAATTACGCTCTCGTCAAACGAATCCATTTATATGTTGAACACGGGGGCGGGAGCGGATGGCGTAAACGTGAAGATTTTGAAAAACAACGCGCAAATTTGGCCGGCGAGCGGCTGGCAGCAGGTCATCTATGGAACGACAGTGTCGTCCCCCGCAATAACGCTCGATGTGATCAAGGGCGATGCGATACGTTTTGTTGTGAATCAGAATGCGAACAATTTGTACGATACGGTCTATTGGAATCCTAATGTAAGCTATAGTTCCATTTACTTATTATCCGAAAATTTCGAGAGCTCCGCAGGAAGATGGACCGTGCAATCGGGCAGTTGGTCGGTCGTGACGGATAGCGGCAGTAAGAAATACAGGCAGACGGACTATTCAGGGAGCCTTGCAACGGCAGGGATCGACTCGTGGAGCAACTACACGTTAGCTAGCGATATTCAAATAAGCAATACCGCGGGAAGCGGCGGTTTCGCGAATCTGGTCTTTCGTCTAACGGATGCAAATCATAAATATTTTGTTTATATCAGCAATATGCATGGGATCGCGATCAAGAAAACGATAGCGGGAACCCAGACGATGCTGGCGTCGAAAGCTTATACGATCAACGTCGGGACGACTTATCGCGTGTCAGTTGAAGTTATTGGAAATCAAATAAACTTGTATGTGGGTGGCATTCTTCAACTAAGTGCAACAGATCCTGCTTTTACGTTCAGCAAGGGGAGGATTGGGTTAGAAACGTATAATGCGACTGTGCTATACGATAACGTTATACTCACTGAGCTATAGGGACGCAGGACGCCTCGATCACCGATCGGGGCATTTTTTTTGAATAAGCATCCATACAACATCGTAACAAACTACATCCAATGTTCTATTCTCAGCACATATTAAGGGATGGCCGTCTATGGCACAATCAATATAGCAAGAGAGTTTACAGGCGTGGTTAGAGAGAGGAGGCAGGTGAGTGGAGCGCGTAAAGAATGATGATACAGCCGTGAGCATGTCTGAAATCTCAATTAGTGCTCCGGAATGGAGTGGATATAAGAGAGTTAGCGTCGCTGATTTCGGTGCTAGATCCGAGGAAGGGTATTGTAACGGGAGTGCCTTTCAGAATGCCATTGATTATTGCAAACGGGAACGTTCGTCCGAGCTTGTCGTCCCTTCGGGAATATATCGATTTTATAATGGCAATCATCCTATATTCGAAGGGATGCACAATTTTCAGTTCGATGGTGGCGGCTCTGAATTCATCTTTTCTACGGTGGAAGACTTCTTTACCATAAGGAATTGCGTACGGACGGTATTCAAAAATTTCACTGTCGATTGGGACTGGGAGAGCGGGCAATTGGCAAGCATCGGACTAGTAAGGGAAGTAGCCTCAGACAGCACTTATTTCGATCTTCACTTTCCGGAGTATTCGCAAGCGCCGAGCGATCTGAACATACGGACATTAAACGCGATGAACCCGCTGACGTTATCTGCAGGCTGCGAGTTAGGCCGTGAATTCCACAAAACCCATTTCCGGAATATTAGTCGCCAGGATCTCAATACGTTCCGAATTGCACTGTCCAACCCCGAAGAATTTCGCTTTCTGAATCCAGGGCAAGCTTACATCGTACGTCATTGCATTTATGACGCTAACGCTTTCGAGCTTAAAAGCAATCAGCATTTGCAAATCGAGCATGTAACGATCTATTCTGCGCCAGGACATGCTTTCGTAGCGTCGGGAGATCAACACCATTGGGCGCTGCGACAATGCAGAATTGTGAAACGGCCAGGAACGACGCGTTGCATTTCCGTCACGGCAGATGGCTGCCATATCAGTAATTCTCTAGGTTACTTTATGATTGAAAACTGCGATTTCAGCTACAACGGCGACGATTGCCTGAACATTCACGATAATTCAGTTCAGGGTTTTAAGCGAATCGATGATCGGACCTTACGTTTAATTCGTGTGCTAGCATGGCGTAATCCCTTTGCAGTAGGGGACGAAATCGAGTTTCGAAATGAAGATCTGTCGCCTGCCGAAATCACGGAGCGTATTGCAGGCGTGGAATGGAACAAGGAGTATAACACCTGCACGCTTACCTTTGAAAAACCGATCCCAGCCGTGGTTTCAGAACGCGCGATCCTTTTTAATCGAAGATATGATTCCAGCAACTATATCGTTCGCAATAATTTCTTTCACCATAACCGCGCAAGAGGGATATTGCTGCATTCCAGCAATGGCTTGGTGGAGAACAATCATTTCTTTATGAATCAAGGGTCAGCGATTCAAATTGAGTGCGGTTCCGAGTCTCGCTGGTCGGAAGGATTTGGAGTAAGCAATCTGCGTATCCGCAATAATTTGATTGACAGCTGCGATGTGAATCACTGGAACATGGCCGTTATCTACATGGGTGTATATCTTGCTATGGGGAGAACGCAATATGCGGTCTTTGACCGAGTGTGGATCGAGAATAATACCATTATCAATTGTCCGCAGCAAGCGGTTTATGCTTCATCCTGCAGAAGGGTATATATCCGCCATAATGCCATATTGAATTCCAATGCTGGGCGGCTCAAATCGCATTATGGAGATGAGAATGGCTTGCTCCAACCGGAATATTATCAGGGAAGTTTAATGGCAAGCCATTGTAACGAGATTTGGATCGAGAACAACAGAAGATTGTCTACGGTTGAAACAACAGAGGATCATATTTATATTGATGATGCGACTAGCACGAATGTGAATTTGCTTAATAACATCGGATTCAATAGAGACGACAGCCGGTTCAGGCTGCAGAAGAAGACAGGTGAGCTATAATATGGCGACAATTGGGGCGAAAGCCGTAGCGGGTAAGGATGTACGCAGAAGAATAGTCAAATATAAAATGCTGTATCTCATGCTGCTTCCTGCCGTTGCGTTTTTAATTATATTTAGTTACATCCCCATGTATGGTGCATCGATCGCATTTAAAGAATTTTGGATTACGAAAGGAATTTTAGGCAGTCCATGGGTAGGATTTAAGCACTTCGAACAAATTTTCGCGACCGATAAGTTTTGGCAGGTTTTTACCAACACGATTGAAATCAATTTAATGCGTCTCCTATTTGGATTTCCTGCCCCGATTATTCTGGCTATTCTTTTAAATGAAGTAAGGCACAGAATCTTCAAACGGTCGATTCAAACGATTATTTATTTGCCCCACTTCATCTCATGGGTAACGATCTCGGGTATATTGTTCGCACTGCTGTCTAACGAGGGTTTGGTCAATAGCATTATTGTTCTGTTCGGCGGAGATCCTGTTAATTTCTTGACAAGCAACAGCATGTTCCGGCCACTACTAGTCATTTCAGGAATTTGGAAGGAAGTCGGATGGGGAACGATTATTTTTCTGGCGGCATTGTCCGGTGTCAATCCGGATCTGTATGAGGCATCCGTGATCGATGGTGCTAACCGCTGGAAACAGATTGTTCACATTACATTGCCAAGCTTGCTGCCGATCATATCAATTTTGTTAATATTGAATTTTGGCAGCATGATGAGCGGTGGTTTCGACCAAGTGTTTAATATGTACAACCCGATGGTCTATGAAAGCGGCGATGTTATCGATACCTACGTTTACCGGATCGGGCTGACGCAAGGACAGTATAGCATGGCAACTGCAATCGGGTTATTCTTAAACGTAATCAATTTTGTTCTTCTTATCGCGGTAAACAGCGCGGCTAAAAAAATGAACGGACATGGCATTTACTGAGGTGATTGAATAATGGTGCGATCTACGAGTGTTTCTGGGAAAATATTTGATATACTGAACATCATTTTTTTAATTTTCATGGCTTGTATTATGCTTTACCCGTTCTGGCATGTACTTGTTGGATCCGTACTGCCGTATGAAGAAGCAGTCAAAACGAGATTTAATATCATTCCGCGAAGTATTTCTTTTGAAGCCTATGAATACGTTTTCTCGAAAAATACGATTCTTATGTCGGTTGTGGTTTCCGTATTCGTTACGGTTATTGGTACGCTATACCAGCTTTTGATTACATCTATTGCGGCATATCCGTTGACGAAACAAGATCTTCCGGGTAGAACCGCTATCTTTCTCTTTATCATATTCACGATGTTTTTTGGAGGGGGGCTAATTCCTTATTACTTGCTAATCAAGAGCCTTGGGATGGTAAATAGTTTGGCCGTTATGATCATTCCGGCAGCGTTAAGCACTTATAACTTGATTGTGCTCAAAACATTTTTTCAAAATATCCCCATTGATCTGGAGGAATCAGCAAAAATCGATGGGGCTGGTTATATGAGAGTGTTCTTCCAGATCATCATCCCCTTATCGTTTCCTGCTCTGGCAACGATCGCATTATTTATCGCGGTTGGGCAATGGAACAACTGGTACGTTCCGATGTTGTTTCTTAACGATAAGGAACTATGGCCGTTAGCGATGGTGTTAAGGGATGTTCTGATTAATAACAATATGGAATTGACCCGCAGCGGGAGCTTCGTAAGCAAGGATTTCATGCTGGGTGACACCATCAAGAATGCGATTGTAATGGTTTCTGTCATTCCCATCATCATTGTATATCCTTTCATTCAGAAGCACTTTGTTAAAGGGGTAATGATTGGATCAATCAAGAGTTGACAGTCAGATTACTAGAATGAATTAATTATTCATAAAAGGGGAGTAGTGAACAATATGTTGAATAGAAAGAAAGGTCTCATTGTATTGCTTGCCGTTGTGTTGTTATTTGTTGGGATTATTGCAGGATGTGGAAGCAATAATGAGAAAAACGAAGCGGGTGAGTCCTCTTCAACTGCAAGCCCAAGTTCTAAACCAGTCGTTGAAAATACAAAGCCTGTTGAATTATCCGTATTTAGTTGGATGTTCGAGGGTGCTGACTCGAAGGATTCTCAAATCTATAAGCACTTGCAGGAAAAGCTCAACATTCGCTTGAAGCCGATTACAGCTTCGTGGAATGACTGGGAAGAGAAGCTGAACGTGATGATTGCCTCTGGGGAGATGCCCGATGTATTTGTTTCCTACGGCGTTGACCGTCCGGTTCAATATCGTCAGTGGATTAAAGAGAGCATGCTTCTTCCGCTTTCAGATTACTCAGAGCAATATCCGAATATTAAAGCGTCGCTGGCCAACTTTGAACATTTAGCTAAAACGACCGACAACAAACATTATGCGCTCCCTATTTTCAATGAATCCGGAAGCGGCAAGATGGCGGTGAGCGGTCACAATATTCTAATTCGTAAGGATTGGCTGGATAAACTAAATCTAGAAGTACCAAAGACGATCGATGAGTTCTATGCGGTTGCTAAGGCATTTGCCGAGGGTGATCCAGACGGCAATAACAAGAAGGATACGTACGGCTATTCCTCCAGTGCTGGAGGGATTTGGTGGCAATATCCACTGTTCAACGCTTTCGACACGAGCACTGATAGGTGGGAGAAGAAAGATGGGCAATGGGCGCCGGAGGTGCTTTCCGATGAAACGAGAGACGGGCTTTCTTTTCTAAACCAGCTTTACAAGGAAAAAATTCTTGATCCTGAGTTTATGTTGAATACAGATGATCAGAAAATCGAGAAATTCATAACGGGCAAAGTCGGAATCATGATTCATAACGCAAATGCGACCTTCTATAATGATTTTTATGATAAGTTCAAGCAGGCATATCCCAATGCCGATCCGAAGTCGATTTTCACATGGGTAGGCACCTTGGTAGGGAAAACAGGCGCTCAGCGAATGGATGGCTTCAATAACTTCTGGGCGGAAACGTCTATTAATGCCAACATCTCGGATGAGAAAAAGAAAAAAGCATTGGAGCTGCTAGACTACCTCCTCTCAAGTGAAGGGCAGCAGCTTATGATGAACGGCATTGAAGGGGTCCACTACAGCAAAGACGGAGATAAAATCACACCCCTCATGACGGATGAAGAAAAGGGCAAAGATAAAGCTTTTTCATTAAAAGCATTGGTTTCTTGGAATTCGGACTTCTTAGCCGACAGTACGCCTAATAAAGAGGACATTATAGCAATGGCAAAATCGACAGGCGACTTCGCCGTTCCGAATCCGTTAGCTTATTTAAACATTAATCCAGAGGAACTCGATCCGAGTATTCCAAGCCAGCTGAATGATTTGGTAAATGAAAAATTCGTAAAAATAATTGTGGAATCCAAGGACGTTCCTGCGGATTTCGCTTCCTTCAAGGAAGAGTGGTTGTCTAAAGGCGGTACGAAAGTGATTGAAGTAACGAATAAGCAAGCGCAAGCGGAAGGTCGCTAGATCCGCGAGAGTGGAGGTTGTTGGAATGATAAAGTATGAGGATTTCCAGCCGGGCGAATTGTGGCTGGATACGAATGGAAAGCCTATTCAGGCACATGGCGGCAGTATATTATTCGATAACGGTAAGTATTACTGGTATGGAGAGAATAAAGACGGCCCGAACAGTTTAGGTCGGATCGGAATTCAGCGCGTAGACATCATTGGCATATCCTGCTACTCTTCAAGTGATTTATACAACTGGTCATTCGAAGGCATCGTGTTGCCTGCGGTTTCCGATGATCCGAATCACGACCTTCATCCGTCTAAAGTAGCGGAGCGTCCGAAGGTTCTGAAGAACGATCGGACTGGTCAATACGTCATGTGGCTTCATATTGATAGTGAGGACTATACGCTGGCTAAAACCGGCGTGGCCGTAAGTGAAAATCCAGCGGGACCATTTGAATATGTGGGAAGCAAGCGTCCTAACGACGTGGATAGCCGTGATATGACATTATTTAAAGACGACGATGGAACGGCGTATTTAATTCATTCGTCTGACTGGAACAAAACCCTGATCATTTCGAGGTTAACGGATGATTATACAGATTTGAATGGCGAGTTTACGAAAGCGTTCATCGACCAGTCCCGGGAAGCGCCGGCGGTGTTTAAACATGCGGGGAAGTATTACTTGCTATCCTCGGGTTGTACGGGGTGGTATCCCAATGCGGCTCTCGTTGCCGAGTCGGATCGAATGATGGGACGGTGGGAGCTAAGGGATAATCCGTTAAGTGGACCAAATGCCCGAAAGACGTTTTATGCACAGAGCACGTATGTGTTTCCTGTTCAGGGATTGGAGAACAGCTTTATTTTTATGGCTGACCGATGGCAACCGGAAGAGCTAGCGGATTCAAGATATGTATGGCTTCCTATCACTTTTATGGAAGATGGGATAGAAATCAAGTGGGCGGATCGCTGGGATTTGAATACGTTTCGAAAATGAATATATGAATGAAGGCCGTTCCTCAGGTAGGAGCGGCCTTATGTTATTGAACTGAATTAATCGTTCACAATCTCTCCACCATTCAAGTGCCTCTGCTTTTTATTCTAATGATCCATGATAAGCATACTTAAATAGGCTTTATTTAAGAGGGATGGGCCTGTCAATTTTCTGAAGGCTCTCGGAAGCATGTCGTTCCCTCCTGTTGGAATAATGAATTAGGCACTTATGAGTATTTTGCGCGGCATGGTACCGTACTTATTTTGATAATGTGCAGGAAGCGAATATTCGTCTGGTCTTCGAAGGTATTCTCCATCATGCGGATGTGTACGTGGATGGTCAGCATATAGGGTACCATTTTGGCGGATTTACACAATTCTCACTCCTTCTGCCGCAGCTTGCTCAAGGAAAGCATGATCTCGTTATTCGAGTGGATAATACGATGGACTGGCAAACGCTGCCAACGGACATTGCGGATTGGCATTCTTACGGGGGGATTATCCGCTCTGTTGAGCTGCAGGAGCTGCCTGATGTGTATATAGACTCGATGAAAATTGTTTATCAATTGAAGGATGTCTCAGCGGATATTCAACTGCAAATTGAGCTCCATTCACTTAGCAAGGGAGATTGTCAGGTTGAGGTGAGTGCCTTCACGGAGGAGCTTTCACTTTCTGCTTCTCATGTGCAGGTTGCTGCCGGTCAGACTGTGAGTTTGACGCCTCAAGGGAGCCTTAAGAAGATTCGTAGATGGGATGTAGGTGAGCCTGCGCTTCATACATTTACCGTTCAAGCGGGGGAAGATGACCTCATAGACCGTACAGGGTTCCGCACGGTTGAGGTGCTGGGCAGCGACATTCTGTTGAATGGCAAAAAGCTATACCTACAAGGTGTGAACCGGCATGAGGAGCATCCCGAGTGGGGATTTGCCTTCCCGCCGAAGCTGATGCTGAAGGATCTTGATATATTGACCGACATGGGCTGAAATATCGTGTGCGGATCGCACTATCCACAGAGCTAGTTCTGGATCGACTTGCTCGATGAGCACGGGATGCTGTTCTGGAGCGAGATTCCGATGTGGGGCTGTTTTATGACTAGGGAAACGCTGGCGAGCTCTGTTTTCATTGAGCGTGGCGTTAAGATGTTGGATGAAATGATCTCCCGGGATTATCATCATCCGTCCATTATTTTCTGGGGAGCCCATAACGAAATTGATACGCGGATGGAAGAAGCGCTCGAGCTGACGAAAGTGTTCGTTGGGAAAATTCGCAGTATGGATAGCAGCAGGCTCGTTACCTACGCGACTATGCATCCTGAGCAGGATATTGTGCTGTCCTATTTCGATGTGATCGGTATTAATAAATACTACGGCTGGTATGAAGGCAGCGTCGATGGATTCAGCAGTATGCCGGAGAACTACTACATTCATGTCGAGAAGCAGGGCGCAGGCGGCAAGCCTGTCATTATGAGCGAGTTCGGCGCTGCGGGCTGGGTGCCGCGCTTGTTTAGCGAAGACTATCAGGCGGATGTCGTGACGCGTGCGTTGCAGATATTCCGCGACGACCCTCGCATCTCTGGCACGCTCATCTGGCACTTCGCCGACATTCGCGTCGATGTCCGAAGCGACAGGCCGTACTTCCGTGATCGCGCGCGGAGCTTTAATAACAAAGGATTGCTGAGCGAATATCGCAAGCCGAATATGGCTTATCGCTTGGTGAAGGGGATTTATAGTTCTGATCGGTAAGAGTGAGGGAGTTAGGGACTCATCCTAGTGGGATGGGTCCTTTTTTGTGCTATAACGTTGATATCCCCGCCTTTAGCTGGGAGCCATTGGATTGTCAACATAAAACTGAACAACTTTTATAAGGGCATACTCCTGGCTTCAACAGGAGTTAGATAATCTAGTGTTCCGTGAATCTTATGGTAATTAAACCGATGGACGTAATCATGGAGTTCGACATCAAGCTGCTCATCCGTAAGGGAATGCACTTGGTTAGCGAATTCCGTCTTGAAGATTTTAAATGTTGCTTCTCAACGGCATTATCGTAGGGACAGCCTTTTCGGCTAAGGGATCGTGTAACGCCAAACGTTGTTAACGCTTCAGAAATGAGCTTATTATCAAACTCTCTGCCTCGATCCGTATGAAACATTTTAATACGATCTTGTCTCTGTGAGATGCTCGCTATGGCTTTGTAAACAAGCTCTTTTGACTTGTTCGGACCGCTGCTGCATCCAATAATTTCACGATTAAAGAGGTCTACAA